>NZ_JBDJMT010000002.1:0-424459 GCF_039674045.1 Stenotrophomonas sp. TWI602
AAGTTGAAGTCCTGTTCCTTCGCGGTTGCCGCCTTGCGGTGGCCCCTGCGTCGGGGGAGGGAAAGTATGTCCCTATCCGGGGCGTTTGTGAAGGGGGGGGACGACATTTTTTCACGTCGTCTCTCCCACATTCATGCTGGAAGGGGTCCGGATCGCCCGAACCCCTTGTGCCACTTAGGCCGTGACCAGCAACACGCGTGCGAAGGTGCGCTTGCCGACCTGCAGCAGGCCTTCGAAACCGGGCACGAACACCTGCTGGGCATCCTCCACCACCTCGCCATCCACCTTCACCGCACGCTCTTTGAGCTTGCGGGAGGCCTCGGAGTTGCTCGGGGTGAGGCCGGCAGCCGTCAGCAGGGCGCCAATACGCAGGCCTTCGGCCGGAATGGTCACTTCCTGCAGCGGCAGCAGGGTCACATCGCCCTGCCCGGTCACCGCGGCATTCCAGCCGGCGATGGCCTGTTCGGCGGCCGCTGCATCGTGGAAGCGGGTGGTCAGCTCACGGGCCAGGCGCAGCTTCACCTCGCGCGGGTTCAACCCACCCGCCTCGACCTGTTCGCGCAGGGCCTTGGCCTCGGCCTGGCTGATATCAAAGGAGAGCAGCTCGATCCAGCGCCACATCAGGTCGTCGCCGATCTTCATGGTCTTGGTGACGATGTCGATGGCCGGCTCGCTGATACCAATATAGTTGTTGAGCGACTTGGACATCTTGGCCACGCCGTCCAGGCCTTCCAGCAGCGGCATGGTCAGCACGATCTGCGGCTTCTGCCCGTAGTGCTCCTGCAGGCCACGGCCCATCAGCAGGTTGAACTTCTGGTCGGTACCGCCCAGTTCGACGTCCGCTTCCAGCGCCACCGAGTCGTAGCCCTGCACCAGCGGGTACAGGAACTCGTGCAGGGCGATGGACTGCTGGGCGGCATAGCGCTTGGCGAAGTCGTCGCGCTCAAGCATGCGCGCCACGGTGTGCTGGCCGGCCAGGCGGATCATGTCGGCCGCGCCCATCTTGCCGAACCACTCCGAATTGAAGCGCACTTCGGTCTTTTCGCGGTCCAGCACCTTGAAGACCTGGTCTTCATAGGTACGCGCGTTGGCCAGCACGTCTTCCTTGGTGAGCGGCTTACGGGTGACGTTTTTGCCCGACGGGTCGCCGATCATCCCGGTGAAGTCGCCGATCAGGAAAATCACCTGGTGGCCGAGGTCCTGGAACTGGCGCAGCTTGTTCAACAGCACGGTGTGGCCCAGGTGCAGGTCCGGCGCAGTGGGGTCGAAGCCGGCCTTGACCCGCAGCGGACGGCCGCTTTCCAGACGCTGGCGCAGTTCGTCGGATTTGAGGATCTCATCGGCGCCTCGCCCGATCAGGGCAATGGCTTCTTCAATCGAGGACACGTGACAACTCCCGGCAATGCCTTATTTATATGAATGACGTTAAGTACAAGTTAACCGCAGGTGCTTCACAAAAGCCAATAGGCACAAGGGTTTGACGCGGTATTTATACCTGTCTATGTTACCGACGTTTGGGCCCGCGCTCCCGGGCCAGCCAGGAACAGACCGACGATGCTCAATTCCGATCAAGGCCGCGCGCGCAAGCAGCGCTTCAAGGAACGTCTCCACGTCCTCCACGACACCGCCCTCCATCGGAAGCTCAAACAGCATCTTCCCGCGGCCTTCAACCAGCGCTGGACCCGCCGCCACTGGATGCACGCCAGCCTGTTCGCCACCATCGGCGCCCTGGTGGCCACGATCGTCCCCGGCTTCTCGCACACCATCGACTCGCCCTACTCGGCCAGCCATTCGACCCTGGCGCTGCCGTTGCCGCCGCTGTCGCTGGAACGCCAGCAGCAGACCCCCGGCGACAGCTGGCAGGTGCTGCGCGTCCAGCGCGGCCAGACCCTGAGCAACCTCTTCGACCAGGCCGGCATCCCGGCCACGGTGATGCACCAGGTGCTGGAGCACCCCGGTGTGCGCGAATCGCTGACCAAGCTGCGCCCGGGGGCGGAGATCGCCTTCGACCTGCCGCTGTCCGGTGAGCTGCGCACGATCCGCTTCGACCGCGATGCCGACAACCGTGTAGAGCTGTCCCTGGCCGGCGACAAGATCACCGAAACGGTGAGCAAGCGCGAGAGCTCGACCCGGCGCGTGGTCGCCAGTGGCGAGATCACCAGCTCGCTGTATGCCGCCGCGCGCAAGGCGGGGTTGTCGCCCTCGGCGATCGCGACGATGACCGACGAGATCTTCAAGTACGACATCGACTTCTCCAAGGACCTGCAGCCGGGCGACCGCTTCAGCGTGGTGCTGGATGAAACCTGGCGCGAAGGCGAGAAGGTGGACACCAGCAAGATCCTCGCGGCGACCTTCAGCTCGGGCGGCAAGACCTACAGCGGCTTCCGCTTCGACCGCAACGGCAAATCCGAGTACTTCGATGCCAGCGGCCGGCCGCTGAAGAAGAGCTTCATCCGCATGCCGATCCAGTTCGCGCGCTTGAGCTCGAGCTTCGGCGCGCGCAAGCACCCGGTGCTGGGCAAGATGCGCATGCACAAGGGCGTGGATTACGCCGCGCGCACCGGCACCCCGATCATGGCCGCTGGCGATGCCCGCGTGCAGTTCGCCGGGACCCAGCGCGGTTACGGCAACGTGGTGATCCTGGATCATGGCCGCGGCCACACCACGCTGTACGGGCACATGTCGCGCTTCGGCAAGATCAAGACCGGCCAGCGCGTGGCGCAGGGCACGGTGATCGGCTATGTCGGCTCGACCGGCCTGGCGACCGGCCCGCACCTGCACTACGAATTCCGCGTCAACGGCGTGCACCGCAATCCACTGTCGGTGACGATGCCGCCGCCGGAGCCGCTGCAGGGCGCCGAGCTGGCGGCCTTCCGGGCGCAGACCGCCCCGGCCCTGGCGCGTATCCAGGGCATGGAAAAGCTGATCTACGCCGATGCCAGCCCGGCACCGGATGCCAAGGCCACCGATACGGCCACGGCGAAGGCCGGCAAGCCGGTCAAATCCACTCGCGGCTGATCGCTGCGATTGACGGCGGCAAGGGGTTGCGCGGAAGCTGCACGCAACCCGTTGGACCGCCTGACCATGACCGCTGCTGTTGACCCCACCACCCCGCTCTACCTGGGCCTGATGTCCGGCACCAGCGCCGACGGCATCGATGCCGCGCTGGTGCAGTTCCCCGCCGAGGGCGGTTGCCGCTTCGTCCATGGCCTGACCCACGACTGGGACCCGGCCATCCGCGCCGAGCTGATCGCACTGGGAGAAGGCGGCACCATCACCTCGCTTGATGCACTGGGCCGCCTTGATGCCCAGGTCGGGATCACGTTCGCCGCGGCCGCCAACCGCCTGCTGGACAGCGCGCGCATCGACCGCATCCAGGTGCAGGCGATCGGCTCGCATGGGCAGACCGTGCGCCATCGGCCGCTGGCCGACCCCGCCTTCACGATGCAGATCGGCGATGCCAACCGCATCGCCGAATTGACCGGCATCACCACCGTGGCCGATTTCCGTCGCCGCGACGTCGCCGCCGGCGGCCATGGCGCGCCGCTGATGCCGGCTTTCCACCTGGCGATGCTGGGGGACAGCGAGGAAGACCGTGCCGTGCTCAACCTGGGCGGCATCGGCAATCTCACCCTGATTCCGCGCGAGGGCACACCGCGCGGTTTCGATACCGGCCCGGCCAATGCGCTGATGGATGCGTGGTGCCAGCGCCATCGCGGCGAACCGTTCGATGCCGACGGCGCGTTCGCGGCCAGTGGCCAGGTGGATGCCGCGCTGCTGGCGCGCTGGCTGGCCGATCCGTGGTTCGCGCTGCCGCCGCCGAAGAGCACCGGGCGCGAGCAGTTCCACCTGGACTGGGCGCAGGCGCAGCTCGGCGAGGGGCAGGTGTCGGGCGCGGATGTGCAGGCCACCCTGCTGGAACTGACCGCCGCCACCGTGGCCGATGCGCTGCTGGCGCACCTGCCGGGTGCGAAGCGGGTGCTGGTGTGCGGCGGTGGGGTGCGCAACCCGCAGCTGCTGCGGCGCCTCGGCGCGCGTCTGCCGGGCGTGGTAATCGAGTCCAGCGCGATGCACGGGCTGGATCCGGATTATCTGGAGGCGATGGGGTTCGCCTGGTTGGCACAGCGCACGCTGGCCGGGCTGCCGGGCAACCTGCCGAGCGTCAGTGGCGCGCGGGGGCCGCGGATTCTCGGGGCGATCCACCTGGGCTGAGGGGCCACGGCGGGGGGCGCTGCGTGCGGCGGTGATCGCCGATGCGCCACTCGCGGCGTGCCGCCGTTACAGCCCCTGCGCGTCCGGCAACGCCTGCAGGGCGGCGATGGCATCGGCCAGCGCGTCGACCTCGGGATCGTGGAAGCCGCTGCGGACCTCCAGTTCGCTGGCGAACAGGCCTTGTTCCAGCAGCGCCACGCAGGTGTCCTCGCGGGTCCATCCGCGCGCAACCGCAATGCGGCGGATACGTTCCAGCAACAGCGGGTCCACCTCCCGCAGCAGTAGATCAGCCATCGCTCTCCCCGTTGGCGCGCCGCCATCCCCGCGGCCACTGTGCCGGCATGATCCATCAGGCGCTGCCGGCACGCAAACCCCTCAGGCCGTGCTGCGGTCCCGGATCCGTGGCCACAGCCAGACCAGCAGCAGCAGGGTCGGGATGACGGTGGTGGCGCTGAGGATGAAGAAGGTGCTGTAGGAGCTCGCCTCCACGATGTAACCGGAGACGCCGCCGACGAACTTGCCCGGCAGGTTGGCCAGCGAGACCAGCAGCGCGTACTGGGTGGCAGTGAAGTTGCGATCGGTCAGCGAGGACATGAAGGCGACCAGCACGGTGCCGGCAAAGCCCTGGAACAGGTTGTCCGCGCTCAGCGCCGCATAGAACGCCCACAGCTGGCCCGGGTTGTGCGCCATCAACAGGAACGCCAGGTTGGACAGCGCCACGCCCAGCGCGGCGACCAGCAGCATGCGGCGGAAGCCGAACGCGGCCACCGCGATGCCGCCGAGGAAGGCACCGCCGATGCCCATCCACACCCCGAACAGCTTGGAGACGGTGGCGATATCGGCTTTGGTGAAGCCCGAATCCAGATAGAACGGACCGGCCATCACCCCGATCACCTGATCCGGGAACTTGTAGAGCCCGACGAAGGCCAGCAGCACCAGCGCCAGCACCACGCCGTTGGTGCTGAAGAAGCTGGCGATCGGCTGCCAGAAGGCTCCGAAGAAATCGATCCGGCGCTGGATGCGCACTTCCGGCTGTTCCGGCTCGCGGCACAGCAGCGTGGTGATGATCGGCAGGATCATCAACGCGGCCATGGCCAGGTACGCCACGATCCAGCTCTCGAACTGGGCCAGGTACAACGCGCCCGCGCCGGCCAGGATCAGGCCGATGCGATAGCCCAGCGTGTAGGTCGCGGCGAGTGCCGCCTGCGCGCTCTCCGGTGCGATCTCGATGCGGTAGGCATCGACCACCGAATCCTGGGTGGCGCCGGCGAACGAGGCCACCAGCACCCACAGGACCAGTGGGGTGACGCCGAGTTCGGGGCGCACGAACGCCAGCGCGAACAACCCACCGGTGACCGCGATCTGCGAGGCGAGCAGCCAGGAACGGCGGCGGCCGAGGAAGCCGATCAGCGGAAACGCGTAGCGGTCGATCAGCGGCGCCCAGACGAACTTCATCAGATAGAAGAAGCTGGCCAGGCTGATCAAACCGATGCTGCCCAGGTCCAGGCCGACATCACGCAGCCGGGTGGACAGGGTCTGCGAGGCGATCAGCAGGAACGGCAAGCCGCTGCCGAAGCCCAGGAAGGCCATCGTCAGCGCCGAGGGCGTACCGAAGGCACGCTTGATCCCCGCCCAGCCCTTGTAGGACATCGGCTCGACCGCTTCACTCATGGGGCGTAGTCCACCGTGAACGGGGCATGGTCGGAGAAGCGCTCATCGCGATAGACCGAGCAGTTGCGCAGGCGCTCGCGCAGGCCCGGGCTGACGAACTGGTAATCGATGCGCCAACCGACGTTATTGGCGCGCGCCTGGCCGCGGTTGCTCCACCAGGTGTAGTCCTCGCCCTGCGGGTGCAGCAGGCGGTAGGCATCCGTCCAACCCTGGCCGGCGGCGATATCCAGCGCCTGGTCGGCATCCACGCACTGGCCGTTGAGCCAGTCGCGCTCGGGCGGCAGGCAGCCGGAGTTCTTCTGGTTGGATTTCCAGTTCTTGATGTCCAGCGCCGAGCGCACGATGTTCCAGTCGCCGCACAGGACGTAGTCGCGGCCACTGGCCAGCCACTCGGCCAGGATCGGGCGCAGCCATTCCATCACTTCGTACTTGAAGCCCTGGCGCAGGTCGCCCGAGCTGCCCGAGGGGATATAGAAGGAGACCACGCTGAGGTTGCCGTAGCGCGCCTCGATGTAACGGCCTTCATCGTCGAACGGGGCCCAGCCCAGCGAGGTGATCACCTGGTCCGGCTCGCGCTTGCTGTAGATGGCGACCCCACTGTAGCCCTTCTTGGTGATGGCGTCGCGGTAGAAGCAGTGGTGGCCGTCCGGGCGGAACATCGGGTCGGTCAGCTGGTCTTCCTGGGCCTTGGTTTCCTGGATGCACAGGACGTCGGCGTCCTGGGCGCGGAACCACTCGAGAAAGCCCTTGGTGGCGGCGGAACGGATGCCATTGGCGTTGAAACTGATGATGCGCATGCTGACCCGGGTCTGGAACGATACCCGCAAGAGCATACCGTTTCGGCCCTTGCAGGGGCTGGCTGGAAACGGACGCGATTACCGCGCGCCGGGGCCTTTGCAGGTTGTCGCACCGCCCCATGCGACACCGGGCCGCAGGGGCCGGCGAGCGGAAAAGTGCGGGCATGCATTAGGATTTGCGCTCCAAATGAATTGAATTGAGTCTTGATGAGCGACCATCGCCACCGTTTCCTGCAACTGGCCCTGACCGCCGATGCCCTGCGTTTCGGCCAGTTCACCCTGAAGTCCGGCCGTCTGAGCCCCTATTTCTTCAATGCCGGCCGGTTCGATTCCGGCGCGCGCATGTCCCAGCTGGCGGCCTGCTACGCCGATGCCGTGGAAGCGACCGGGCTGAAGTTCGACGTCGTGTTCGGCCCGGCCTACAAGGGCATTCCGCTGGCCACCGCGACCGCCTGTGAATTCGCCCAGCGCGGCCGCGACCTGCCGCTGTCGTTCAACCGCAAGGAAGCCAAGGACCACGGCGAAGGCGGCAACCTGATCGGCGCCGACATGAATGGCAAGCGCGTGCTGATCGTGGATGACGTGATCACCGCCGGCACCGCGATCCGCGAGGCACTGACGATCATCAAGGGTGCTGGTGGCACCCCGGCCGGCATCGTGGTCGCACTGGACCGCCAGGAGATCGCCTCGGAAACCGACCGCCGTTCGGCCGCGCAGTCCGTGGCCGAAGAAGCCGGCATTCCGGTGGTCGCCGTGGCCACGCTGGCCGACCTGCTTGATTTTGCCTCCGGAAATCCGGAACTTGTCGGCTACCGGCAGCCGCTGGAGGACTATCGTTCCCGCTACGGCAGCCGTCCTACGCGTTGAGAGCAGGGGGCTTTCACCATGTCCAGGTTTGCCACGTTCACCGTTGTCGGCCTGTTGCTGGCCGTGCCGCTGTTGCCTGCCCAGGCGCAGAAGCGCACGGCCGATGCGACGCCGAAGAAGCTGTACTGCTGGAACAAGGGCAGCGAGCGGATCTGCAGTGATGCCCTGCCCCAGGAGGCGGTGAACAGCGCGCGCGAGGAGTTCAACCTGCGCAGCGGCATGCGCAGTGGGCAAGTGCAGCGCGCGTTGACCGACGAGGAACGCGCCGACGCTGCTGCGCAGGCCGCGCAGCAGCGCCTGGACCTGGCGGCCGAGCAGACCCGCCAGCGCACCGAGCAGGCCATGCTGGCCACGTACGAGAACGAGGACGACCTGCGCCGGGTGTTCGCCGAGCGCAGCGGGATCCTGGACAACAACATCCACACCGCCAGTTATAACGTGGCCAGCGTGCGTGATGCGCTGGTCACGCTGCTGGCCAGCGCGGGCAACCGCGAGCTGGATGGGCAGCCGGTGCCGGACAAGCAGGCCGAGCGCATCCGTGAGCGGCATGCCGAGCTGGTGGCGCAGCGGCGCATGCAGGCATCGTTCGAGCAGCAGCGCCAGGCGCTGGATGTGGAGATCGAGAGCACGCTGCAGCGTTATCGGTTGCTGAAGGGTGTGGGGAGCGATCCGCGCGGGTAAGGGTGGATGTGCGATAGCGTTGAAACGAAGGCGGCCTTTTGGCCGCTTTTTTTGTGTTGTCCTCGCGGCAAGTGTGAAGCGCTCTGGACGTTCTCAAGCGCGGCGGTCGATGGGTCGGGCGCTGGGGCGCTATGCCCTTGTCGGCGAATGTCCCCCGGTGCCGGCCTGCGGCCGTCCCCTCCTCCTTGATTTCGCCCACAAGGGCATAGCACCCCGCGTTTACAGACCACTGGCGCCCAACAGCGAAGTCCGCTTTACCACACGCTGAGCTCCGTAGCGGCCGGCAGGTCCCTGGGCAAAATCAAGGAGGAGGCTGTCGCCGTCAGGCGGCGGCCGGGGGACATTTGCCGAGGGGCCTGCCGGTCGCTGCGGGGCGTAACGTTCGCACCAAAGACGCACCTTTTTATGCACTTTTTACGGGAGTCGCCGGTTTCGGGCGTGGAGCGTTTATGCCGGGCAGGCAGACCATGAGCGCCTGACGTGGAGTGGTTCCACCTGGACGTCCCATGCACCTGTATCTGCCTGTCTCCCCCGCCGGTGCCCCGTGCACCGCGCGCTCCCTTTCCCGCGTTTGAGGCCACGACCATGTCTGCCTGGCTTTCCCTGCTGTGCGGCGTGCTGGTGCTCGTTGCCGCCGCCTACCTGTTGTACGTCGTGCTTCGGCCCGAAACCTTCTGACCGGAGCCGACCATGACCGAGATCCTGTTGATCCTGCTGGCCAGCATCGTGCTGGCCTTTCCGCTGGGGCTGTACCTGGCCCGGGTGATGCGCGGTGGCCCGATGCGCGGCGACGCGCTGTTCGGGTGGATTGAAAAACCGCTGTACCGGCTGCTCGGGGTGAACCCGGCGCGCGGCATGTCCTGGCGTGGCTACGTGGGTGCCTTCCTGCTCAGCAACGTGGTGATCGCGGTGCTGGTGCAGGCGGTCTTCATGACCCAGGCCTGGCTGCCGTTCAATCCCGACCAGATTCCCAACATGCGCTGGGATACCGCGCTGCACACGATGGTGTCGTTCCTGACCAACACCAACCAGCAGCACTATTCCGGCCAGGCGCAGCTGTCCTACTTCGCGCAGATGACCGCGATCACCGGGCTGCAGGTGGTGACGCCGATGATGGGCCTGGCGCTCGTGGTGGCCACCCTGCGTGCACTGTTCAGTGCGCGCCCTGAGGACGTGCCGGCTGACCAGGCCGCGCTGCTCAGTGCGGACCGCCGTGTCGATGTGGGCAACTACTACGCCGATGTGGTGCGCGCGTGCGTGCGCTTCATGCTGCCGCTGTGCCTGTTGTGGGCGGTGCTGCTGACCAGCCAGGGCGTGCCCGCCACGTTCGCTGGTGGTCCGCAGGCCACGCCGATCGATGCCGCGGCCGGCGTGGACACGCAGAAGATTCCGCTCGGCCCGGTCGCGGCGATGGTCGCGGCCAAACAGCTGGGCACCAACGGCGGTGGCTGGTACGGCCCCAACAGCGCGATGCCGCTGGAGAACCCGACCCCGCTGTCCAATGCGCTGGAACTGATCGGCATCCTGCTGATCCCGATCGCGGTGATCTTCATGCTCGGCGCGTTCACCGGACGCAGGCGCCTGGCCGGGCTGGTGTTCGGCTGCATGCTGGCGATGTCCAGCGTGTCGATTGCCGCCACGGTGTGGCTGGAGGGTCACTCGGCCACGGCGGCCAGCCCGCTGCTGATGGAGGGCAAGGAAGTGCGCTTCGGTGCCGATGGCACGGGGCTGTGGGCCGCGATCACCACCCAGGTATCGAACGGTTCGGTCAACGGCATGCATGACTCGCTCAGTCCGCTGGCCGGTGCCGTGCCGATGGTCAACATGCTGGTGAATGCGATCTGGGGTGGCATCGGCTGTGGCCTGCAGCAGTTCCTCGTGTACCTGCTGCTGGGCGTGTTCCTGGCCGGGCTGATGACCGGCCGCACCCCGGAACTGTTCGGCCGCAAGCTGGAAACGCCGCAGGTGCGCCTGCTTGCGCTGCTGGTGCTGTTGCAGCCGATCACCATCCTGGGCTTCACCGCGCTGACCCTGGCGATCCCGTCGATCACCGGCACCTCCAACCCCGGCTTCCACGGCATCAGCCAGGTGTTCTACGAGTACACCTCGGCGTTCGCCAACAACGGCTCGGGCTTTGAGGGCCTCGGTGATGCCACGGTGTGGTGGAACCTGAGCTGCACCCTGGTGCTGCTGCTGGGTCGCTACCCCGTGCTGGTGATCCCGTTGATCGTGGCCGCGCAGCTGGCGGCCAAGCGGCGTGCGCCGGAATCGGCCGGCACGCTGCAGATCGAAACCCCGACCTTCGCGCTGACCCTGATCGCGCTGATCGTCATCCTCACCGTATTGCAGTTCATGCCGGCGCTGGTCCTTGGCCCGGTGGCCGACCACCTGTCGCTGACGCTGCACTGAGACCGCCTCCCATGAGTACGTATCCGTTGAACGTTTCTTCCCACCGCCGCCAGCGCCTGCTGGATGGTGCCGGCTGGCGCCGTGCCCTGCGCGATGCCGTGATCAAGCTCTCGCCGCGGCACCTGCTGCACAGCCCGGTCATGGCCGTGGTGATGGTCGGCACGGTGGTCAGCGCACTGGTGACGCTGAGCGGCAATGCGCCGCTGGGCTTCGGCCTGGCGGTCACCGCGATCCTGCTGCTGACCGTGCTGTTCGGCAACTTCGCCGAGGCTGTCGCCGAAGCGCGTGGCCGCGGCCAGGCGGCCTCGCTGCGGCGTGCCCGCCAGGACCTCACCGCGCGCCGGCTGGCCGCCGCGCATGCCGGGGCCAGTGAAACCCAGGTCCCGGCGGCCGAACTGCGCCCGGGCGATCACGTGATTGTCAGTGCCGGCGAGTTGATCCCGGCCGATGGCGAGATCGTGCAGGGCCTGGCCACGATCAACGAAGCGGCGGTGACCGGTGAATCGGCGCCCGTGCTGCGCGAGGCCGGTACCGACCGCAGTGGTGTGATTGGCGGCACCAAGGTGCTTTCCGACCAGATCATCGTGCGCATCACCGCCGAGCCGGGCCACAGCTTCCTGGACCGGATGATCGCGCTGGTGGAAGGCGCGAACCGCCAGAAGACCCCGAACGAGGTTGCCCTGACCCTGCTGCTGGCGGCGATGACGCTGACCTTCCTGGTGGTGGTGGCGACGCTGCCGGCGATCGGCGCCTTCGTGGGCGTACAGGTCGATCCGCTGCTGCTGATCGCGCTGCTGGTGTGTCTGATCCCGACCACCATCGGCGGCCTGCTGCCGGCCATCGGCATCGCCGGCATGAACCGTGCGCTGGCCGCCAACGTGCTGGCCAAGTCCGGCAAGGCGGTGGAAGTAGCTGGCGATGTGGACGTGCTGCTGCTCGACAAGACCGGCACCATCACCTACGGCGACCGCCAGGCCACGTATTTCCATGCCCTCGCCGGTATCGACGCCAGCCAGCTGCGCGAGGCGGCGCTGCTCTCCTCGCTGGCCGACCCGACCCCGGAAGGCAAGTCGGTGGTGCGGCTGGCGCGTGAGCAGGGCTGCACGACGGCCGAGCCGGACCGTGCGGACTATCTGGCCTTCAGTGCGCAGACCCGCATGTCCGGCGTCGATCTGGACGGCGGCCGCCGCATCCGCAAGGGCGCCTCCGATGCGATCACCGCGTATGTGCGTGCGCTGGGCGGCACGGTGCCGTCGGAGCTGACCGGACGCGTGGAACAGGTGGCACGCAACGGTGCGACACCGCTGGTGGTGTGCGAAGGCCGGCATGTGCTGGGCGTGATCGAGCTGTCGGACGTGGTCAAGCACGGCATGCGCGAGAAGTTCGCGCAGCTGCGCGCGATGGGCATCCGCACGGTGATGATCACCGGCGACAACCCGCTCACCGCTGCGGCGATCGCGGCCGAGGCCGGCGTGGACGATTACATCGCCGAGGCCCGCCCCGAAGACAAGCTGGCCCGCATCCGGGCCGAGCAGGCCGGTGGGCGGCTGGTGGCGATGGTCGGCGACGGCACCAACGATGCACCGGCACTGGCCCAGGCCGACATCGGGCTGGCGATGAACTCCGGTACGCAGGCGGCCAAGGAGGCCGGCAACATGGTCGACCTGGATTCGGATCCGGCCAAGCTGCTGGCGGTCGTTGAAGTGGGCAAGCAGCAGCTGATCACGCGCGGTGCGCTGACCACCTTCTCGCTGGCCAACGATGTCTCCAAGTATTTCGCGATCCTGCCGGCGCTGTTCGCCTCGACCCTGCCGGCGATGGCGGCGTTGAACGTGATGCACCTGTCCAGCCCGCGCAATGCAGTGCTGGCGGCACTGATCTTCAACGCCCTGGTGATCCCGGCGCTGATCCCGCTGGCGTTGCGCGGGGTGCGCTTCCGCCCGGCCACGGCCACGGCGCTGCTGCGCCGGAACATGCTGGTGTACGGCCTGGGCGGCGTGCTGCTGCCGTTTGCGGCCATCAAAGTGATCGACCTCTTCCTTGTCTCGGTATTCGGCGCATGAACCGCTCGCTTGCTACGTCCGTTCCCCGTTCCGCGCGCAGCCGCGCTGCTGCCCCTACCCAGCTGCAGCAGGACAGCGCCTGGCGCCCGGCCCTCGTGCTCGGCATAAGCAGCCTGCTGCTGCTCGGCCTGGCCTACGCGATGGCCACCACCAGCGTAAGCCGGCTGCTGTTTCCGGCGCAGGCCGATGGCAGCCTGCTGATCCGGGATGGACAGGTACGCGGTTCGCAGTTGATCGCCCAACCGTTCGTGGGCGACGGCTACTTCCAGGCGCGGCCGTCGGCGGCCAACTACGATCCGATGGCCGCCGCCGGCAGCAACATGGCGCGCAGCAACCCGGCGCTGCAGCAACGGGTGCAGGCGGCGATCACTGCGGTGGCCGCACGCGAAGGCGTGCCTGCCGCCCAGGTTCCCGGCGATCTGGTGACCCAGTCCGGCGCCGGCATGGACCCGGAGATCTCCCCGGCCGCCGCGCAGGTGCAGATTGCCCGGGTGGCACGCAGCCGTAGCCTGCCGGTGGAGCGCGTCGCCGCGTTGGTGCAGGCCAATACCCGGGGCCCGCAATGGGGCGTGTTCGGCCAGCCGCGGGTGAACGTGATGACGTTGAACCTGGCGCTGGATGATCTCAAGGCGCGACCGTGATGCCGGGATCGCGCGAACCGGCGCACAATCCCCGCCCATGAGCGACTCCCGTACCCGCCAGGCCGACGCCCTGGTCGACACCCTGCAGCGCGAAGCCGGCGGCAAACTCACCGTGTTCCTGGGTGCGGCACCGGGCGTGGGCAAGACCTTCAGCATGCTCACCCGCGCGCATGAGCAGCTGCGCCGCGGCGTGGATGTGGTGATCGGGCTGGTGGAAACCCACGGCCGCGCCGAGACCTCGGCGCTGCTGGCGGGCCTGCCGCAGGTGCCGTTGCTGCAGCGCGAGTATCAACAGCACGCACTGGAGGAGATGGACCTGGACGCGGTGCTGGCACGTCGCCCGGCGCTGGTGCTGGTGGACGAACTGGCGCATCGCAACGTGCCCGGCAGTCGCCACGAGCGGCGCTGGCAGGACGTGATGGAGCTGCTGGATGCCGGCATCGACGTGTGGACGACGGTCAACATCCAGCATCTGGAAAGCCTCAACGACGTGGTCATGCGGATCACCGGGGTGCGGGTCAGCGAGACCGTGGCCGATGCGGTGCTCGACCGCCTGCACGACATCGTGCTGGTGGACCTGCCGCCGCGCGAACTGATCGAGCGGCTGCAGCAGGGCAAGGTCTACGTGCCGGAGCAGGCGGCGCAGGCGTTGCAGGCGTTCTTCTCGCCGGCCAACCTGACCGCGCTGCGCGAGCTGGCCATGCAGGAAGCCGCCGATCGCGTGGACAGCAGCCTGCGCGAAACCCGTGCCGCGCGCGGCGAAGGCAACCTGCCGCTGCGCCGGCGGGTGCTGGTGGCGATCGATGGCGGCGGCCAGAGCGAGTACCTGGTGCGGGTCGGCCGGCGCATCGCCGAGCGGCGCGATGCGCCGTGGACGGTGGTGACGGTGCAGGCGCGCGCGCACGACGAGCAGACCCGGCGCGAGATCGATGCCGCCTTCGCCCTGGCCCGCCGCCTCGGGGGTGAAGCGGAGCTGCTGCATGGCTCCAGCATCGCCGATGCGCTGCTGGACCATGCCGCACACAACGGTGTCTCCACGCTGGTGCTGGGCCGCACACGCGAGCGGCCGCTGGCACGCATGCTCAACCGCACGCTGACCCAGCAGCTGATCCGACGCGGCGCGCATTTCGAGATCACCATCATCGGTACACCACAGGCACGTGCGCGGGCACGCCGGTCCGGGCTGTCGATACCCAGCCGCAGCGCCGGCAAGGATGCGCTGCTGGCAGTGGGGGCCACTGCGGCCGCCTGCCTGGTGGCGCTGGTCGCCGAACGCTGGATCGGGCTGTACGACCTGTCGATGGTCTTCATCGTGGCGGTAGTGATGGTCGCTGCGCGCAGCCGCACCAGTGCGGCGGTGATCGCCGCCGCGCTGTGTTTCCTCGCCTACAACTTCTTCTTCATCGCGCCGCGCTTCACCTTCGCGATCAGCGCGCGGCAGGGCGTGATCACGGTCTTCCTGTTCCTGGCCGCCGCCTTGGTGGCAGGGCGGTTGGCCTCGCGCCTGCGCATGCAGGTGGTGGCCTTGCGCGCCGCCAACCGGCACGCGCATGCGCGCCAGGCACTGGGCCGGCAGCTGGCCAGTGCGCCCAGCAACGAGCAGGTCGCGCAGGCCGGTCGGGAAGCGCTGGAGCAGGCGATGGATGCCCCGGCGTGGCTGCGCATCGGGCAGTACACCAGCGCCAGTGGCAGCGCCGCGCCAGGTGATACGGATCTGGCCGCGGCCGACTGGGCGCACCGGCACGGCCAGCCCAGCGGGCGCTTCACCGATACGCTGGCCGGTGCCGGCTGGTGGTTCCTGCCGCTGCTGGACGGCGACGACCGGGCGATCGGCGTGGCCGGCATGCGCTTCCCGCGCGAGGCGCCGCGGCTCACGCCCGAGCAGCGCCAGCTGGCCGAGGCGATGGTGGACGATATCGCGCAGGCTGCGCTGCGCACCCAGCTGGTGGCCGATCTGGAGAAGGCGCACGTGAGCAACGAGACCGAGCGGCTGCGCTCGGCGTTGCTGTCCTCGGTGTCGCATGACCTGCGCTCGCCGCTGGCGGCGATGATCGGCTCGGCCGACAGCCTCTCCAGCTACGCCGATGCGATGGATGCCAGTGACCGGCGCGCCCTGCTGGATACCATCCTGGTCGAAGGCGAGCGCCTGGACCGCTACATCCAGAACCTGCTGGACATGACCCGGCTCGGCCATGACGGCCTGCAGATCAACCGCGACTGGATCGGCGTGGATGAGCTGGTCGGTTCGGCCGCGCGCCGCCTGCAGCGCTATCAGCCCGACGTGCTGCTCAAGCTGGATATTCCCGCTGAACTGGCGCCGATCTGGGTGCATCCGGCGCTGGTCGAGCAGGCGGTGTTCAACGTGATGGAGAACGCGGCCAAGTTCTCCCCGCCCGGTGCGGCGGTGGAGGTGCAGGCGCGGCTGGTCGAGGGCGAATTGCGCATCGACGTGCTCGATGCCGGCCCCGGTATTCCCGACGACGAGCGGGCGCGCATCTTCGACATGTTCTACAGCGTGGAGCGCGGCGACCGTGGCCGGCATGGCACGGGCCTGGGCCTGACCATCTGCCAGGGCATGATCGGGGCGCATGGCGGCAGCGTGCAGGCGCTGCCGGGCCGCGACGGACGCGGTACCCTGATCCGCATCACCCTGCCCTTGCTGCAGCCCCACCCTGCCGATGACACCGATGATTCCTGAGGCTTCCCACGGCGTGCCCCCGGCGCGTGTGCTGGTGATCGACGATGAAGCGCAGATCCGGCGCTTCCTGGAGATCAGCCTGCGCGCGCAGGGCTACCGCGTGTCCCAGGCCGCCACCGGCCAGGCCGGGCTGGAAGCGCTGGTCGGCGAAGGGGCGGACCTGGTGATCCTGGATATCGGCCTGCCCGACATGGAAGGCCATGACGTGCTGGGCGAGCTGCGTCAGTGGAGCCAGGTGCCGGTGATCATGCTGACCGTGCGCGCCAGCGAGACCGAGAAGGTGCGGGCGCTGGATGCCGGCGCCAACGACTACGTGACCAAGCCGTTCGGCACGCAGGAGCTGATGGCGCGCGTGCGTGCCCTGCTGCGCTCGCGCACGGTCTCCAGCGAGGGCGTGCTGCCCCAGTTCGATGATGGGCACCTGCATATCGACCTGGTGCGGCGCGAAGTACATCTGGAGGGTGCGCCGGTGGCACTGACACGCAAGGAGTACGCGTTGTTGTCACTGCTGCTGCGCAATGCCGGGCGGGTCGTGACCCAGCCGCAGATCCTGCAGGACATCTGGGGGCCGACACACCAGCACGACACGCATTACCTGCGGATTCTGGTTGGCAAGCTGCGCCACAAGCTGGGCGATTCGGCGCTGGATTCGCGCTATCTGTTCACCGAGCCCGGCGTGGGGCTGCGGTTCAAGGGGTGATCAACGGCATCCACGCATGGCGTGGATCTACACGGTCCCGTGCACGACCATGCATAGGGCAGGTGCACAGGTTCCGACAGGGTAGATCCACGCCATGCGTGGATGCGCCCTCCTGGGGTCAGAAGCCCAGGTCCACACCCGGCAGCAGCGGTTGCAGCTGCGCGCGGAACAGGGCCTTGATGCGCTCCAGCGCCGCCTCGTCATCGGCCTCGAAACGCAGCACCAGCACCGGGGTCGTGTTGGACGCGCGCACCAGGCCCCAGCCATCGGGGAAATCGGCACGCAGGCCGTCGATGGTGGACAGGCGCGCGCCGGCGAACGGCGAGTCCTCCACCTGCACCGAGGACACGAACAGCGACACCAGCGCGTGCGGGGTGCCTGCGTCCACCGGCACCTTCAACTCCGGGGTGGAGACGCTGTCGGGCAGTTCGTCCAACACCTCCGAGGGGCTCTCTTCGCGCTGGGCCAGAATCTCCAGCAGGCGCGCGGCGGCGTACAGGCCATCGTCGAAGCCGAACCAGCGTTCCTTGAAGAAGAAGTGCCCGCTCATCTCGCCCGCCAGCTCGGCGTCGGTTTCGCGCATCTTCGCCTTCATCAGCGAATGGCCGGTCTTCCACATCAGCGGGCTGCCACCGTTGCGCAGCACGTAATCGGAGAGCTTGCCGCTGCACTTCACGTCGTAGATCACCAGCGCGCCCGGGTTGCGCATCAGCACATCGGCGGCGAACAGCATCAGCAAGCGATCGGCGTAGATGATCGTGCCTTCGCGGGTGACCACGCCGAGACGGTCGCCGTCGCCATCAAAGGCCAGGCCGATATCCGCATCGAAGCGCTTCACGGTCTGGATCAGGTCTTCCAGATTGCGCGGGTCACTCGGGTCCGGATGGTGGTTCGGGAAGGTGCCGTCCACATCGCAGTACAGCGGAATGACCTCCGCACCGACCGCTTCCAGCAGCGGCTGGGCAAGCTCGCCGGCCACACCATTGCCCGCGTCGGCGACCACCTTGAGCGGGCGATCCAGCTGCACGTCATCGGCGATGCGCTGGATGTAGTCGGCATTGACGTCGCGGGTCTGGAAACTGCCCGGCTCGGGGGCCACGTGCAGCTGACCATCGCGGATGCGGTGGTACAGCTCGGTGATCGCATCGCCGGACAGCGTTTCACCGCCGACCACGATCTTGAAGCCGTTGTAGTCCGGCGGGTTGTGGCTGCCGGTCACCGCCACGCAGCTGCCGGCGCGCAGGTGGTAGCTGGCGAAGTACACCACCGGCGTCGGCGCCAGGCCGATATCGGTGACGTTGCAGCCGGCGCGGCGCAGGCCTTCGATCAGGCCGGCGGTGAGCTCGGGGCCGGACAGGCGTCCATCGCGTCCCACCACGATGTCGCGCAGGCCCTGGACCTGCAGCACCGAACCGATCGCCTGGCCGATCAGGGCGGCGACCTTGGGGGTCAGCTCGCGGCCGACGATGCCGCGGATGTCGTAGGCGCGGAAGATCCCGGCCGCGACGGTCTCGCCCGGCACGGCCGGCGGCGGCGCGGCCGCTGCTGTTTCATCAACGCTCTCGACGGCGGCCACCGCGAGCGGTACCTGGGCGAGACTTTCACTCAAGGTGGGACCGGCGTCGGCACCACTGTCGGCGGCACCACGGCGACGCGGCAACGGCACCTTGCCTTTGCCCAGCACCAGCAGCACGGCAATCAGCAGCAACAACACGGCCACGATCGCACTGGAGATCGCCCCCAGGCCCAACGGGCCCGGTTCGATGTCCGGCACCGCGGCCGACAGGCGCAGGCCACTGGTGCCGATCGGACGTGCCAGCGCTTCAGCGCCGCCGGACAGCCCGCGGCTGCCCTGTTCAATCACGTTGTGATTGCCTTGGCGCAGGGCGAGATAGCCGGCGCCCGGCACGGCGACCTGGTCGAATATGCCGGTCAGCCGCAGCAGCGGCTGCCGCACGTAGACCACGGCCGCCCCCTGCGGGCCCAGCTCCACCGCCGCGGCCAGGCCGAGGCGCTGGCCGCCGGCATCGCGCACCACGCGACCGACGGGTGTGTCATCGGCGATGGCCGCCTCGAGCAGGGCCAGGCGCGAGTAACCGAAGGCCTTCGGATCGGCGTACGCCGCATCAAGATCGGCCGTGAGGATCTGGACGTCTTCCACGCCGGGCCAGCCTTCGCGGATGGCGACGGCCGCACCTTGTGCGTTGCCGCTGGCCAGTGCGCTGGCAACGCGCTCGGTCTTGAGCACCTTGCCCAGCTTGCCGAGCTGACCGGTCAGCGCCTTCTGCAGCCCCGCGACCACCTGGTCGCGGGAGTGTTCAAGCTCGGCGCCGACGGCGGCCTGGCGCCATTGGCGCACACCGCTCCACCCGAACCAGACCGCCAACAGCACCAGCAGCACGGCCAACAGCGGCACCGAGCGCCCTGTGGTCAACCGCGGCCGTCCTTCCGCCTTCGCCTTGCTCATGACGCTCCCCTGTCAGCGCACCCCGGTATGGCCGAATCCACCCGTTCCCCTGGCGCTGTCGGTGAAAGTATCCACTACCTGAAGCGCCACGCGTGCAATGGGCAGCACCACCAGCTGGGCGATGCGATCGCCGGGCTGCAGCGTGAACGGCTCGCGGCCGCGGTTCCAGGCGCTGATCAGCAGCGGGCCCTGGTAATCGGCATCGATCAGGCCGGTGCCGTTGCCCAGCACGATGCCGTGGCGATGGCCAAGCCCGGAGCGCGGCAGCACCACGGCGGCCAGGTTTGGATCGGCGATATGAATGGCGATACCACTGGGAATCAGCGCGGTGTCGCCCGGCTGCAGCGTGAGCTCGGTCTCCAGCGCAGCACGCAGATCGAGGCCGGCGCTGTGTTCGGTGGCGTAGGCCGGCAGCGGCCATTCGTCGCCGAAACGCGGATCGAGCAGCTTGACCTGCAACGGCTGGAGGGAGGAATCGATGGTCATGCGTGCAACCTCTGGGCAATCAGGGACAACAGTTGTTCGGCCAGCACGGCCTTGGAGGTGCCGGGGAACACCTGTTCGCCGCCCTGCCAGTAGGCCGTGGCCGCGTTTTCATCACTCTCGAAACCGCCGGTGCTGATCCCGACCTGGTTGGCGATCACCAGATCCAGGCGCTTGTCGACCAGCTTGCCGCGCGCGTACTTCTCCACATCGTGGGTTTCGGCGGCGAAGCCGACCACCAGCTTGAGCGCGTTGGTCTGCGTGGCCACCTCGGCCAGGATGTCCGGGGTGCGCACCAGCTCCAGGGTCAGGCTCTGGGTATCGGCGGTCTTCTTGAGTTTCTGCGGAGCGACCTGGCGCGGGGTGTAATCGGACACCGCGGCCGCACCGATATAGATGTCGGCCGGCAACGCACCGAGCACCGCTTCGCGCATCTGCGCGGCCGAGCGCACATCAACGCGCTGCACACCGGCAGGCGTGGCCAGCTGGACCGGGCCACTGACCAGCACCACCTGCGCGCCCAGGCGGGCGGCTGCGGCGGCCAGCGCGTAGCCCATCTTGCCGCTGCTGCGGTTGCCGACGTAGCGCACCGGGTCGATATCTTCATAGGTGGGGCCGGCGCTGATCAGCACGCGCAGCCCCTTCAGTTCACTGCTCGCCGGTGGCTCGGCGGGGGCCGGCGCGTGCAGCCGGGCCAGCGCGGCCACGATCGCGTTCGGTTCGGTGAGCCGACCGGGACCGGACTCGCCTTCGGCCAGCGGACCGTCTTCCGGCCCGATCACCTGGGCACCACGCTCGCGCAGCAGGGCGATGTTGGCCTGGGTGGCCGGGTGCAGCCACATGCGGTGGTTCATCGCCGGGCACACGGTCAGCGGCGCGGTCGTGGCCAGGCACAGGGTGGTGACCAGATCATCGGCGTGGCCGTTGGCCAGGCGCGCGAGCAGATCGGCGGTGGCCGGGGCGACCACGATGCGGTCGGCCCAGCGGGCCAGCTCGATATGGCCCATGGCCTGCTCGGCCGCGCTGTCCCACAGGGTGGTGCGGGTCGGCTGGCCGGACAGTGCCTGGAAGCTCAGCGGGGTGACGAACTGCTGGGCCCCGGCAGTCATCGCGACCTGCACCTGGGCCCCGGCATCGCGCAGGCGGCGCACCAGTTCCAGCGACTTGTAGGCAGCGATCCCGCCACCAACGCACAACAACAGCTTCTGGCCTTCCAACGGGCGCGCGGACGCCGGAGAAGCCTGGGGGGAGTCAGCCACCTTGGGTGTTCCTGTCGAACCGAGGCGATTAGCTTACCTGATGGGGTGCGGGCGGCTCATGCCCCAGGGGCATGAGGGGGGTGTTTTTGGTCATGAGGGTGCACGGGTGCCACCCTTGATTGTTGGCCTGCCCAGGAGATGGAACTGCCTGGGCAAGGGTGCCGACAACGGAAGGTGACTCCGTGGTTTTAGTCGTTAAAAAAGGATGCTTTAATAACGATCGCGGCTGGGAAAGGTTTCTTTCGCAGCTGAAACCGTATCCAAAGGAACCTTGTCATGCCGCGCATCACTGGGACCTGTGCCACAACCGCCGTTGGTGGCGAGAACGTTCACGCGTTCGTGCCTCACGCCCTCCCGCCCGGAGATCCGGTGCTTTCCCCCACCGCGTACGTGGAGCAGAACGCCCGCGCCGAAGTAGCGTTGACGCGCTTGTCCGGTATGGCCGGGCTGGTGGCCTCCAGCAACTGGCTGATCTATGCCGCCATCCGCAAGGAGGCCTTGCTTACCTCGCAGCTGGAAGGCACCCAGGCCACACTGACCGACGTGCTGGATGAGGAAGCCGGTATGACGGTGACCAATGCCCAGGATGTGGAAGAAGTTACGAATTACCTGCTGGCGTTCAACTACGCGCGCGAGCAGCTGCGTAGCCCTACCGGTCTGCCGGTATCACTGCGGCTGCTGACCGAGTCCCACCGGGTGCTGATGACGGGCGTGCGTGGCGCCACCAAGCAGCCACGGGCCGTGCGCACTACACAGAACTGGATTGGTGGAAGCCGACCAGGCAATGCGAGCTTCGTTCCACCGCCCGCGCAGGAAGTGGGGCCCGCACTCAGCGCGCTGGAGCGCTATATCCACCAGCCAGAGCACGCGTTGCCGCCCTTGGTGCGCGTGGCGTTGGTGCATGCGCAATTCGAAACCATCCACCCCTTCCTGGACGGCAACGGACGTATCGGCCGCCTGCTCATCGCCATGCTGTTGGAAGAGTGGAAGTTGATGCCCGAGCCGTTGCTGTATGTGTCTGGTTACCTGAAACGACACCAGCGGATGTACTACGACCGGCTTTCCGCCATTCGAAATGACGGTGACTGGGAAGGCTGGGTGAGCTTCTTTCTGGAGGCCGTGGAGGCCGCTGCTGATGAGGCGCAAAGCAGCATCGTTGCCCTTGCCGCATGCATCGCCGAGGATCGGAAGCGTGTGCTTGCGCTGGGTACCAGTACGTTGGCGACGCTTCGGTTGTTCGAGCTGCTTCCCACCATGCCGAGAATCAACATTGATCGTGCGGCGCAGGTGCTGGAGGTGAGTGCTCCAACTGCGGCGAAGGCCATCAATGGATTGCAGGTAGCTGGGGTGTTGGAGGAGACGACGGGCCGGGCGCGGAACCAGAGATTCTTGTATGCGCGGTATGTAAGGCTGTTGATGCAGTGATTGGAGTTCAATCGATCATGTGGCTTCTGATCTGCTTGAACAATTCCATATTCTGGCCACATTGAGAGACTGGAGTGACACGCCATGGATAAGAGAGTACGAATCACGAGGCCGAAGGGTGAGCTAGAGAGAGAACTGCAGGACCAAGTTGAACTGCTACAGCATGCATGCTCTTCATTCGACTCAGGCCTGGAGGCGATTGGCAAACACATCGCCCTATCACTCAGGGTCCTGTTGCACCATCGCGGAAATTCACAAGCACTGCTTGAACAACTCGGCCTACGCGACGGTCATTTTTACGATTCCGCTGGAGAACTGAATCCTCGCAATCTCCTTACCGAATGCAATTTGGTTATGTACCGAATGGATGCAAACGGCGCGGAGTATCTTCCTCTCGTCGCGGCAGGCGAATCACATAGACGCCCGAAACTCGTACCCTTCCCCACATGGTGGAACGAGCCGGTTCTGAAGGACAACAAGGGACGATTTCTTAGCAGGCGCGAGCTTGTGGGGAATGTGGCCGACACCGATGGCGGCGCGCATGTTGATCCACAGCTTGAGGAAAGGTACATGGACTTGTCACGAAACAATTCGCTGGGCTGGGTTTTTCATAGCAATGACATGGTTTCACCCCTAAAGGGACGCCCTGAGTTGGCTTGTATGAGGCAGATTGCCCATGAAGTATTACTCACGATGCGACGCAGACATCCCAAGGCTTTCAGAGATTGATATTCAAATCCGGGGATAGCACCTGCATCCATCCCTCCAGATTCTGACGCGCTATCGCGATCGCTTCTGATGGCGCCTCCACTCGTGCATCCCGACAATTGCTGATATGGCAATTAAAGACTGGCCCAAAGATGAACGCCCTCGCGAAAGGTTGCTGGCAAAAGGACCCGCTGCTTTATCTGACGTAGAGCTTCTGGTCTTATTCATGGGTACCGGCCGCAAGGGCCAGCATGTGCTGGAGAGCGCGAGTCAGCTGATGAAGATTCATGGTCCACTGCGGAAGTTATTGGACATGGATGCCGCAAAGCTCATGAAGCTTCCGGCACTGGGGCCTGCACGAGCATGCAAACTGGTGGCGGCGCTCGAACTCGCTAACCGTCACCTCCGCGCGCAATTGGATCGAGGCGACAGCATGCGCGACCCCGGCTCTGCAGCGCGTTACTTCAAGCAAAGACTGCGCTCCCGACCTCAAGAGGTATTTGCGGCCCTGTTTCTGGACACCCGCAACCGGACACTGGGCTATGAGGAGCTGTTCACCGGCACCATTGACGCGGCCGCCGTGTACCCGCGGGAGGTGGTTCGCCGGGCGTTATTGCATAACGCCGCAGCGGTCATCGTCAGCCACAACCACCCCTCCGGCAGCGCCGAGCCCTCTCGCGCGGATCGCGAGATCACCCAGCACCTCCAGAAGGCCTTGGATCTGGTCGACATCCGCCTCCTGGACCACGTAGTAGTAGGCGAAGGCACCCCCGTCTCCATGGCTGAACGAGGCTGGCTCGAACCCCCCCTCTCTTTTCGGGGCTGAACGCCCCAGTCAGTCCCAGAACCCCTGTCCGAAGCCCTGAAACCGCCCCCAACACCCCTCAAGCCCCCTGCCCCAACCCCGTTCAATGGATCGGCCCGCCATCTAGGCTAAAATTGCCGATTCCGCCGCTCCAGTCCCAAAGCAGGCCTTGTGAAAAATCTCCTCCGCGCCCTGATCAGCCAAGGCATCGAAGCCTTGCGCGCCAACGGCACTCTGCCGGCCGATACCCTGACCCCGGAATTCGTGGTCGAACGCCCGAAGACCCGTGAGCACGGCGATTTCGCCACCAATGCCGCGATGCTGCTGGCCAAGCCGGCGCGCAGCAACCCGCGCGCCCTGGCCCAGGCGCTGCTCGATGCCCTGCCCAAGAGCAATGATGTGCTGCGCGTCGAGATCGCCGGCCCGGGCTTCATCAATTTCCACCTCGCCCCCAGCGCCTACCAGCGCGAAGCGGCCGGCGTGCTCAAGGAAGGCGCCGATTACGGCCACAACCTGAGCGGCAACGGCCGCACCGTGGGCGTGGAATACGTGTCGGCCAACCCGACCGGTCCGCTGCATGTCGGCCACGGCCGCGCGGCGGCGATCGGTGACTGTCTGGCGCGCCTGCTGGAAGTAAACGGTTGGAACGCCAAGCGCGAGTTCTACTACAACGACGCCGGCGTACAGATCGAGAACCTGGCGCTGTCCACCCAGGCGCGTGCGAAGGGCCTCAAGCCCGACGACGCCGGCTGGCCGGAAGCCGGTTACCGCGGCGATTACATCGAGGATGTGGCCAAGGCCTATCTGGCCGGCGCCACGGTGGAGCTGGAAGGCCACTCGGTGGTCGGCGAGCGCGACCCGGACAATCTCGATGCGATCCGTCGCTTCGCGGTGGCCTACCTGCGCAACGAGCAGAACCAGGACCTGGCCGCGTTCGGCGTGGACTTCGACATCTACTTCCTGGAAAGCTCGCTGTACAAGGACGGCAAGGTCGAAGAGACCGTCGCCCAGCTCAACGCGGCCGGCCATACGTATGAGGAAGGCGGCGCGCTGTGGCTGCGCTCGACCGACTTCGGTGACGACAAGGACCGCGTGATGCGCAAGTCCGACGGCACCTACACCTACTTCCTGCCGGATGTGGCCTATCACCTCTCCAAGTGGCAGCGCGGCTACGAGCGCGCGATCACCGAGCTGGGCGCGGACCACCACGGTTCGCTGGCGCGCGTGCGTGCCGGCCTGCAGGCGCTGGACGTCGGCATCCCGAAGGGCTGGCCGGAATACGTGCTGCACCAGATGGTGACGGTGATGCGCGGCGGCGAGGAAGTGAAGCTGTCCAAGCGTGCCGGCAGCTACCTGACCCTGCGCGACCTGATCGAAGAGGCCGGCCGCGATGCCACCCGCTGGTTCCTGATCGCGCGCAAGCCCGATTCGCAGCTGACCTTCGATATCGATCTGGCCCGCCAGCAGAGCAACGACAATCCGGTGTTCTACGTGCAGTACGCGCATGCGCGGGTGTGCAGCCTGCTGCGCCAGGCGCAGGAGAAGAAGCTGAGCTACACGCCGGCCGAAGGGCTGACCGGGCTGTCCTCGCTCGGCGATGAGGCGTCGCTGTGGCTGATGGTGGAAATGTCGCGCTTCCCGGAAGTCGTTGAAGCGGCCGGCCTGGCGCTGGAACCGCACCTGATCGCGCAGTACCTGCGTGAATTGGCGCACGCCTTCCACACGTGGTATCACGGCACGCAGGTACTGGTGGCCGACGAAAGCGAACGCAATGCCAAGCTGACGCTGGCCTGCGCCGCGCGCCAGGTCCTGGCCAATGGTCTGAACATCCTGGGCGTTTCCGCCCCGGAAAAAATGTAAGCAGTGGAGAAGCAGTAAATGGCAGCACGACGCGGCAAGAGCCAGGCACGGCGCAACAGCAACCAGGGCACCCCGGGATGGGTGTGGCTGGTCGCGGGTGTCGCGATTGCGGCCGTGGTGTTCCTGGCGGCACCGAACCTGTTCAAGAACGACGGTGATGGCTTCCTGCGGGTCGGCCCGCAGCCGGACCCGAACGCCCAGCCGGCCCCGGTGAGCGACGCCGATACGGACGTCGGCACCGAGCTGCCCAAGCCCGGCGCCGCCAAGCCTGCCGAACCGGCCAAGCCGGCGGCGACGCAGTACGACTTCTACACCCTGCTGCCCGGCAAGGAAGTGGAAATGTCCGATGCCGAGCTGGCCGCCAGCGCACGCGCCGAAGATCAGCGCCGCGCCAAGGCCGATGCGCAGCGCGCGCAGGCGGCGCTGGAAGGCCGTCCGTTGCCGCCGGCACCGGCGCCGACCAGCACCGCCGCGACCACCACGCCTGCGCCGGTCAGTACCGCTGCGTTGCCAGCGCCGGTGAACGAACGTCCGGCCGCCACCCCGGCACCGGCGGCATCGGCACCGGCCACGGTGGCCACCGCGCCGAAGCCGGATGCAGCGGCCGCCACCGCCCCGGCTGCCGGCGCTGCAACCGCAGCGCCGGCCGCGGGCAACGTGCGTTACATCCTGCAGGCCGGTGCGTTTGGTGCCTCCGGCGACGCCGAGGCGACCAAGGCCAAGCTGGCGATGATCGGCCTGGCCGCGCGCGTGGAATCGGCCCAGATCAACGGCAAGACGGTGTACCGCGTGCGCATGGGGCCGTATGGCAGCGCGGGCGAGCTGGCCGAAGCCAAGCAGAAGCTGGATGGGACGGGGCTGCAGGCGATGGCGATCAAGGCGCAGTAAGGCGCGCTGCAACGTATACAGGAACGCCGGGCATTGCCCGGCGTTTTTTTTGATCGCCCAGAGCAGCCGACCCACGGTCGGCTCGACGGGTTATCGTCCCTGCATGTCTTCCCGCCCCGATTCTGATGACCTTCCCGGCGTTGCCGGTGCGACCGGTCGCTACCGCGAATGGGCGGCACCTGCTCCGTTGCAGGGCTGTTTCGGGCAGCTGTGGCGCAGCGATCTGCCGGTGGGCCATAGCGGTGAGGTTGCGGTGCTGCCTGATGGCTGCGTGGATATCCTGTGGCGCGAGGGGCGGCTGTATGCGGTGGGCCCGGATGTGGTGGCCGCCCACCCGCAGTTGATGCCCGGCGCGCAGGTGTTGGGCGCGCGCTTCCAGCCCGGCGCGGCGCGGGCGTGGCTGGGGGTGCCGCTGGACGAACTGGTGGGCACCGCCGTGGAGCTGGATGCGGTGCTGGGACCCCAGGCGCGGCAGTTGGCGGCGCGGTTGAATGACGTGGGCGATGGCGATGCGCGGCAGCGGTTGTTCGCGCAGGCGCTGGCTGGGTTGCCCCGCTCTACCGGTAGCCGCCACGCGGTGGCGGCGCGGGTGTTCGGGCAGGTGCGGGCCGGTGGTCATGATCTGGCCGCGATCGGTTCGGGGCTGCACATAAGCACGCGCAGCCTGCGCCGGTTGTGCCATGAGCAGTTCGGCTATGGACCGAAGATGCTGGAGCGGATTCTGCGGCTGCAGCGGTTCCTGACGCTGGCCCGGGCGAGACCGGGAGAGGGGCTGGCGGGGTTGGCGGCGGAGGTGGGCTACGCCGACCAGTCGCACCTGAGCCGCGAGGTGCGGGCGCTGGCAGGGATCGGGGCGGCGGCGTTGTGCGCGCAGTGGCGTGGCTGACTGGCCGTTTTGTTCAAGACCGGCGCGGCCGCAGTGGCGATGCTGGGGCTCCTTTCCACGAGAAGCGCCCATGAGCACCGCACACGGCAACGATCGCCGCATCGACAACATCGAATTCAATGTCACCGACATCGCGCGCAGCAAGGCGTTCTACGCTGAGGTCTTCGGCTGGACGTTCACCGATTACGGCCCGGCCTACACCGAGTTCAGCGATGGACGCCTGACCGGTGGGTTCACCACCGGCGAAGCGGTGCAACCGGGCGGACCCCTGGTGATTCTGTATGCCGATGACCTGGTCGCCACGCAGCAGCGGCTGCAGGCGGCCGGCGCGGCAATCTGCCGGGCCGCGTTTGATTTCCCGGGCGGCCGTCGGTTTCATTTCCGCGATCCGGATGGGTATGAGCTGGCGGTGTGGACGGCCGCCTGAGGTAGAGCCGACCGTTGGTCGGCTGCCAGGATGCAGGTAGAGCCGACCGTTGGTCGGCTGCCAGGATGCAGGTAGAGCCGACCGTTGGTCGGCTGCCGTCAGCGGTGGGTATGCGCCAAGGGCAGCCGACCAACGGTCGGCTCTACCGGTTTCGGGCGTGCGGCCGAGGTGTTGGCCCGTTCGGGCGTGCGGCCGAGGTGTTGGCCAGCGATGCCCTTGGATCAGTCGCGCGCGACCTGGAAGCCGGCGAACGACTGGCTGACCGGCATCACTTCGAGGCGATTGATGTTCAGGTGCGCCGGCAGCGAGGCGACCCAGAAGATCTGCTCGGCGATGTCCTCGGCGGTCATCGGGTTGGCGCCGGTGTAGAGCTTGTCCGAAGCGGCCTGGTCGCCATGGGTGCGGACCACGGTGAACTCGGTTTCAGCCATGCCCGGTTCGATCGTCGTCACACGCACGCCGCTGCCGTGCAGGTCCGAGCGCAGGCCCAGCGAGAACTGGCTGACGAAGGCCTTGGTGCCGCCGTAGGCGTTGCCGCCCGGGTACGGGTACACGCCGGCAACCGAGCTGATGTTGATGATCGCGCCCTTGCGCGCGACCAGCTGCGGCAACAGGCGATGGGTCAGCGTCACCAGGGCGGTGACGTTGGTGTCGATCATGGTGCGCCAGTCCTCCAGCGAGGCGCTCTGGGCCGGGGCGGTGCCCTGGGCCAGCCCGGCGTTGTTGACCAGCAGGTCGATGTCGGCGAACCCGGCCGGCAGGGCGGCCAGTGCCGCTTCCATCGCCACGCTGTCGCGCACGTCGAACACCGCGGCATGCACGCGCTCGGGACCGTAGGCATCGACCAGCGGCTGCAGGCGCTCGGCACGGCGACCGGTGGCGATCACGCGCCAGCCGGCCTGGGCGAAACGGTGGACAGCGGCGGCGCCAAAGCCGGAGGTGGCGCCGGTAATCAGAGCGGTACGGGTCATCGAGGTACTCCGTGGAGATCCCGACCATTTTCGCACCGATGCCCGCCCGGTGCAGCGCCGTGCGCTGCTCTGCTACCCGGTCCTGCGCGCCTTCGTCTCAGCGGATGCGGAACACCCGTGCCTTGGGCAGGTCTTCATCCACCTGCAGGAACCAGCGGCCGGCGATGCCCGGCACCACCACGATCTCGGGGTTGCTGCGGGCGGTCTTGAGCGTCATCTCGCCCTTGAGCACCTGCCACTGCTGGCCGTTGTCGAGGGTGAACACGGTGCCGGGGGCCCAGCCGCCCACCTCGCCGGTGACCTTGGCGGTGATGGGGCCGTCGTCCAGCCCGGGGAACAGGGGTGCCGGCGCCGGGGCCTCGGCCTCGGCTTGGCGCAGCAGGCGGTTCAGCGTCTGCAGCTGGGCCGGGGTCAGCCCGACCTCGGCCAGCGCCTGCGGATCCAGCCGCTGCTCCAGCGCCACATACGGAACCTGCGCCCCAGCCTGCCCCGCCAGCAACATGCCCACACACCCGAGTACCTGCCACCTGCGCATTGCCTGCTCCACTGCCTGTCGATGCCTGATCGCGGCACTGTGCTTCACTTTCATGGCAGCCAGATGACAGCGACCACCGGTCGCAGCCGGCGGCGCGCCCGGCACGGGGTAAAATGGCCGCCAGCCGCGCAGCCGCGCCGGCGGTATTGGACGTCCCATGATCAACAACGATGTACTGCGCAGCATCCGCTACATGCTCGACCTCAGCGACGGCATGATCGCCGACACCTGTGCCCTGGCCGATCCGGCCTTCGTGGTCGACAAGGCCGATGTGGCCGGCTGGCTGCGCAAGGAAGACGAAGAAGGCTTCGTGCCCTGCGACGACCGCACCCTGGCGCATTTCCTGGATGGCCTGATCGTACATTTCCGTGGCCGCGACGAGAGCCAGCCGGTCCGCCCGGTGGAAAAGCGCATCACCAACAACCTGGTGCTGAAGAAGCTGCGCGTCGCCTTCCAGCTGAAGGACGTGGACATGCACGAGGTGTTCGACGCCGCCGGTTTCTCGGTCTCCAAGCCGGAACTGTCCGCGCTGTTCCGTCAGCCGGACCACAAGAACTACCGCGCCTGCGGTGACCAGATGCTGCGCAATTTCCTCAAGGGCCTGACCCTGCGCGTGCGCGGCGCCTGAGTGAGGCCTTGGTGCGTGGCTCCGGTGCCGGGGCCACGTGCTGCAGCAGTTCCGCCATGAAGGCCCGCGCCGCCGGCGTGGGCAGGTGCGACCAGACCGCATGAACCCGCCGGGTCGGTGCACCCTGGATTGCCACACAGGCAACGCCGCTGAAACCGGCAGCGATCGCCTGCGGCACGATGCCGACCGCCAGACCCTGCTGCACGAAGCGCTCGACCAGCGCCATGTGATTGATCTCGAACGGCACCCGATGGGGCAGTCCGGCGGCGGCGAAGGCCTCGTCCGTCTGCCGACGGGCCCCACTGCCCTGCGGGAAATCCACCAGCGGCAGCTCGGCCAGCGTCGCCAGCGAGAGTCGTCTGCGCGTCGCCAATGGATGCGCCGGCGGCAGCACGGCGACCATCGCCTCCTCGGCCAGCAATCGGTGCTGGGCGCCCTCGATCGGGGTCCCCGGCGACAGGCCGACCAGCGCCACATCCAGCCGCCGCTCGCGCACGTCGGCCATCAGCACTTCGCTCTTGTCCATGCGCAGGCGGAACTCGACCTGCGGATAGCGCTGGTGAAAGGCCGCCAGGCAAGCGACCAGATCCACCGCGGTCAATGAGGTGATCTGGCCGATGTGCAGGATGCCGCGCACCTGGCCACCGACGGCGGCGACGTCATCGCGCAGATGCCGCAGTGACGCCAGCACCTGGCGTGCGTGCGTCAACAGTGCTTCACCGGCGGGCGTTACCCTGACCTGACGCGGCAGGCGCTCGAACAGCGTGGCCTGCAGTTCGTCTTCGAGATGGGCGATCTGGTGGCTCAGCGCCGACTGCACGACGTGACAGCGCTGCGCGGCTCGGGTGAAGTTGCCTTCCTCGGCCAGCGCCACCGCGAACTCGAGCTGCTTGAGGTTCATCGTGCCATCTCATTTTCAGATGCATCGGATGATAACTATTCATTTCCCTCATTTACCGATCGGGCGGACACTGGCGCCCCTTCTTTCCTGGAGCCCGTCATGACCCACGACGTGCCCTCGCCCCTCAGCCGCTGGCAGGTCCTGCTGATGGCCTTCGCCACCGGTGTGGCCGTGGCCAGCAACTATTACGCGCAGCCGCTGCTGCACACCATCGCCGGGCAGTTCGGGGTGTCCTTCGCGCGTGCCGGTACGGTGGTGACCGTGGCCCAGCTGAGCTATGCGGCGGGCCTGATCCTGCTGGTGCCGCTGGGCGATCTGTTCGAACGGCGCCGGCTGATCGTGGTGATGTCGCTGCTGTCGGCGGCGGGCCTGGTGCTGAGCGCGCTCAGCCATCAGTTCGTGTGGCTGCTGGTGGGCACCGCGCTGACCGGCCTGTTCTCGGTGGTGGCACAGGTGCTGGTGCCGTTCGCGGCGACGCTGGCGCGGCCGGAAGAGCGTGGCCAGGTGGTCGGCACGGTGATGAGCGGCCTGCTGCTCGGCATCCTGCTGGCGCGCACGGTAGCCGGGGCGCTGTCCTCGCTGGGCGATTGGCGCACCGTGTACTGGATCGCCGCGGCGGCGCTGGTGCTGACCACGGGCATGCTCTATCGGCATCTGCCGCGCTTCCATCAGACCGCCGGGCTGGGCTATCTGCAGCTGCTGCGCTCGATCGGCACGCTGTTCGCGCAGGAACCGGTGTTCCGCCTGCGCACCGTGCTGGGCGCGTTGAGCTTTGCGATGTTCGCGATCTTCTGGACGCCGTTGGCGTTCCTGCTTGCGGCCGAACCGTATGGCTACAGCGATGCGACGATCGGTCTGTTCGGGCTGGTGGGTGCGGCCGGCACGCTGGCCGCCGGTGTGGCCGGACGCATGGCCGACCGTGGCAAGGCCGCGTTGGCCACCACCGTGGCGCTGGTGCTGCTGGCCGCGTCGTGGCTGCCACTGGGCTTCTCCACGCACTCGCTGATCGCACTGGTGCTGGGCGTGATCGTGCTCGATCTGGCTGCGCAGTTGTTGCATGTGAGCAACCAGAACGTGGTGTATGCACTGCGCCCGGAAGCACGCAACCGGCTCAATGCCGGCTACATGACCGGCTATTTCATCGGTGGCTCGCTGGGCTCACTGGTCTCGGCGCAGGTGTTTGATCGCTTCGGCTGGACCGGTGTGTGCGTCACCGGTGCGGGCGTCGCGCTGGTGGCGATGGCGGTGTGGGCGGTGGCGGTGGTACGCCGGTAGAGCCAACCGTTGGTCGGCTGCATTGCGCGCCGCCTGGGGCAGCCGACCAACGGTCGGCTCTACCGCCTGGGGCAGCCGACCAACGGTCGGCTCTACCCGGGTTGACCCTACGTTAGAAGGCGGTTTGTACCGCGACCTCGACGCGCGATCCCGCGTTGCCCGGGAACAGCTGCTTCGCGGCACCGCCGGTGTCATGCCCGGTCACCCGCAGCTCCCACGGCCCGTGCACCCGCCACACCAGGCTGAGCTGGCCGTGCAGGTAATCCTCGGCCTGCGCGCTGTCCAGCCAGTAATGGCCCACCGCGCCCTCGATGCGCCACTGCCCGCCCAGCGGCAGACGCGCGCCGAGCTGCGCATAGGTGCCGCCGTGGCCACCGGCCAACGCGTTGTCGGAGACGCCGACCTGCAGCCACGCGCGTTGCCGCCAGGTCACCGTGCCGTTGAGCTCGGTCCAGTCCAGATCGACGGTGGTCGAGGGATACAGGTAGCGGGTCAGATTGACGTCCACGCTCCAGTCCGGCGTCACCGCGCCGCTCCAGCCGGCGATGAGATCGAATTCGCTGCGCGCGCCGTTGTCCGGGCGGAACGAGACGCCCGAGCCCCACGCCGAGGCATACCAGCCGGTGGCCGTACCGAGCTTCACGCCGGCCTGCGCGGCCGGATCGCCGTCGCTCTGGGAGCTGCCGCGCCAGACGTAGTCCGAGGTCAGCGTCGCATTGCCCTCCACCGCGGCCGCGGCCGCACCACTCATGACCAGCCCCACCAGCACCGCGCCGCAGCGCAGGCGCTGTTTCAAAGGTTTACCCACCACGTGCCCTGCTCCAGATGACGGCCGCGCCGTCGAGAGCGACAGTGTCGTCAGGCGGGGCGTAACGCCGCCATGGCGTACCCGGGCGATCGGCGCAACGTTTCTGTAAATCCTGCGTCAGGGTGGTGCCCGGAGGTGCGCGGTATCATGGCCGCTCTGACCTGTTGCGAGTAATGGCGTGGACGCGATCCTGACCCCGGTATCGATTGGCGAGCTGATCGACAAGATCACCATCCTGGAAATCAAGGCCGAACGCATCGCCGATGCGGGCAAGAACGCCAACGTCCGCAAGGAACTCGAGGGCCTCTGGCCGCTGTGGCAGCAGCAGGTAAGCGCCCAGCCGGGGCTGGAGGCGTTGAAGACGCAGCTCAAGGCAATCAACGAGCGCATGTGGGAGATCCAGGATCAGCTGCGCGACAAGGAAGCAGCGCAGGTGTTCGACGATGCCTTCATCCAGCTGGCGCGCGGTGTCTATGGCACCAATGGCGAGCGGGTCAAAGTCAAGAACGAGATCAACCGCATCGCCGGCTCGCAGCTGGTCGAAGAAAAGCAGTACCAGGGCGAGTAAGCCCGCGGGTACGCGCCGGGCTCAGTGCCCGGTCGCGGCCATGAAGCGTTCGCGGTCCTGCTGGGTACGCCGGCGGATTTCGGCCAGCGCTTCATTCTCGGTGGCTTCCAGCATCGATTCGAACAGCCGCTGGAAGTGGTTGCGCATGGCCGACCGCGCCGCTGCCGGGTCGCGTTGGCGCAGTGCATCCAGAATCCGGGTGTGTTCCTCGTCGCGGGTGTCATCGTCGTTGTGGCAGACGTTGGCGTAGACCTGCTTGACCCGCGGCAGCTCGTTGCGCATCCGCCAGATCAGCTGCACGCAGTGCTCCACCACCGGGTTGCCGGCGATCCGCGCGATCGACAGGTGGAACTGACGATCCGCCTCGCTGGCCGCCGCCTCGCCCGAATTCGGGTCGACCATGGCCGCGATCAGGCCGGCCAGGTCCTCCAGTTCGGCATCGGTGATGCGGCTGGCCGCCATCGCGGCGGCCTCGGCCTCGATCACCGCACGTGCCGCGGTCAGGTCGAACGCCGAGACGTCGGGCAGTGCGCCCGGCGCCTGCGACGGCTTGGCCTTCACGTAAACGCCGGAGCCGGTCTTGATGGTGATCAGGCCCTGCGCTTCCAGCGCGATTTCCGCCTCGCGCACCGTCACCCGGCTCACGCCCAGGCGTTCGGCCAGGTCGCGCTCGCCCGGCAGGCGCGAGCCCGGCGGGAATTCACCCTTCTCGATCAGCGCGACGATTTCGGCAGCAATGGACTGGTACAGACGGGGTTCGGACATCATCAAAGGCCTGCTGACAGGTGGCTGGGGACCGACACGCGACCGCGCCTTCAGAGAGCGGCGCGGTCGGGAAAACCGCGCCACTGACCTCAGAAGCGGTAGCGCACCCCCAGATAATACCGCCGCCCGTACGTGGTGTACTCGCGGAAGCTGCCGAGGATGGGCATATCCGACACCCGCGGCTCATCGGTGAGGTTGCTGGCCGACAGCGACAACGACAAGTGCTTGTTCACTTTGTAGGTGGCGCGGAAGTCCAGCGAGCCATTGTCCCGCACATAGCGGTTCTGCGACGGGTCGCCGACAAACTGCTGGTAATAGTCGGAGCGGTACTTGTAGATCGCCTGCAGATCGAGCTTGCCCAGGCCCCAGTACACCTGTGCCGACGCCACATGCTTGGACAACCCGAAGATATTGGCCGGCTCGACGATACCCGGGGTCACCACGCCGGTCGAGGGGTCGGTGGACTCGCCCAGGCGCAGGTCTTCGGTCTTGAAGTTGGAATCGGCGTAGTTGTAGCTGGCCTTCACGCCCAGTCCGGAGAAGATCCCCGGCAGGTAGGAGAAACTGTGCGAGGCGGTGAACTCCACGCCGAACAGATCGCTCTTCTGGTCGCTGGTGGCCAACTGCTCCACCGGCACGGTCACGCTCTGGCCATCGATATCGAATGATTCGTTGACGATCACCGGCATCGAGCCGCCGTTGAACTGCTTGTAGTACAGCGCACCGGACAACATGGTGTCTTCGTTGGCATACCACTCCAGCGAGAGGTCGCCGTTCCACGACATCAACGGCTTGGCGCGCGGGTTGCCGGTGGCGGTGATGCTGCGCAGCGCATCGCCCACGCTGTTGAACTCGGTATCCACCTCGCCCAGGTTGAAGGTGCGGCCAAAGCCTTCAGCGGCCAGGTCCGGACGCGACATCGCCCGATACGCGCCCACGCGCAGCAGCAGGTCCGGGCGCAGTTCGAAGGCCGCGTTGAAGCTGGGCAGCCATTCGGTATTGCTGGACTTGAGCACCTGCGAGGTGAAATCGCCGGTGGGCTCCAGGGTCACGGTGCCGTCGGGATTGTTGATCACATCCAGGCCGCTGCGCAGCCCGACCGAGCGCACCTCGGTGCGCACACCCCGCACGCCGATGTTGCCGGTCACCGGCAGGCCGAACCATTCGGCGCTGTAATCGCCCATCAGGTACAGCGCGCTGGTTTTCTCGGTGACATCGTTGTTGGCCGGGTTGCGCAGGTCCGCGCTCAGCCCGGTATCGTCCACGCCGGTGAAGGCCTTGAACAGGCAGCGGCTGTCGAAGCTGGCCCACTGGTCGATGGTGTTGCCACTGGCGTTGGCCAGGAAATCGTCCTGCGGGAACGCCTGGCGGCAGGCCAGGTTGGCAGCGCGGATCGCGGCGACATTGGTGGTGGTGACATCCACGGTGTCGGTGTAATCGGTGTATGTCGCCTCGGAGCGGCGCAGGCCCCCCTTGATCGCGGTGAAGAAGCCGCTTTCCGGGGTGAACGTGGCATCGAAGCGGCCGGCACGGATGGTGTGCTCGCGGTGCTGCTGACGTCGACGCACCAGCGCCGAATCGGTGAAGTTGTCCGGGTTGTTCACATCGAACGCCGGATCCAGGTAAATGCTCGGCACATCACCGCTGTAGTCATAGGTGTAATCGACGTAGCGGGTGTTCTTGATGCCGCCGACCGGCCTGCCGTTGACGTCGGTGCGGCCGGCACGCAGGCGGGTGCTGCGTTCGATCTGATCGCGCTCGGTGTTGGAGTAGGACAGATCGGTGGACAGCGTCCACGCCGGGCTCGGCCGGAAGATCACGTTGAGCCCGCCGCCGGTGTATTCCTCCTGGCGCTCCAGGAAATTGCCGGTGGAATCGACCGTGGTGCTGCCGGTGTGGTGCAGCAGCGCGCCATCGTCGGTGACGACGCGGTTGTTGAGGTTGCGCATCATCGAGGACAGCGACAGATCCGAGCGGTCTTCGGTGTAATCGCGCTTGGAGTGCTGGTAATCCAGGTTCACTTCCACCGTATCGCTGGGCCGCCACTGGAGTGCGGCGAACTGCGAATCGCGCTTGTCGTGCTCGATGAACTGGCGGTAGATGCGGCTGCTGGGCACCAGGTAATACGGCACGCCGTTGGCGACCTGGTTGCCGTTGACCTGGGTGCAGTTGCGCGTTGCGCCAACCACTTCACGGCCATCGCAGGCCACCCAGGTGGAGCTGCTGGAGAACATCTCTTCCGGGTTGCTGCCTTCCAGCGCCTGCACGCCGATGGAGACACCGAGCTTGCCGGCGTTGCCCATGTCGAACTGGTCGATGTAGCTGGCGGTACCGCGCCAGCCGACGCCGTCCTTGTCCTTCAGACGGTCATCGTAGTCCTGCCAGGTGCCCCGGCCATCGAGCTGGAACGTGCGCTTGCCGTACTCCAGTGGTTTGACCGTCTCCATGTTGATCGTGCCCGCCACGCCACCTTCGACGAAGTCGGCGCGCTGGGTCTTGTAGATCGCCACAGTGTTGATCAGCTCGGACGGGAACTGGTTGAAGTTCACCGAGCGGTCGCCACTGCCGTTGGTGGCCTCGCGGCCATTGAAGGTGGACGAACCGAGGAACGGGCCCAGGCCACGGATCGAGATTTCCGACGCACCGCCCTTTTCGCGGTGGGTGGAGGCACCAGTGATCGTTTCGATCGCTTCACCGATCGACAGCGCCGGCAGATCACCGATGTCGTCGGCGGCCAGCACATCGGAGACCACGGTTTCCTCGCGCTTCTTGTCGATCGAGGTCTGGATGGTGCCGCGGATGCCGGTCACCTGGACCTGATCCAGCGTGGTGGCTTGCCCCGGCGGCGAGGCCGGTGCATCGGCGTCCTGTGCGTGGGCCAGCGGCAGGGCCGCGGTGGCACACAGGGCATAGAACAGCGCGCTGTGCAGCGCGGTGCGGCGGAGGCCTCGTGGTGAGGCCGTACGGCGGTCATGCAACATCGTGATCTCCCTCCCAGGATGGATCGTCCGATTACACGGATTCGATCCGGAAGATTCACGACTGATGAACCAATGTCAATGAATTGGTACTAAAGTCTACCCCGCACCACCGTCCAGACCACTTTGCATGGAATTAATGTGCGGACGCAGCAGAAAAATGCGCAAACCACATACCACATGCACCTAAAGTGGTATGTGATCGTGGTTGACGTTCGCGCACGGCAACCTGTTAGGATCGTGGCTCGCGTCAGTCGCCACGGTTCATCTGGGAGGGTAAGCCCGTGACTTTGCAACACTCGCATGCGCCGTTGGCGCGGCGTCCTATGGCCAAGGCCTTGCTGTTGAGCCTGTCCCTGGCGGCATTCCCTGCCGTGGCGGCCGATTATCTGGTGCGCGACGCTGCTGCCTATGCCACCGCCGTACGCGCCCTCGCCCCCGGCGATACGGTGATCCTGGCGGACGGCGTCTGGCGCGACGTGGACCTGCTTTTCCGGGGAACCGGAAAAATTGGTCAACCAATTAAGTTGACGGCGCAGACCCCCGGCAAGGTGATTCTCAGCGGCCAGTCCCAGCTGCGTCTGGCCGGTGAGCACTTGGAGGTCTCCAACCTCGTCTTCCGCGATGGTTGGGCGCCGGGTGGCGAAGTGGTGTCATTCCGGCGGTCAGCCAGTGAGTGGGCCAACCACAGCCGGGTGACCGGGATCGTGATCGACCGCTACAACAAGCCGGATCGCCAGCAGTCCGATCACTGGGTGGCGCTGTACGGCCAGCACAACCGCTTCGACCACAACCAGCTGGTCGGCAAGACCAATGCGGGCACCACCCTGGTGGTGGTGCGCAACGCCACCAGCGGCCTGGACAACCAGCACCGCATCGACCACAACTGGTTCGGCCCGCGCCCCAACCTCGGTTCCAACGGCGGCGAGACGATGCGCATCGGCACCAGCCACGATTCGCAGTCCGATTCGCGCACCGTGGTGGAGAACAACTGGTTCGAGCAGTGCGATGGCGAGGTGGAGATCGTCTCCAACAAGTCCGGCGGCAACACGTACCGCGGCAACGTCTTCCAGGACTCGCGCGGCTCACTGGTACTGCGTCACGGCCATGGCAACCGGGTCGAACGCAATGTGTTCCTCGGCCATAGCAAGGCGCATACCGGCGGCGTACGCGTGATCAACCGCAACCAGACGGTACGCGACAACTACTTCGAAGGCATCGCCGGCGACAATTTCGCCGCGGCCTTGAGCGTGATGGCCGGTACCCACAACGCGCCGTTGAACCGCTACGAGCAGATCGATCACGCGGTGATCGAACGCAACAGCTTCATCCAGGTCGGCACGCTGTTGCTGGGCGCGGGGCTGGATGAGGAGCGCAACGCGATGCCAGTGAACAGCCGCATCGCCGGCAACCTGTTCATCGGCGATGGACACCGCGAGCTGCTGCGCACGCAGGGCGATCTCTCCGGCATCAGCTTCGCGGGCAATGTGCAGAGCCCTGCCGCGTCTGCCGGCTTTCCTGGTGGTGTCAGCGGCCAGACCCTGACCCTGCAGCGCGCGGCCAACGGCCTGCTCTACCCCACCGCCGCCATCGATGCCGGTGCCCCGCGCGATCTGACCCCGATTGCCCGCGACCAGGTCGGCGTGGACTGGTACCCCAAGACGCTGCCGACCACCGCCTTGGACAGCGGCGCGGTGCGCAGGGTCGCACCGGGCGAGGACACCCTCACCGCCGCCGTGGCCGCCAGCGCCCCGGGCGACCGGCTGCAGCTGCAGCGCGGCCGCTACACCGTGAGCCAGGTGCTGGCGGTGGACCATCCGCTCAGCGTGGTCGGCCCCGCACGTGGCCAGGCCAGCGTGCAGTTCTCGCGGCCGAGCCTGTTCGAGATCGGCGCGCGCGGTTCGTTGCGCCTGGCGCGGCTGGATATCGACGGCGCGCTCGCCCCGGATGCCGCCGGCAATGCGGTGATCCGCGTGCCGCCGGGCAGCCAGGCCTTCAACTACACGCTGCGCATCGAGGACAGCCGCGTACACGGGCTGACCGCCAACAAGGCCTTCGATGTGATCGCCACCGGCAAGGGCAGCCTGGCCGCGCGGATCGCACTGACCCACGTCACGGTGGAGGACATCACCGGCAGCGTGATCGCCGCGGCCGCCGAGACCGATGACCTGGGCACCTACAACGCCGAGCAGGTGGATCTGCTGGACTCCACGTTCCGCCGCATCGGCGGGCCGGTGGTGAACCTGTATCGCGGCGGCACCGACGAAAGCACCTTCGGTCCGGCGCTGCAGGTGCACGGCAACCAGTTCGAGCAGGCAGGGCTGGCCGATGACACCAGCCTGCGCCTGCATGGCGTGCAGTTCGCCAGCATCCGCGACAACCGCTTCGACCGCAGCGGCCGCATCCGTTTCAGCCATCGCGTCGGGGAACCGACCCTGCGCATGGGCGACAACCCGCTGACGGCCACCGCGCCGTTGCTGTCCGATACCCCTGTTGAGGCCCTGCCATGAATCACGCCCCGCCCCTGATGCTGCTGCTCGCCGCCACGCTTGGCGGGGCCGCGTTGCCCGCTGCGCAGGCCGCACCCGCCGCCCGGCAGGCGCCCGCGGCGTCCGCCACCGCACCGGTGCTGGTCACCGCCGCGCAGTGGACGCAGATGCGTGCCGAGGGTGCGCGCTCGCCACTGTTCGCCAAGGAACAGCAGCGTGCCGAACAGCGCGTGCGCGCGATGATGAAGGCCGGCATCGACGTGCCGGTGCCCAAGGACAAGGGCGGCGGTTACACGCACGAACAGCACAAGCGCAATTACCAGGCCATCCAGGCCGCCGGCGCGCTGTATCGGCTGACCGGCGACAAGGCCTATGCCACCTTCGCCCGCGACCTGCTGCTGGGCTACGCCAAGCTCTACCCGGGCCTGGGCGCGCACCCGCAGGGCCGCGGCCAGATTCCCGGCCGGCTGTTCTGGCAGACCCTCAACGATTCGGTGTGGCTGGTCAGCGCGGCGCAGGGCTACGACGCGATCCGCGACACGCTCAGTGAGGCCGACCGCAAGACGATCGACGACAACGTGTTCCGCGCGATGGCCGACTTCCTGTCCGGCACGCCGGAGAACTTCGACAAGATCCACAACCACGCCACCTGGGCGGTCGCTGCGGTGGGCATGACCGGCTACGTGCTGCGCGACACCAACTACGTCGACAAGGCGTTGCAGGGCAGCAAGCGCGATGGCAGTGCCGGCTTCCTGAAACAGGTTGATCAGCTGTTCTCGCCGGACGGGTATTACGAAGAAGGCCCGTACTACCAGCGCTATGCACTGGCCCCGTTCATCCTGTTCGCCAACGCCATCGAGCGCAACGAACCGCAACGCGGCATCTTCAAGCGCCGCGACGGCGTGCTGCTCAAGGCGGTCGATGCGCTGGTGCAGAGCAGCTACGGCGGCTACTTCTTCCCGATCAACGACGCCATTCTCGACAAGGGCCTGGACACCGAGGAACTGGTGGCTGGCATCGATATCGCCTACGCGCAGACCGGTGATGCACGCCTGCTGTCGGTCGCCAAAACACAGAAGCGCGTGCTGCTCTCGCCCGAAGGCCTGCAGGTGGCCCAGGCGCTGGCGGAGAACAAGGCCAAGCCGTTTGCCTTCGTACCGACCCTGCTGCGCGATGGCCCGGACGGCACCGAAGGCGCACTGGCGATCCTGCGCATGGGGGGCGAGAACGGCCAGGCGCTGGTGATGAAGAACACCAAGCAGGGCATGGGCCACGGCCACTTCGACAAGCTCAACTGGTTGTTCTACGACAACGGCCAGCGCGTGGTCACCGATTACGGCGCGGCGCGCTTCCTCAACATCGAGGCGAAGGCCGGTGGCATCTACCTGCCGGAGAACAGCAGCTGGGCCCGGCAGACCATCGCGCACAACACGCTGGTGGTGAACGAACAGAGCCACTTCGGCGGCGACTGGAAGAAGGGCCAGCCACTCGCACCGACGCCGCTGCTGTTCGCGGTCAGTGACGATACCCAGATCGCTTCGGCACGGATGGAGGGTGCCTACGACGGGGTCAGCTTCACCCGTACCCAGGCGCTGCTCTCGCACCCCTCGCTGGGCGAGCCGGTGGTACTGGATCTGCTGCGCGTCACCGGCAGCAAGGCCGCGCGCTATGACCTGCCGCTGCACTTCAACGGTCACATCATGGACGTGGGCTTCAAGAGCCAGTCCGCGCTCGCCGCACGTCCGGTGCTGGGCAAGGCCAACGGTTACCAGCACGTCTGGATCGATGCGGCGAGCGAGCCGACCCGTGACGCACGCAGCCTGACCTGGCTGCTGGACGGCCGCTTCTATACCTACCGTTTCGCCAGCACCGCGCCCTCACGTGCGTTGATCGGCGAGAGCGGCGCGAATGATCCTTCGTTCAACCTGCGCCGTGAGCCGATGCTGCTGCAGCGGGTGGATGGGCAGGCTGCCACCACGTTCTACGGCGTGCTCGAACCGCACGGCCAGTACGACGGCACCGCCGAAACCGTGCGGGGCGCCAACAGCCGCATCGACCGCCTCACCCACTACCGCGGCAAGGATGCAGACGTGCTGGTGCTCGACCTGGCCGGCGGCAAGCAGCTCGCCGTGGGCATCGCCGATGACCCGGCCAAGGGCGGATCGCATGAAGTGAGCGGCGGCGGCCACAGCTGGCGCTGGGACGGTGGCTGGAAGCGCTTCGATACCGGCACCCGCACCGGCAAGGACGGCAAATGAAGGTCACCACCCAGGCCCGCACCTATGTCCGTTGGCTGATCGTGGCACTGATCGCCATTGCCACGGTGATCAACTACATCGACCGCAACGCCCTGGCCGTGATGTGGCCGCAGATTTCCAAGGACGTCGGCGCGACCAAGGAAGACTACGCGCTGCTGGTCACGGTCTTCATGCTGTTCTATGCCGCCGGCCAGTTCGTGTTCGGCCGCCTGTTCGACATCATCGGCACGCGGCTGGGCTTTGCGCTGTCGATCGCGGTGTGGTCGATCTCGATCGCGCTGCATTCGGTCACCCACTCCATCCTGTCCTTCAGCATCGTGCGCGCCATGCTCGGCATCAGCGAAGCTGGCGCGTGGCCGGGTGCGGTCAAGGCCAATGCCGAGTGGTTCCCGGCGCGTGAGCGGGCGCTGGCGCAGGGCGTGTTCAATGCGGGCGCGTCGATCGGGGCGATCGTGTCGGCACCGCTGATCGCGGTGCTGTTCCTGTGGCTGGGCTGGCGCGGCACCTTCATCCTGATCGGTGCGATCGGCTTCATCTGGCTGCTGCCGTGGCTGATCATCTACCGCGCCGGCCCGGACAAGCACCCGTGGGTGAGCGCCGCCGAGCGCGCGTTGATCCTGGATGCGCCCACCGAACAACCGGCCGTGCCGGTCCCCGAGTACGTGCCCAGCATGCGCCAGCTGCTGGGCCATCGGCAGACCTGGGGCATCCTGATCTCGCGGTTCTTCCTGGACCCGATCTGGTGGCTGTTCGTGTCCTGGCTGCCGCTCTACCTGGCCGACACCTTCGGCTTCGACATCAAGCAGATCGGCATCTTCGCCTGGGTGCCGTATGTCGGCGCGATGATCGGCAGCCTTGGCGGCGGCTGGTTGTCCGGCCGCCTGATCGGCGCGGGCTGGAGCGTGGACAAGGCCCGCAAGGTGGTGATCACCCTGGGCGGCGCGATCATGGCCCCGGCGCTGCTGGGCGCGGTGCTGGCCACCGATCCGGTCTGGGCCGTGGTGACCATCGCCTTCGTGCTGTTCGGCTTCCAGATCGCCATCGGCAACATCCAGACCCTGCCCGGCGACATCTTCAGTGGCAAATCGGTCGGCTCGGTCGCCGGCCTGGGCGGCATGGCCGCGGTGGCCGGCACGCTGATCACCACGTGGCTGGTGCCGGCGATGACCCACGAATCCTATGCACCCATTTTCATCCTGGTGGCGGCCCTGGTGCCGGCCTCCCTGCTGGCGCTGTGGCTGGTCACCGGTCGCGTGGAAAAAATCCACGGCCCGGTCGAGCGCCGCTGAGCCCTCTTCTTCCCTTTCCCCCCAACGCATCACAGGAGTGTTTCATGACCCAATTCAAGGACAAGGTGGCCATCGTCACCGGTGGCGGCCGTGACATCGGCCGCGAGATCTCGCTCAAGCTTGCCTCGGCCGGTGCCAAGGTCTGCATCAACTACGCCAACGATGAGGCCAGCGCGCAGGAGACCCTCAAACAGGTTGAAGCCGCCGGCGGCACCGCGATCGTGCATCGCGCCGATGTCACCGATGCCAAGGCCGTGGCCGCGATGGTCGCTGCGACCCAGGCTGCGTTCGGCCCGCAGATCGATGTGCTGGTGAACGTCGCCGGTGGCATGGTCCAGCGCCGTCCGCTGGCCGAGATCGACGAGGCGTTCTTCCACAAGGTGATGGACCTCAACATGAGCTCGGTCTACCTGACCACGCATGCGGTGGTGCCGCACATGCCCGAAGGCGGCGCGATCGTGAACTTCGCCTCGCAGGCCGGGCGCGATGGCGGTGGACCGGGCGCGGCGATCTACGCCACGGCCAAGGCTGCAGTGATGACCTTCACCCGCGCCATGGCCAAGGAACTGGGCCCGCGCGGCATCCGCGTCAATGCGCTGTGCTGCGGCATGATCGCCACCCGCTTCCATGATGAATTCACCAAGCCGGAAGTGCGCACCGCGGTGGCCGGCAATACGCCGCTGCGCCGCCAGGGCCGACCGCAGGAAGCCGCCGATACCGCGGTGTACCTGGCCTCGGATGCAGCCGGTTTCATCACCGGTGCCAACGTCGACGTCAATGGCGGCACCTACTTCTCCTGATTGACCCGCTGACCGCCTGGGAGGGCCGCCATGCTGCGCTGGATCACTGCATTCTCTCTTGCACTTGCCACCAGCGCCGCGGCGCTGCCCGCCCAGGCCCAGGTCTGGGTGCCGGCCTGGACCGCCTCGCCGGCGCCGGACCGTCTTGATGGCACCCCCGAGGCCCCGGTGCAGTTCGCGAACCAGACCGTGCGCCAGGACATGCGCCTGGGCAGCTCGGCCCGCGCCCTGCGCTTCCGCATCAGCAATGAACTCGGCCAGGCCCCGCTGCATATCGGCGGGGCCTCGGCCCACCTCACCGGCACCGCCACGGCGGCCAGGCCGGTCACCTTCAATGGGCGTGGCGAGATCGTGGTGCCGGTTGGCGCTGCGCTGCTCAGCGACCCGGTCGCGATCACCGCGCCGGCGCTGGCCGACGTCTCGCTCACCGTGTATTTCCCCGATGCCACACGGCCGGCCGTGCGGCGTACCGCGCTGCGCATCGCCGATGGCCGCGCAGCTACTGTGGGCGACGCGGTCAAGCTCGCCTACCGCCAGAATGTGGTCTCCGCCGTGCTCGCCGAACGCGCCAGCAAGCCGGTGGTGGTGGTCGCCCTGGGCGACTCGATCACCGAAGGCGCCACTGCCACCCGCGGCAGCAACGGCGACTGGCCCGCACTGCTGTCCGCCCGTCTGCAGCAGGCGTGCCCGGACCAGGTGGTGGTGGTCAACGCCGGCATCAGCGGCAACAAGGTGATGGATCACGGCCGCAGCCACAGCGCGCTGGCGCGGCTGGACCGCGATGTGATCGCGCTGCCGAACGTGGACCGCGTGATCCTGTTCGAAGGCATCAACGACATCCGCCACGACGGTGGGACCCCGCCCGTGGCCGGCCGCAACGCCGAGGACATGGTGCTGGGCTACCGGCAGATCGCCGAACGCCTGCACAGCAACGGCATCCGCCCGATCGCTGCCACGATCACCCCCTTCGGTGGTTCGGACCGGTACGAGCCGATCGCCGCCGCCACCCGCACCACGCTCAACACCTGGATGCGCGGCGGGCGCAGCGGCTTCGATGGCCTGATCGACTTCGACCAGATCCTGCGCGATCCGTCCCACCCGGAGAACCTGCCCGAGGACATCACCCGCGACCACCTGCATCCCAACGATGAAGGCTACCGGCGGATGGCCGCGGGCATCGATCTGGCGCTGCTCGGGTGCCGGGCGCGATGAGTGCCCAGACCTTCCAGGTTGCGGCCGAGAACGGCCAGCGCTGGGACGCACTGGCGCTGGGCGAGGTGATGCTGCGCTTCGATCCCGGCGAAGGCCGGATCCGCAGCGCGCGCCAGTTCACCGTGTGGGAAGGCGGCGGCGAGTACAACGTCGCCCGCGGCCTGTGCAGCACCTTCGCCCATCGCACCGGGGTGCTCACCGCCCTGCCGCGCAACGAGCTCGGCCTGCTCGCCCAGCAGCTGATCCAGGCCGGCGGGGTGGATGCCAGCCAGATTGTGTGGCGCGACTACGATGGCATCGGCCGCAACACCCGGATGGGCCTGAACTTCACCGAGCGCGGCTTTGGGGTGCGTGCGCCGCTGGGTATGTCCGATCGCGCGTACTCGGCGGCCTCGCAGCTGCAGCCGGCGGCGTTCGACTGGGATGCGCTGTTCGGGCAGCACGGCGTGCGCTGGCTGCACACCGGGGGGATCTTCGCCGCGCTGTCCGAGCACAGCGCGCAGACCGCGATCACCGCGGTGCGGGCCGCGCGCCGGCACGGCGTGGCGGTCTCCTACGATCTCAACTACCGCGCCAGCCTCTGGAACAGCCATCCCGACCCGGATGCCGCGCGTCACGCCAACTGCGCCATCGCGGCCGAGTGCGACCTGTTGATCGGCGATGAGTATTCGTTCGCCGCATGCCTGGGCATGGACCTGAGCGATCTCGGTCGCCGCCACACACCGATGGATGTCGGTCCGGCCGAGGCGGCCGCCGTGCGCGCGATGACGCAGTTCCCGGCGCTGCAGGCGGTGGCGTTCACGCTGCGCGACGCCGCCAACGCCGCCCGCCACGGCTGGGCCGGTGCGCTGCGCACCCGGTCGCAACTGTATGTCTCCGCCGCACGCGAAGTAGACCTGCTCGACCGTGTCGGCGGTGGCGACGCCTTCGTGGCCGGCGTGGTGCATGCCCTGCTCAGCGGCAAGGGCGAGCAGGCAGCGGTGGAGCTGGGCGCCGCGCATGGCGCGCTGGCGATGTCCACGCCGGGCGACTGCGCTGTCACCAGCCTGGCTGAAGTGGAGGCCGTGGCGCGCGGCGATGGGGCGGCGGCACGACGCTGAGCGCCCTGCGCGCGAGGACTCAGTGCGCGATCGAGAGGTGTTCCAGGGCCTTGCGCGTAGAGAGCGTCAGCGGCGCGGGCAGTGCATCCGCGGTGAACCACCCCAGCCCGAGCAGAGCCTCGGGCTCCTGCACGGACGCGATCGTGGTGTCCTGCGCCCGCACCAGATACACCGGGGCGACCCAGTGCTGGCCAAGCGCCGGCTCGAAATGATCGACCACGCACAACAGACGCTCCACCGTCACCTGAAGTGCGGTTTCTTCCTCCACCTCACGGATCACCGCGTGTTCGACGGTTTCCATCCAATCGACCTTGCCCCCCGGCAACCCCCAATGCCCCTGCTCAGGCGGACGCCCGCGCTGGACCAGCAGGATCGCGCCGTCGGCGCGCTGGATGACGGCACCACAGCCGAGGCGAGGCTGCTGCAGATCGGTGGTTGGGGACATCGGGCATCTCCATGGAAGTGACTCATTATCCCTCGGGCCCCGTGCCTGGATAGCGCCCACGAAAAAGGCCCGGCGATGCCGGGCCTTTCCTGCCACGCCGATCAGGCACGTGGCGATGCGGTCACGCTGGAATTACCAGCTGAAGCGCGGGCCGACCGACCATTCCTTGTCACCGTGGCGATCCATCTTGATGTCGCCGTTGATGCCCCAGTTCTGGTTCAACTTCACCTGGCCACCCAGGCGGCCGTAGAACTGGCCATCCGGATTGACGCCGTGCTTCTTGCTGTAATCCTCGTAGCCGGCCATGGCATAGACTTCGGCGTGCTGGCCGAACGCGGTACGGATACCGGCTTCAGCGCTGTAGCCGTTGAAGTCCAGGCCTTCCTTCGGGTCGAACTTGTTGTAGGCAACGCGGCCCACGAAGTCGGTGCTGTTGCCGATTTCCTGGTTGTAGCCGACGCCGACGCGCCACTGGTCAACCTTGAAGTTGCCGATGTCGGTCTTCTGCTGGTTGTACTCACCGAAGGCGTGGAAGTTCGGCAGGAAGGCATAGGAACCCTTCACGCCCCAACCATCGGCCTTGCCGCCATCTGCGTCGGTCTTGACGTAGTCGGCTTCAGCGTAGTTGTAGGACAGGCCTTCAGCCGCCGAAGCGGTGAACGGGAGGGCGGCGGCCAGGGCCAGAGCAATCAACGAAGTCTTCATGGGGGTACACCTTTATGTCTTGGACTACTTGCACCCGGCATGGAGGCCGGACTGCATCGGGAATGTAAATTCTCCGTTATTCGACACAACCCGCCCTGAAGTTGACCGCGTCCACAAAAGTGAATTTTGGGGCGGCGTTCAGACGCGCTCTGGCATACGCGCGTGGCTTTTTTCAGGCGATGACGGCGTGAGTGCGGCCTGGCGGGATGATCACGCGGAGCCATCAGGCAGGGAGTCGCGGCGGGCAAGCCGGAAAGGATTCTGGTCACGACGGTGCCCTTTCGGGGCGTCACGCGCTGGGGAAGCCGCTCTTGGGGAGTTATCGGCTAACGCGTCCATCCTCCTGGATGCACCGAGGTCCGTGCCGTGGGGCGTTGGACCGCAGGGCGCCGTGGGGCGTCCTGCCCGGCAACCCCATCATGTGCTGAATACGTCAGCGCGCCTATCAGGATGTTCCGCACAATGACTCAGAGTTTTCTGACCTTTGTCCCGAAGGCGGCCGAAAATGTCCGATTGAATGCTGAATCTGTTCACCTCGTGTCCTGTCTGGACACATTCACCGGCCGCAAAGGCCACCGCGCGCAGTGTCGAGGTTCCGTCCCCCGGTTCGTCGTATGTCATGAAGGCGCCCATCCCGGCGCGTCATCTGGAGCACTGCCATGGCCTATATCGATGGTTTTGTACTTGCCGTGCCGAACGCGAACAAAGCGAAATTCCTGGAACACGCCCACATGGGCGATGCGATCTGCATCGAGCATGGCGCGCTGCGCGTGGTGGAGTGCTGGGGCGACGATGTCCCGCATGGCAAGCAGACCGACTTCCATCGTGCGGTGGCGGCCAAGGACGATGAGGCCGTGTTGTTCTCCTGGATCGAATGGCCGGACAAGGCCACGCGCGATGCCGGCATGCAGAAGATGATGGAGGATCCACGGATGAACCCGGAGAACAATCCGATGCCGTTCGACGGCAAGCGGATGATCTACGGCGGCTTCGTGCCGGTGGTGGAACTGAAGCAGTGAGCGGGGGCCAGGAGGGGCACGGCCGTTGCGGCAGCGCCGCTTGAGTGCGCGCTGGGGCACCGGCATGCTCGGTGCTCCAGGCTGACAGGGAGCACGCGCCATGATGACGATGCTGCCTGCCAGGCGACCGTCATCAGGGAGCGAGACGCATGGCCGCAGCACGTTCGGGAATGTTTCACTGCCTGCTCTTCCTGGGGCTGGCGGTCACCGCGACCGCCAGCCCGTCGGCCCACGCCGACGCGCCGGGCCTGATGCAGTACCAGCGCGCCGAACGTGTGCTCGACCAGCGGCTGCGCGGCAAGGTCCGCAATGCCACCGTCGCGCCGCGCTGGCTGGAGGACGGCCGCTTCTGGTATGCGCGCCAGGAGCACGATGGCCGCACCCGCTACCTGCTGGTCGATCCGGCGGCCTCCACGCGCACGGCGCTGTTTGACCAGGCCGTCATGCAGGCGGCACTGCAGGTTGCCGGGGTCGCCGATCCAGGCGCGGTGATGCAGCAGGTGGACCGCGTCGCCCTTAGCGGCGATGGAGTGCGGATCACGCTGCGCGTGGACCCACAGCGGGTGGTGATGTGCACGCTGCCGATGCCGTGCGAGATGCACGCGTTACCGGTCGCCGACCCGCGCGACCTGCCTGCGCCGGACGGTCGGCACAGCGTGCGGGTCGAGCAGGACAACCTCTGGCTGCGGCGCGGTACCGACGGTGAACGACGGGCGCTCACCGTGGATGGCGAGCCCTCGTACGGCTATGGGGTACTGCCCGATTTTGCATTGCGCGGAATTCCGCGGCGGGAAGGCCGGATGCAGATGCCGCCGTTCGCGGTCACCTGGTCGCCGGACAGCCAGCGCCTGTTCGGCGTGCGCTACGACGAACGTCAGGTCCTGCCCTATCCCTACCTGGCGACCGCGCCGACCACCGGGTTCCGCCCGGTCGTGCATGAAGTGCGCCTGGGCCTGCTGGGCGACGCCGAGCAGGTCCGCGATACCTGGTTCGTCACCGAGGTGGAGGGCGGCACACGCAGCATCGCCGTTCCCGAGGGCTGGCACACGTTGACCGAAGCCGGCGTGCTGGGCTGGTCGGCCGATGCCGGCAAGGTCTATACGGCGATCGTGCGCTATGACCCCCCCGCACGGCTGCGCCTGGTCGAGGTGGATGTCCGCACCGGCAGCGTGCGTACCGTGCGGGAAGAGCGCAGCGATACCCGCGTGCAGCTCAACAGCTATCCCTACAACCGGCCGGCGGTGCACGTCCTGCAGCACGACGATGGCATCGTCTGGTTCTCGCAGCGCGATGGCTGGGGCCATCTGTACCTGGTCGATCGCCGCGATGGACGTGTCGTGCGTCAGCTGACCAAGGGCGCATGGCTGGTGCGCGATGTGGTCGGCGTCGATGAGGTGCGTCGCCAGGTGCTGTTCACCGCCGGCGGGCGCGAGCCGGGCGATCCCTATCAGCGGCGCCTGTACCGCGTGTCGCTGGACGGTGGCGCCCCGGTCCTGCTCACCCCGGAGGCAGCCGATCATGCGATCGATGGCGGAACCGGCGTGCTCATGGGCGGGCGGCCCTCCCACCTGCTGTCGCCCTCCGCGGCTTACGTGGTCGACAGTTACTCGCGGGTGGACCAGGTGCCGGTCAGCGTGCTGCGCGCCACCAGCGATGGCCGTGCCTTACTGGAACTGGAACGCGCCGACGCCCACGCGGTGCAGGCCGCCGGCTGGACGCCCCCGCAACGGGTGAGCGTCCTCGCCGCCGATGGCCACACCGAACTGCAGGCCACGGTCTATCTGCCGCCCGGCTACCGCGAGGACGGACGTCATCCGGTCATCGATGCGATGTACGGCGGACCGCACATCACCAATGCGCCGGTCGGTTTCGTCGAGGCCACCGCGACGATGAATCCGGTCGCGCGCGCCAGCCTGGCCCAGCTCGGCTTCGTGGTGGTGAGCATCGATGCGCGCGGCACGCCCGGACGCTCCAGGGCCTTCCACGATGCCAGCTTCCTGACCGCAGCCGATCTGCAGCTGGATGATCACGTCGCAGCGATCGGGGACCTGGCCAAACGCTATCGGGGCATGGACCTGACACGGGTCGGCATCTACGGGCATTCCTTCGGCGGCTACAGCGCGGCGCGTGCCCTGCTGCGCCATCCGGCGTTCTACAAGGTCGGGGTGGCTTCGGCCGGCAGCCACAGCTTCCAGGGCATGTACGGTGGCGCGATCCACGGCATGGACCGCCTGGTCGGCGGCCAGCCGGTCTATGCCGACGGTACCGCGATGCGCCCACAACCGGATGCGGTGCCCGCGCTGTTCCAGCCGCTGGCCAACGATGCCCTGGCCGACCGCCTGCAGGGCCGGCTGATGCTGGTCTACGGCGACCTGGACGAGAACGCGATGCCGGCCCTGACCCTGCAGCTGGCGCGCGCCCTCACGCTGGCCAACAAGGACTACGATCTGCTGTACCTGCCCAACCAGGACCACGAACTGTTCCGCAACGATGATTACTACATGCGCCGGATGTGGGATTACTTCGTCACCCATCTGATGGGTGCGACGCCGCCACCGTACCGGATCGGGGCGGCGGCTTTGCCATGAGGTGATGCGGGCCGCTCAGCGGTGGGTATCGGTATCGTCCGGCCCGCCCCCCATGGCACCACCGCCCATTCCGCCCATTCCTCCCATACCACCGCCACCGCCGCCTTTACCGCCCCCCTTGTCACCCGCATCGCCCTTGCCCTTCGCACCGGCCGAAGGCCGTGCCGGGCCCTGGCGCGGGATGGCAACCGTGGTTGGAATCGGATCCAGGTCCAGTGCCTGACGGATGAAGTCGCGCAGCGACACCACCAGGTCGGCCGTAGGAACGACGCGGCCCTGGGCCATCTCGTTGGCGGCGTGCGCAGCCAGGCGCACCTGCTCATCCGTGCCCAGCAGCACGATGTCCGACAGGGCCGCTTCCACTGCATCACGGATCCGACGCGCACGCTCGCCACCGCTCTCGGCCTCCGCCGGCAGATGCAGCGCATCGCCTTCTTCGCTCCCCTCGGGCAGCGCGCGGAAATCGCGGCGATGGCGTGGATCGACATCGAGCGTGCCGGTGAACGATCCGCCGAGGACTTTGTAAGCCGCGATCAGCGTGCGCAGACGCTCGTTGATCTGGCGATTCTCACGCTCGCGGCGCTGCTGCATGGTCTGCATGACCAGCAGCCGGATGCCGACACCGATCAGGGTGATGACCGCCAGGCCGACCAGGGTCGAGAGCATGGCCTGCCAGGAGCTGAAATCGAGTCCGCGCATTGCGTCTTCCCGTGAACGTCTGCCGATCAGGTTAGCAAGGGACGCAGGGAGGTGATGGTGATGGCAGGGTCCGGGAGCCTGATCGCACAGTGACGCGATGCGCTCGACCGGGGATGCCGAAATGACCGGGAACGGGCAAATGACCGCGGGCGGACACAGGCCCACCCCACCATGCCGCTCCCGCCCTCAGGCAGGAGCAGCACGTTGCAACGCCTTACTTGCGGGCGCGCTTGGCCGGTGCCTTGCGGGCAACCGGCTTGGCGGCGGCACGCTTGGCGGGCGCAGCCTTGCGGGCCGGGGCCTTCTTGGCCACAGCCTTCTTGGCGGTAGCGACCTTCTTGCCGACGGTCTTCTTGGCGGCCGCGGTCTTCTTGGTCACGGCCTTCTTCGCGGTGGCGACCTTCTTGCCAACCGACTTGCGGGCGACGGCGGTCTTCTTGCCGGCCACCTTCTTGGCGGTCGCGGTCTTCCTGGTCACGGTCTTCTTGGCGGTCGCCGACTTCTTGGCAACGGCCTTCTTGGCCGTGGCGACCTTCTTGCCGACGGTCTTCTTGGCGACGGCGGTCTTCTTGCCAGCCACCTTCTTGACCGCTGCGGTCTTCTTGGTCACGGCCTTCTTGGCGGTCGCCGACTTCCTGGCAACAGCGGTCTTGGCAGCGGCGACCTTCTTGCCGACGGTCTTCTTGGCGGCAGCGGTCTTCTTGGTCACGGCCTTCTTGGCAGTCGCGGTCTTCTTGGCGACAGCCTTCTTGGCGGTGGCGACCTTCTTGGTCACGGTCTTCTTGGCAGCGGCGGCCTTCTTGGTCACGGCCTTCTTGGCGGTCGTGGCCTTCTTGCCGGCAGCCTTGGTGGTCTTGGTCACGGCCTTTTCAGCGGCGGCCTTCTTCTTGGCGACCTGCTTCTTGATGGCGGTGGCTTCAGCCTTGGCGTTCTTCTTGGCCGCTTCCAGCTTCTGCTTGGCGGTGGCCAGGGTCTTGCCGACCGACTTGGCCGCCTTGTCAGCCTTCTTGGCGACGGTCTTCTCGACCTTGGTCACGGCCTTTTTGACCTTGGCGACCTGGGTGGTGGCAGCCTTGCGTGCGCGCTTGGCGGTCTTCTTCACCGAAGCCACTGCATCCTCCGCAACGTGTGCGATGGTCTCGCCGACGTTGGTGGCGGTTTCTTTTGCATCTTCGACGGTCTGCGAGAGAACCGTGGTCACACCATTACCGTTGCTCATTGAGTGCCTCCTGAGGGGCCTGGTTAGTCAAATCGCTGGCGATGCTATACCGGCGCGGTCCATCGTGGAACGGTCTTGATGCGATGCTCGTGCCAAGCCGACAGTAGCACCCCCATCGTCGGCAGCAAGCAACGCACCAACCTCTTGCACGAAACCCCTTGAAAACAGCATCGGCGCTCCAGCGCGTGGCGCACGCGATGTGTCTCGATGCGCATGTCGGCTGCATTCAATGCGCCCATGATTGATCGTCGCACTTGATCCATTCCCTGCCCTCGTACCCGGCATTTGCGCTGGTTTCGATGACGCGGATGCGCCCTGCAGGCGCACGACCAGCGTTGCTTTGGACGTCGCCGAGCGCACTGCACCGCCCTGCTTGGCACCTCGCCACCGGCCGATTTCGGCACCGCCATCCGTGCCCAGGCTGCGTCACCGGATGGCCGACGACGCGGCGAATTTCATCCCGGGTTTAGCCGATTGCGGACACACTCATTCAGGTTGAATTACCGTATACGTGTTTTCCCTGCCCCGTCCCCTCCGACACGGAACCGCCGGACCATGCGACCGCTCCCGACCCTGCTCACGCTCGCCCTCGCCGCTGCCTTCGGCGGGTTCACCGCCACGGCCATCAACGCGCACCTGGACAACCGTGCCGAGGCGGCGCCGGCCGCATACACCATCCCGACCACAGCGGCGCTGCCCGCAGCGGTTGCCGGCCAGGCGGTGCCGTCGCTGGCACCGATGCTGGAACGGGTGATGCCGGCCGTGGTCAGCGTCAACACCAAGCAGGTGGTGCGCGTGCGCAACCCCTACTTCAACGACCCGTTCTTCCGCCGCCTGTTCCCCGAAGTTCCGCAGGAACGCATCAACGAATCGCTGGGCTCTGGCGTCATCATCGATGCCGCCGAAGGGCTGGTGTTGACCAACCACCATGTGATCGACAACGCCGACGACGTGCAGGTGACCCTGGCCGACGGGCGGACGGTGAAGGCTGAATTCATCGGCTCCGATGCCGATACCGATGTCGCGTTGATCCGCATTCCGACCGGCAACCTGACCGAGATCAAGCTCGGCGACAGCGCCCAGCTGCGCGTGGGCGACTTCGTGGTGGCGATCGGCAATCCGTTCGGTTTCAGCCAGACGGTCACCTCCGGCATCGTCTCGGCGGTGGGACGCAGCGGCATCCGCGGGCTGGGCTACCAGAACTTCATCCAGACCGATGCCTCGATCAACCCGGGCAATTCCGGCGGTGCGCTGGTCAATCTGCAGGGTCAGCTGGTCGGCATCAATACCGCCAGCTTCAATCCGCAGGGCAGCATGGCCGGCAACATCGGCCTGGGCCTGGCGATCCCTTCCAACCTGGCGCGCGATGTGGTCGACCAGCTGGTCAAACACGGCGTGGTGGTGCGTGGCACGCTCGGCATCGAGGCGCAGAACCTGACCCAGCAGATCGCGCAGGGCCTGGGCCTGACCGAGACGCGGGGCGCGCTGGTGACCCGCGTGCTGGCCGGGTCCAGTGCCGCGGCCGCCGGGCTCAAGCCGGGCGACGTGGTGGTGTCGGCCAACGGCCAGCGCGTGGACAGCGCGCAGGCGCTGCACAACGTGGAAGGCCTGCAGCCGGTCGGCAGTACGCTGACCCTGGACGTGCGCCGCGAGGGCAAGCCGCTGCAGATCAAGGCCACGCTGAAGGAACAGGCACGCGCGGTCACCGGCGAGTCGCTCGATCCGCGCCTGGGCGGGGCCACCTTCGTCGACCTGCCCGAATCGCTGCGCCAGGCCGGTGTCAGCGGGGTATTGGTCAGTGACGTCAAACGCGGCAGCCGCGCGGCAGCCTCCGGGCTGGCGCAGGGTGATGTGATCACCGCGGCAACGGCAGGTGAGTTTGCCGACCTCGCCAGCTGGCGCGCCAACTTCCAGCAGCGCCCGGCACAGCTGGTCCTCAGGATCATCCGTGGCAATGGCGGCGGCCAGCTGGTGATGCGCTGAACGCGGCGTCAGCCGTAACGTCGCTTACACCCGGCCGATGCTATTACCTTGTGTTCGTTGCCGTCGGATCGTCCGCGGTCACCTTCCCCATCGCATAGCAGGAGATACACGATGAGCCCCACCAATACCGAGAATCTGAAGGAACACCTGGGCGAAGCCGGCTCGCACCTGAAGTCGGCGGCCACCGCTGCCGGCGGTGCGATCAAGGGCGCCACCGGCGCTGCCGGTGATGAGCTGCGCATCGGCAAGGCCAACGTCAAGGCCGAACTGTCCGATACCGCGCTCTCCGGCCTGGCCGCGGCCGAGTTCGGCGGTGCCGCCGCCAAGGAACAGGTTGATGCACTGATGGACAAGGGCAAGGACCTTGTCGACAGCGCCGCTGAACTGATCCGTGAGCGTCCGCTGGCGTCGTTCGGCGTGGCCTTCGCAGCCGGCTGGATCATCGCCAAGCTGGCCCGCAGCGGCGGCGACAAGTAAGCAGCGGCGTGAGCGATCAAGCCCAGTCGAGCGCTGCCGGTGGCGCGGATATCCCGCCACCGGACAGCGGTGAAAAAGCACCGCGCCTGGACGAGAGCATCCGCCAGGTCGGTGAGGCCGGCCGTGAGACCGTCGATTCGGCCAAGCACACCCTGCGCTCCCTGCGACGGTTGGCTTCGGCCGACTTCGCACTGGCGCGCAGCGCATTTGGCCGGGCATTGGCCTGGGCGGGCGTGGCGATCGTGTTCGGCGCGTCGGCCTGGTTGTTGCTGGCCGGCACGCTGATCGCCCTGATGCAGCGCTGGGGCCTGTCCTGGTTCCATTCGCTGTTGATCACCTCGATCGTCAGCCTGCTGGTGACCGGCTACGCGATGTGGCGGGTGTCGTTCTTCTTCCGCCATACCGGCATGCATGCCACCCGCCGCCAGCTGTCGCGGTTGGGGCTGTATGACGAGCCCAGCGAGGAAGATCCCGATGCCGACGTCGATACCACGGGGGTGAAGCGATGAACTTCGAAGCCTTGCGGCAACGCGTCCAGCGCGCCGAGCTGGTGGTGGCGGTGCGGGTCGAGAAGACCCGCAGCAGCTGGTCCACCCTCAGCACCGTCTGGCGGACCGGATGGACGCCGCTGCGCATCATCACCGTGGGTCTGGCCGGCGGTTTCCTGGCCGGCAAGCTGGAGCCCACCGGCCTGGGCGCGAAGGTGCAGGGCGCGCGGTGGCTGCAGATGATCGGCTCGGTCTCCAATCTGGTGGCCAGTACCCAGGCCGCGTTCGCCTCGATGCAGGCCAGCGAAGCGGCCGATACCGCCGAGCAGGCTGCTGACAAGGTGGATGAGGCCACCGATGAGGCGCCGCGTCAGGCGGCTCCGGCTCCGAGGCCTGCGGCCCCGGCAACGCCACGGCTCAACCCGGAACGGCGTGCCGAACCGGCCTCGCCCCATCAGCCGCAACCGGCCGAAGCGGCCACGGACCTGTCCGAACGCTGATCGCAGTGCGGTCGGCAGCAACATCCGAAGGCCCTGCGGCACCCGCCGCGGGGCCTTTCTTCGTCTGCACGTACCCCACACGCCATGCGCACCCGGCTTGCCCAATAATGGCGCTCCTTTCCCGTGTGCGATCCGAATGAGCGTCCCGGTTCCCCCTTCTGCCGAAGCCGTCGTCGCACCGCCTGCGCCGCGCCCGCGCGCGCCGATGTCGCTGGTGATCCTGGCCACCCTGGCGGTAGCCTTTACCCTGTGGGCGGCACAGGACGTGGTGCTGCCGATCCTGCTGGCCATGTTCTTCGCACTGGTCGGCAACCCGATCCTGCGGATGCTGCAGAAGATCTGGATTCCCCGGTTTCTCGGCGCGGTGCTGGTGCTCGGCGTCGGCCTGAGTGGTGCCGCCGCGCTCGGCGTGCAGCTGGTCGGCCCGGCGATGGAATGGGCCCAGGAAGCACCGCAGCAGCTGCGCAAGGTCGCCCGCCAGGTGCAGAACCTGACCAAGCCGGTGCAGCAGGCCAACCAGGCCGCCGAGAACTTCGCGCGCGTCGCCGGTGGCGAAGGCAGCCGCCGCGTGCAGATCGTGCGCACCCAGCTCGATGATCCCTACAAGGTGCTGACCCGCGCGCCACGCCTGGCCGCCTCGGTGCTGGCGGTGGTGCTGTTGACCCTGTTCTTCATGATCTACGGGCAGAACCTGCAGAAGCATGCCATCGCGCTGTTCCCCAGCCGCCAGCAGCAACGTTTCACCACGGACATCCTGCGCTCGATCGAGCGCGAGGTTTCCCGATACGTCCTGACCATCACCGTGATCAACACGCTGGTCGGCCTGGTGTTCTCCGGCATCCTGCTGCTGCTCGGCATTTCGCTGCAGGAGGCGCTGCTATGGGGCACCGTGGCGGCCCTGCTGAACTTCGCGCCCTACGTCGGCCCGCTGATCGGCGTGGCCCTGATGCTGCTGATGGGGTTCGTGGAGTTCAGCGATCCCTTCAAAGCACTGCTGCCCGCGGCCTGCTACCTCGCGCTGCACACCATCGAAGGCCAGGTGGTGACCCCGATCGTACTGGGCCGGCAGATGGCGATCTCGCCGCTGATCCTGATCCTGGCGCTGATGGTGTTCGGCTGGCTGTGGGGCATGGTCGGCCTGCTGCTGGCGGTGCCGTTGCTGGTCTGCATCAAGCTGGTGCTGGCGCGGCTGGATGGCACCCAGGGCTGGGCCAAGCTGCTGGAATAAGCCGTCAAGGCCAAGGGTACGGCTGGCTGCGCGATCCCCGGTGGTGCCAGAATACCGGCACCTTTTCGGATGGATCCCGGCCCTGATGTCTTCCCTCGCTACCCGTTGCCTGGCCCTCGCCGGCCTTGTCACCCTCGCTGCCCCGACGTTGGCCGCTCCCCCACCCAGCCCCGAGGTGGCCAGCCGCCAGCTGGTCGAGGCGGTCACCTGCAAGCGCCACCTGACGCCTGCGCAGTTCGCCGCGCTGGCGAAGGTGCTCAAGCCGACCGAGCTGCAGGCGTACGGCGAACTGTCCGATGGCGAGTATGCGCTGACCACGCCGCTGCTCGTGCTGGGCCAGCCAGTGAACCGCCTGCACCTGTACGACGGTGCCAACGGCGAGGACAGCATCGACAGCTATACCGCCTACTTCAGCACAGCCGGTATCGAACAGATCGCAGCGCTGGCGAAGATTCCGCGCAACGAAGCCGGCGACTACACCCTGGAAGTGGGCCGCCACGACCTGAGCGTGCGGCAGGACGAGGGCCAGGCCTCCATCGCCTGCTCCTACGACCTGCGCTGAAGCACCTCACCTCGGCGCCTGCGCTCGCCATGAAAGCCCGCGCGCGCAGGCGTAGAATGGCGGGGTGAATTTCCCCGTCCAAGCCATCACCCTCGACCTCGACGACACCTTGTGGCCGTTCGCCCCCATCGGCGCCCGCATCGACCAGGTGTTGTACGAGTGGATGCTCCAGCACAGCCCCGCCACCGCCGCGATGTACCCGGTGGCGGCGATGCGCGAACTGCGCGAGCGCTCCTTCCATGACAACCCGCACCTGCACTACGACCTCAGCGCGCTGCGCCGGTTGACGCTGAGCGAGGCGCTGGAGAAAAGCGGCGCCGATCCGGCCCTGCTGGAACCGGCCTACGAGGCGTTCTACGCCGCGCGCAACCAGGTCGAGTTCTATCCGGATGCGATGGACGCGCTGGCCCGGATCGCCGCACGCGTACCGGTCGCCGCCCTCAGCAACGGCAATGCCGACCTGCAGCGCATCGGCGTGTCCCACCATTTCACCTTCCAGCTCGGCTCGCGCGAGCACGGCGCGGCCAAGCCCGCAGCGAGCATCTTCCATGCGGCCTGCGAGCGCCTCGCGGTGGCCCCTGCCCACGTGCTGCACGTCGGCGACCACGCCGAGATGGACGTGGTCGGTGCGATGCAGGCCGGCCTGCGCGGCTGCTGGATCAACCGCGAAGAACACCCCTGGACCCACCCTTCACTGCAGCCCGATCTGCAGTTCGACACCCTGACCGGGCTGGCCGACTGGCTGGATGCGAACGCATCCGCCCAGCACGCGTAAGCCGCCGCCCAAGGAGCACTCGAGTCCCATGTCCCAGATCAACGGTTTCACGTCCGACACCTCGCATGCGCTGCCGCTGCATGTGATGACCCGCGAGCAGTACGCCGGCTGGCGTGCGCAGCAATCCGACGCGCTCGGCGCGTGGCTGGACGCGCAGCGCTTCAACGGCAGCGGTGGCAGCGTGGTGCTGCTGCCGGGCGAGCACGGCCTGGCCGGCGCGATCGTCGGTGTTGGCGACCCGGGGGATGTCTACAGCTACGCGCACGCGCCGTTCGCGCTGCCGGAAGGCACCGTCTGGACACTGGCGGATGCACTGGCGCCGGAGATCGAGACCCTGCTGCAGATCGGCTGGGGCCTGGGCAGCTACCGCTTCGCGCGCTACCGAACGCCCAACCGCGCGCCGGCCCAGCTGGCTGCCACGCCTTCGGCCGAAGTGCGCGATGTGATCATCGCCAGCCTGCGCGTGCGCGACTGGGTCAACACCCCGACCGAGGACATGGGTCCGCAGCAGCTGGAAGATGCCGCGCGCGAACTGGCCACCGCGCATGGTGCGCAGATCGACGTGATCACCGGCGATGCGCTGCTGGAGCAGAACTTCCCGTCCATCCACGCCGTGGGCCGCGCCTCGCATCGCGCGCCCCGCCTGATCGTGCTGCGCTGGGGCAACGCAGGCCAGCCGCACGTGGCGCTGGTCGGCAAGGGCGTGTGCTTTGACACCGGCGGGCTGGACATCAAGCCGGGTGACGGCATGCGCAACATGAAAAAGGACATGGGCGGCGCCGCGCACGCACTGGGCCTGGCCGGCCTGATCATGGCCCAGCAGTTGCCGGTGCAGCTGACCCTGCTGATCCCGGCGGTGGAAAACGCGATCGGTCCGGATGCGTTCCGCCCGGGCGAAGTAATCGCCACCCGCAAGGGCCTGAGCATCGAGATCGACAACACCGATGCAGAAGGGCGCGTGATCCTCGCCGATGCGCTGACCTACGCCAGCGAGCAGCAGCCGGAGATCGTGCTCGATTTCGCCACCCTGACCGGCGCGGCCCGCATCGCGCTGGGCCCGGACCTGCCGGCACTGTTCAGCAACGACGACACCCTGGCCCAGCAGTGGCTGCAGGCCGGTGAATCGGTGCGCGATCCGGTCTGGCGCATGCCGCTGTGGCGCCCGTACCTGCGCTACCTGCACAGCAACATCGCGGATCTGGCCAACGCCGGTTCGCGCATGGCCGGCTCGGTCACCGCCGCGCTGTACCTGGAGCGGTTCATCGCCGAAGGCCAGACCTGGGCGCATCTGGATGTCTACGCCTGGAACGACGGCGAACGCCCGGGCCGTCCGGCCGGTGGCGAAGCGCTGGCGCTGCGTTCGGCGTGGGCGATGCTGAAGACGCGGTACGCCTGAGGCTGCACCGGGTAGTACCCGGAACGCGCTGTTCCCACGATCCCCGCTCCGGCGGGGATCGTCGTTTCTGCAGAGTTGGCGAAAATGTGAATATCGGCCTGCGCCGGGTTCTGACACCATGCTCCTGTCGCCCACCCACACACATCGTGAAGGCAGGAATCCGGACATGTCGCTCTTCGGCTATACCCGCGCTGGTCGCGAACCGGGCGCTCCACGCCCTCAATCACCGCTGCTGTGGATCGCGCTGATCGCCCTGATCGCGGGTGGCCTGGTGCTGGCCTTCGCCTGGCTGGCCGGCTGGATCGGCCGCGACCGCGTCACCGCGCAGACCTTCACCGATGCCATCGAGGCGACCGGCCCCCCGCAGCCCGGCTTCCGCCGCGCGCATACCAAGGGGGTCTGCGTCAGCGGTGTGTTCCAGGGCACGCCGGAAGGCGCGGCGCTGAGTTCGGCCCGCGTGTTCCGGCAGCGCCAGGTACCGGTGTTGGGCCGCCTGTCGATCGGCGGCGGCGACCCGCATGGCGCCGACAACAAGGCCCGCGTGCGCAGCATGGCGCTGCAGCTGGTCAGCGACGATGGGCAGGAATGGCGCATGGCGATGAACAGCTTCCCGTTCTTCGCGGTGCCCACCGCCGAGGCCTTCCTGGAACAGACCCGCGCCGGCACGCCGGACCCGGCCACCGGTAAACCGGACCCGGCAAAGATGGCCGCCGTGCTGGAGAAGTACCCCTCCGCGCGTGCCTTCCAGCAGTGGGCCAAGACCGCCCCGTGGTCGAACAGCTGGGCCAACACCCCCTACAACGGCGTCAACAGTTTTCGTTTCACCGCCGCCGATGGCAGCCACCACTTCGTGCGCTGGAGCATGCGCCCACAGGCGCCCTTCGAGGACATGACGCCGGAACAGCGCGCGCAGTCCGACGATGATTTCCTCAGTGAGGAGTTCGCGCAGCGGCTGGCACAGGGCCCGGTGCGCTGGGACATGTGGGTGACGATCGCCAACGACGGCGACCCGATCAATGACCCCTCGCAGGTGTGGCCGGAAGACCGCCGCCAGGTGAAGGCCGGCACGCTGACCCTGAGCAGCATGCAGCCGCAGGCCACCGGTGCCTGCCGCGACCTCAACTACGATCCGCTGATCCTGCCCAGCGGCGTGGCCGGCACGGATGATCCGATCCTGGCCGCACGCTCGGCGGTGTATTCGCAATCGTTCAATCGCCGCGAGCGCGAAATCGCCAGCGGCAAAGCGCCCGCCGCCACGGGCAAGGAAGGTGCGCGATGAACCGTGATGCCGGCCATTTCAATCTCCTCGCGCGCATCCTGCACTGGCTGATGGCGGCGATGATCCTGACCATGCTGTTCGTCGGCGTGACCATGGTCGCATCACTGCACTGGCGGCCGATGCTGATCGACCTGCATCGGCCACTCGGCATCGCCATCCTGCTGCTGGTGCTGGTGCGCCTGTACAACCGCCTGCGGCATCGCCCGCCGCCGCTGCCGGCCGACCTGCCCGCCTGGCAGGCCGCGGCGGCGCATGCCTCGCACTGGGTGCTGTACGGGCTGATGCTGGCCATGCCGCTGGTCGGCTGGGGCATGCTCTCTGCCGGCGGCTACCCGATCGTGATGGGCGGCGGCGTGCACCTGCCCGCGATCCTGCCGCACAACCCGGCGCTGTACGCGGCGCTGCGCAATGCGCACAGCCTGCTCGCCTATGTGCTTTTCGCCACGGTGGTGATGCATCTGTCAGCCGCGCTGTTCCACCTGTGGGTGCGCCGCGATGGCGTGTTCCAGGCGATGGCGAAGGGGCCGGGCCGCACCTCCCCCACCGACACCGATCCCCGGTAGCCACCGACCGTTGGTCGGTGGTATCGGATCGCATGCATCGCTGGCACCCCGGTAGTGCCGGCCGCTGGCCGGCTCCCGTTGTTCTCGACAGAGAGGGTGCAGAGCCGGCCAGCGGCCGGCACTACAGCCAGCCTTTCTGCCGCGCCAGCCGATACGCTTCGATGCGGTTGGCCACGCCGAGCTTGCCGATGCATTCGGACAGGTAGTTGCGCACCGTGCCGTGCGAGAGCCCGAGCTGGGTGGCGATCTCGCTGGCCGAGCGGCCGTCGCCGGACAGGCGCAGCACCTGGCGCTCGCGGTCGTTGAGCGGATCGGCCTGCGACCAGGCATCCAGCGCCAGCTGCGGATCGATCGCGCGGCCGCCGTGCTGCACCTGGCGCAGTGCATCGGCCAGGCGTTCGGCCGGGGCATCCTTGAGCAGATAGCCGCAGACGCCGGCATCCAGCGCGCGGCGCAGGAAGCCGGAGCGCGCGAAGGTGGTGACGATCACGACCTTGATCGGCAGGCCCTGGCGGGCGATCCGCTGCGCCAGTTCCAGCCCGGACAGACCGGGCATTTCGATATCGGTGACCAGGATGTCCGGCTGCAGCTGCTGCAGCATCCGCCACGCGGCTTCGCCATCGGCGGCGCTGCCCAGCACCTCGATGTCCGGCTCCAGCCCGAGCAGCGCGGACAAGGCGCCGCGCACCATCGCCTGGTCTTCGGCGAGCACGATGCGGATCATGATGCACCCCCGGCAGGCAGCGACGGCGCTGTCGGCACCTCCACCGGCGCCACCACGGCGGTGGTCGCGGCCGGCAAGGTGACCCGCACCGTCACGCAGGTGCCCTCCCCTTTTGCGGACTGCACCGCCAGGGTGCCACGCAGTGCAGCGACGCGTTCGCGCATCCCGGTCAGGCCGTTGCCATCGACGTGGGCACCGCCGCGCCCGTCATCACGGATCTGCATCAACAGACTGCGCCCGTCCTGCTCGAAGGTGATCCACGCCTGCCGCGCCTGTGCATGACGGGCGACATTGGTCACCGCCTCGCGCAGCACCAGCGACAGCGCACGCTCCGTATCGACCGGCATCGGCGGCGGTGGCGCGTAGTGCAGATGCACATGCTGGTACTCCAGCAGCAACCGCGCCGAGGCGAGTTCGGCCGCCAGATCGCTGGCGCGGATACCGGTGACTGCACTGCGCACTTCGGCCAGCGCCTGCCGCGCGATCGTTTCAGCCTCGTCCACTTCGCGGCGCGAGCCGGCTGGATCGCGGTCGGCCAGCTTGCGCGAGAGCTCCAGCTTCAAGGTGATCAAGGACAGCGTATGCCCCAGCAGATCGTGCAGATCGCGGCCAATGCGCTCACGTTCGGCCGTTGCCGCCAGCCGACGCACTTCGTCCTGGGACAGCTGCAGCGCTGCATCCTGTTCATGGCTCGCGGTTTCGAAATTGACCACCAGGCTGATGATCATCGCCATGCTCGGGATCCAGATCAGCGCCTGCCATGGATAGTGGGCCAACAAACCCACCACCACGAACAACGCGTTCAAGCCCACCAGCTGCAGCAGATAGCGCCCATAGCCACTGCGGCGCGAGACGCGCAGGGTGACACAGCCGAAAATGAAGTAGCTCACCGCCGAGGGGTACCACGCCAGCGGCACCAGCCCCAGTACCACCATCGACAGCGCATAGCGCGGCGCGTGGCAACGCGGTGCGAGCAGCACACCGGCGTACAGGACCAGGAACACCGGGTAGGTCAGCAGGGTCAGCGCCGCCCATCGCCACGTGTAGCCACCGCCGAACAGCGGCGTCAGGAACACCCACAGCGTCCACAGCAGGTGGATCGCATCGACCCACGGCGATCTGCCGCGCCGCAGGTTCTCGGCCACGGCCGAATCCGGCGCGGGGCGCAGCAGGGAGGCGAGCCGACTGAAGGGCACGGACGATTCCAAGGCAGAACGAACAGGCGCGATCATGCCACTTCAGCCGATCCGCCGCAGGCGGCGCCGTGACAGCCCAAGCGCCACGACGGTAATGCAAAGCAGTACGGCCACGTGGACCCAGGCACTGCCCTGCGCCGGCTGACCGACCGCCGGCAATGCCAGCTGGGCCAGATGCCAGGTCGGCCACAGCGGCGCCATGGCGCTGAACAGCGGTGGCAGCATCGACAGCGGCAGCCACAGCCCGGACAACAACGCCAACGGCAGATAGACCAGGTTGACCACCGCCGGCGCCGCGTTGGCGCTGACATGGCTGCCGATCAACAGGCCGATCGCGCCCAGCGGCAGCGCCGCGAACGCCGCCACCGCCAGCAGATGAAGCGCGGCCCAAGGGGTGACAGACACACCAGCGCCCATCGCCACCGCCATGAGCAGCATCGCCACCAGCACCGCGAACAGGACGGCCATCAGCAGACGCGCGAGCAGGGGTGCCATCGGTGGCATCGGCAGTGCACGCTTGAGTGTGAGCAGGCCGCCCTCGCGGTCCAGCGCCAACTGCACGCCGAAGCCGAACAGCGCCGGCGCCATTGCACCGAACACGCAGTAGGTGGCCAGCAGATAGATCGAGGCCTGGCCGCGACCGAGCAGCACACCGAACAAAGAATAGAACAACACCGGGAACAGCAGCGACGGCAGCACGAAGCCCGGGTAGCGCCAGGCACGCCGCAGTTCGCACACGATCTCGGCGCGGTAGATCGGCCACGCGGGCACGCGGGCGGACGTGGCGGATACGGTTTCAGTCACGGTGTTCATGCGGCCTCCCGGGTCAGTTCAACGAAGGCGTCGGCCAGCCCGCCGCCATGCACGTCCAGTTCCTGCAGCTGCGGATCTTCGGCGAGCAGCCGCGCGACCACCGGCTCGGCCGGTTCGGCCAGCAGCTGCAGGTGCAGGCCATCGCGCACCGCCTCGCGCACGCCCGGCCAGGTCTTCAGCGTCTCCACGTCCAGTGCGCTGCGGCAGCGGATGCGACGCGGCGCGAGCTGCTGGCGGAACTGCGCCAGCGGACCATCGGCCAGCACCCGGCCCTGTTCGATGACCACCACGCGCTGGGCCAGCGCCTCGGCTTCTTCCAGGTAATGCGTCGTCAGCAGCACACCGCGACCCTCGGCCGCCAGCTGCCGGATCGCCTGCCAGAGCTGCTGCCGTGCCTGGATGTCCAGGCCGGTGGTCGGCTCATCGAGGAACAGCAACTGCGGCCGCCCGCAGACCGCGATGGCGAACTGCACCCGGCGCTGCTGGCCGCCGGACAGCGTTCCGTAGCGACGCCGGGCAAGATCGGTCAGCCCGGCCAGTGCAAGGCAGTCCGCCAGTGAGCGCGGATCGACGTAACAGGTGCGCGCCAGATCAATCAGCTCCCGGACCTGCAGCACCGGTGGCAACGCGGTGGCCTGCAGCATCACCCCGATGCCGCCGCGACGGTCCCGATCCTGCGGGTCGCCGCCGAGCAGCTCCACCCGACCCGCATCCGCGCGGCGCAGGCCCAGCAGCAGCGAAATGGCCGTGCTCTTGCCGGCGCCGTTGCGGCCGAGCAGGGCCAGCACTTCACCGCGGTGCAGCGAGAAACTCACGCCCTGCAGGGCGGCGACGTCACCGTAGTGGACCTGGACGTCGTGCAGACAGGCCAGTGGCGAGGCAGTGGATTCAGTCATGGCGGACTCCCGGAGAGGACACCCACAGCTTCTGCTGCCGGCCGCGGCCACCCCAGTGGCCGTCGTCAGCCCATGCGGGTGACAGCTGTCACTGCCGCCGCCGCAGGCCGCCGGGCATGCTGTGCACCACCCCGGCCACCGTGCCGGTTTGCCCCCCGGCCGCCGATGCGGTCACACTCGGCCCGATTCCCCGTCCAGACTCACGATGAACGCATCCGCTGAACTGCTCAAGGAACTCCGCATCGACCGCAAGGCCGGTTCCCCGCCCCCGTCGCCCTCGCGACGCGGCCGCTGGATCGTGTTGGCGATCGTCCTTCTCATTGTGTTGGCCGGCCTGGCCTGGTTCGTGCTCGGTCGCGAGCGCCCGATCGCCGTGACCACCGCGCCCGTGGTGGCGATCCAGCAGGGCGGTGCCAGCAGCTCGGTGCTCGACGCCAGCGGCTATGTGGTCGCCCGGCGCATGGCCACGGTCTCGGCCAAGATCACCGGCAAGGTGCGTGAGGTGATGATCGAAGAAGGCATGCGCGTGGAAGAGGGCCAGGTGATGGCCACGCTCGACCCGATCGATGCCAACGCCCAGCGCAGCCTCTCGGCCTCGCAGCTGGAGGCGGCGCGCAGCCAGCTCGCCGGTCTCCAGGCCCAGGTGGCCCAGGCCGATGCCGAAGCCGGCCGCCTGCAGGCACTGGTCGGCCAGCAGCTGGTCTCGCGCTCGCAGTACGACCTGGCCATCGCCCAGCGCGACAACCTGCGCGCGCAACTGCGTACTGCCCAGCGCAACACCACCGTGGCCAGTGATTCGCTGGCGATCGCCGACCTCGGCGTGGACAACAACATCGTGCGCGCGCCGTTCTCTGGCGTGGTCACCGCCAAGGCCGCGCAGCCTGGCGAAATCGTCTCGCCGCTGTCGGCGGGCGGCGGGTTCACCCGGACCGGCATCGGCACCATCGTGGACATGGAGTCGCTGGAGATCGAAGTCGAGGTCGGCGAATCCTTCATCGGCCGCGTGCAGCCGAAGATGCCGGTCGAAGCCACCCTCAATGCCTACCCGGACTGGAAGATTCCGGCCGAAGTGATCGCGATCATTCCCACCGCCGACCGCGGCAAGGCCACCGTGAAAGTGCGCGTGGCGCTGAAGACGAAGGACCCGCGCATCGTTCCCGAGATGGGCGTGCGGGTCAGCTTCCTGGAAAGCGCCCAACCGGCCGAAGCGACCAAGCCGCAGGGCGTGCGCGTGCCGGCTTCGGCGATCGTGGAGCGCGAGCAGAAGACCGTCGCCTTCGTGGTCAAGGACGACGCGCGGGTGGAACAGCGCGCGATCACCGTGGGCACCACGCTCAACAACGACCGTCAGGTCACCCAAGGCCTGAGCGCCGGCGAGGTCGTGGTAACCACCCCACCGGCCGAGCTCCATGACGGCAGCAAGGTCACCGAAACCCCCTGACGGGCCAGCAGCTGCGTCACGCGAGCCGCTCTCACGCTCGCGGCAAGTGCGATTCCCTCGTGCCGTCACGGCGCGCACGGTGGCGGCTGTCCGTCACCGCGGAACCCGGCGGCCCTCGCCCGGGCGCGCCGTACGCCCTTTCTTCCCGATCCACGGAGAACCACCCATGTCCACCCTGGTTTCGCTCCGCAACATCACCAAGACCTACCAGCGCGGCCCCGAGAAAGTGCAGGTGCTGCACGGCATCGACCTGGACATCCAGGCGGGCGATTTCGTCGCGTTGATGGGCCCCTCCGGCTCGGGCAAGACGACCCTGCTGAATCTGATCGGTGGGTTGGATACGCCCACCGCCGGCGAGATCGAGATCGAAGGCGAGCGCATCGACCGCATGAGCGGCGGCCAGCTCTCGACCTGGCGCAGCCACCACGTCGGCTTCGTGTTCCAGTTCTACAACCTGATGCCGATGCTGACCGCCCAGAAGAATGTGGAGCTGCCGCTGCTGCTCACGCACCTGGGCGCAGCGCAGCGCAAGCGCAACGCCGAGATCGCGCTGACCCTGGTCGGCCTGGCCGACCGCCGCAGCCACCGCCCGAATGAACTCTCCGGTGGCCAGCAGCAGCGCGTGGCGATCGCCCGTGCGATCGTTTCCGACCCGACCTTCCTGATCTGCGATGAGCCCACCGGTGACCTGGACCGCCAGTCCGCCGAGGAGATCCTGGGGCTGCTGCAGCAGCTCAACCGCGAGCACGGCAAGACCATCATCATGGTCACCCATGATCCCAAGGCCGCCGAGTACGCCACGCACACGGTGCACCTGGACAAGGGCGAACTGGCCGACGCGCCAGCGGCCCACTGACGGAGGAGGCGGCGATGAAATACTTTTCGCTGGTCTGGGCACAGCTGTTCCGCAGCAAGACCCGCACCCTGCTGACGTTGTTGTCGGTGGTGGCGGCCTTCCTGCTGTTCGGCATGCTCGATTCGGTCCGGGTGGCGTTCAACTCCGGCGGTGACACCATCGAAGGCGCCAAGCGGCTGGTGGTCTCCTCCAAGCTCTCGATCACCCAGAGCCTGCCCCTGCGGCTGCTGCGCGATATCGAAGCCACCCCGGGCGTGCGCAAGGTCAACTACGCCATGTGGTTCGGCGGCATCTACCAGGACCAGAAGAACTTCTTCCCGAGTTTCTCGGTCTCGGACAACTACATGGACCTGTACCCGGAGTTCGAGCTGCCGCCCGAGCAGGCCGAGGCATTCAAGAACACCCGCACCGGTGCCCTGGTCGGTGAAGCCCTGGCCAAGCGCTTCGGCTGGAAGCTGGGCGACACCATTCCGATGCAGGCCACGATCTTCCCGCGCAAGGGCAGCAACGACTGGCCGCTGGAATTGACCGGCATCTTCCGGGCCAGGGACCGCAACAACGCCGGTGCGGAGAACCAGATGATGCTGCACTGGAGCTACTTCGATGAATCCAACGACTACATCAAGAACCAGGTCAGTTTCTATACCGTGCAACTGGAGAACCCTGCCCATGCCTCACGCGTGGCGCAGGCGATCGATGCGCTGTCGCTGAACTCCGATCATGAGACCAAGTCGCAGACCGAGGCCTCGTTCTCGCAGGCCTTCGCGAAACAGTTCGCCGATATCGGCCTGATCGTCACCGGCATCATGGCCGCGGTGTTCTTCACCCTGGTGCTGCTGACCGGCAACACCATGGCCCAGGCCGTGCGCGAGCGCATCCCGGAGCTGGCGATCCTCAAGACGCTGGGCTTCAAGGATGGCACCGTGCTGGTCCTGGTGATGGTCGAATCGGTGCTGCTGATCGTGCTCGGCGGGCTGATCGGCATGGGCCTGGCCTCGATCGTGATGCCGGTGATCAGCGCCAGCAGCCAGGGCATGATCAGCCTGCCCGGCGTGCCAGCGCAGACGTGGGGGGTGGCGCTGTGCCTGATGGCGGTGATCGGAATCGTGGTGGGCCTGCTGCCGGCATTGCGGGCGCAGCGGTTGAAGATCGTCGATGCATTGGCCGGGCGCTGAGGAGACCACCATGAAAACGCACTGGATGTGGAACGTAGTGACCGTGGTAGCGCTGCTGGTCGCCCTGGTGGTGTGGATCGTGCTGCCGTGGTGGATGGTGCTGGCGATCGCCGTGCTGCTGGCCGCGTGGCTGGTGCTTACCCGCAATGGCCGCTTGTCGCTGGCAGTCGCACGGATCGGCATCGCCAGCCTGCCGCAGCGCTGGGGTGCCTCCTCGGTGATCGTGGTCGGCATCGCCGGCGTGGTCGGTGTGCTGGTGGCGATGCTGGCCATGGGCGATGGCTTCAAGGCCACCCTGGAGCGCAGCGGCAGCGATGACGTGGCGATCGTGCTGCGCGGCGGCTCGCAGGCGGAAACCAACTCGGTGATCATGCGCGACCAGGTCCCGTTGATCGAGAACCTGCCCGGCGTGGCCCGTGGCAACGACGGCAAGCCGCTGATCTCCGCCGAGCTGTCGCAGGTGATCAGCCTGCTCTCGCGCAGCGACCACAGCGATACCAACGTGCAGTTCCGTGGCGTCGGCGAGCAGGCGTGGGCGGTGCGCGACAACGTGCGCATCATCGCGGGCCGCAGGTTCAAGCCCGGCCTGCGCGAAATCGTGGTCGGCAAGGGCGCGCAGGCACAGTTCGAGGGCCTGGAGATCGGCAAGACCCTGCAGCTGGGCAAGCAGGAATGGACCGTGGTGGGCGTGTTCGCCTCCAACGATGTGCACGAGTCGGAGCTGTGGTCGGACACGCAGACGCTGTCCACCACCTACAACCGCAGTGCGTATCAGTCGGTCAACGTGCGCACCGAGGGGGCGGCGGGCTTCAAGCAGTTCAAGGACGCCATGGAGGCGGACCCGCGCCTGAAGCTGGATGTGGAAACTACCCGTGACTACTACCGCAAGCAGTCCGGCGGCCTGAGCAAGCTGATCAGCATTCTGGGCACGGTGATCGGCGCGATCATGGCGATCGGCGCGGTGTTCGGTGCGCTCAACACGATGTACGCGGCCGTGGCCACGCGCGCGCGCGAGATCGCCACCATGCGCGCGATTGGATTCCGCGGCGTGCCGGTGGTGACCGCGGTGATGCTGGAGACGATGCTGCTGGCCCTGCTCGGCGGCCTGCTCGGTGGGCTGGTGGCGTGGCTGGTGTTCAACAACTACACCGTCTCCACGCTGGGCAACAACTTCAGCCAGGTGGTGTTCCAGTTCCAGGTTTCCCCGCAGCTGCTGTGGACGGGCCTGAAGTGGGCACTCGGCATCGGCCTGGTCGGCGGCCTGTTCCCGGCACTGCGCGCGGCGCGGCTGCCGATCACCACGGCATTGCGCGAGACCTGAGCGATACGTTTGAACAACGCGCGTGCGCGTGATCGCGCACGCGAAATACCAAGTCTGGAACCGCACTTGCAAGAGTGCGGTTCTTTTTTTGTGCGTGCGTGTTCACTGCACGTTTAGCTGTCGATCGCGCAGCTGTACGCGCGCTGCGACGACACGCCGCACGCACTCAAGTTGCCTCGCACGTCGCCGCTATTGCTGCCTCGGCCCACTGCGAGGGTGCTGTTGTCTTCGCGCTGCACGACGATGTGAAAAAGGTTTCGTCTGAATGCGTGGTTTTGTCAGCCATCGTTCATTTACAGCGGTTTTTACGCTTTCAAATGAAAGTAAAAAATTTGAAAAGTCATTAGACTCCCGCCCCCCACGTCGTGGTGTGTTGTTCCCCACGCCGCCCCAACGGGCGAATGTTTTTACAGAGAAAGAGAAACGCACGGATGTATTTGAAGACCAATCCGCTGCGCAACGCGATCGCCATCGCGCTTGTCGCCAGCTGCAGTGCCCCCGCCTTCGCACAGAGTGCCGATGACGGCACCACCAACCTGGATCGCATCGAGATCACCGGCTCGCGCATCCGCCAGGCCAGTGTCGAATCGGCCCAGCCGGTCGTCGCGCTGAACCGCGCCGAGATCGAGAAGAAGGGCTACGTCAACGTCGCCGACATCCTGCAGGACGTCACCGCCGCCGGTTCGCCGAGCATGAGCCGTGCCTCCTCGCTGGAATCGGGTCGCGACTTCGGCGGCATGTACGTGAGCCTGCGCAACCTGGGCCCGGAACGCAGCCTGGTGCTGATCGACGGCCGCCGCATGGGCGTCAGCGCTGGCGGTTACTCCGATCTGGCCTCGATCCCGTCCTCGATCGTGGAGCGCGTGGAAGTGCTGACCGACGGTGCCTCGGCCCTGTACGGCTCGGACGCCATTGCCGGCGTGGTCAACATCATCACCCGCAAGAACTTCGACGGTGCCGAAGTCAGCGCCTACGTCGGCCAGTACAGCGAAGGCGACGGCCAGAAGACCGCCTACAGCGCGACCTTCGGCAAGACCTTCGACCGTGGCTGGGTCACCGTGGGTGGCGAGTACACCGACGAAGATCCGGTCCTGGGCGGCGCGCGTGCGTTCACCGCATACCCGAACGGCCCGCGCCACACCGGCGACGGCCTGAGCGGCGTCACCCCGTGGGGCTACGCGACCGTGGATGGCAGGAACCTCAGCGTGGGCCCGGGCGGCGATCCGACCCAGCTGGGCAATTTCAAGCCGGCGGACAAGGCCAACGACGCCAACACCAAGACCAACATGAGCCTGGTCACCGGGCTGCAGCGCAAGTCGGTGTTCGCCAACGGTGGCTTCTCGATCACCGATGACCTGCGCCTGGTCGCCGATGCACTGTACAGCGAGCGCGAGTCCAGCAAGCAGCTGGCCGGCTACCCGTACCAGAGCACCGGTTCGCGTGCGCTGCTGTCCAAGGACAGCGCGTTCAACCCGTTCGGTCGTGACGTTGCCTTCGCGCATCGCACCGAAGAGCTGCCGCGCGGCACCGAAAACAACCTGACCACCAAGCGCGCCAGCCTGGGCCTGGAAGGCAGCTTCGAGACCGGTTCGCGGTACTGGGACTGGAACGTCAGCTACATGTACAACCGCAATGAAGGCGAGCGCATCGGCACGGGCAGCATGTACCAGCCGAACGTGAACCAGTCGGTCGGCCCGTCGTTCCTGGATGCCAACAACGTCGCCCATTGCGGTAGCGTCGGCAACGTGATTGCCGGCTGCACCCCGTGGAACCCGCTGGCCCCGATGGGCTATACCGGCCCGGGCTCGCTGAGCAACCAGGACGTGCAGGACTTCCTGTTCACCCGCTTCACCGACAAGATGCAGAGCACCACCAAGGTGGCCAGCGCCAACATCTCCGGCTCGCTGTTCAGCCTGCCGGCCGGTGACATCCTGGGTGCACTGGGCGTGGAGCACCGCAGTGAAGAAGCCAGCTACTCGCCGGACCTGATGGTCCAGAAGGGCCAGATCGCCGGCACCACCGGCCAGCCGACCCAGGGCGATTACTCGCTCAACGAGGTCTACCTGGAACTGCAGGTCCCGCTGCTGGCCGACATGGCCTTCGCGCGTGAACTGTCGCTGGACATGGCCGGTCGCTATTCGGACTACAACAACTTCGGCTCGACCACGAACACCAAGTTCGGCCTGAAGTGGAAGCCGATCGACAGCCTGCTGGTGCGCGCCACCTACGGCACCGGCTTCCGTGCACCGACCGTGGAAGATCTGTACGGCGGCACCACCAGCACGCGCGATTCGTACACCGATCCGTGCGACACCAGCTTCGGCGCGGCTGCCAACAACCCGCAGGTCCTGGCGCGCTGCCTGGCCAACGGGGTCCCGGCCAACTTCCGCCAGCTCGCCGCTGACGGCACCGCCGCGACGGTACCGGGCCAGCAGGGTGGCACGGACTTCAGCTCGGGCTCCAACGCCGCACTGAAGCCGGAAACCGCCAAGACCTGGACCGTGGGCGTGGTCTACAGCCCGGAGTTCGTCTCGGGCCTGGACCTGAGCCTGGACTGGTGGAAGATCCGCATCAACGACGTGATCGTCGGTGAGTCGGCCACGGACATGCTCAACCAGTGCTACGTGCTGGGTGTGGATGCCGCATGCGACCGCTTCACCCGTGCCAAGTCGGGCCGCACCATCGGTCAGGTCAACGGTCTGGACCGCACGCTGTTGAACGCGGGCTACCAGGAAACGGCCGGCTATGACCTGTCGGTCCGTTACCGTCTGCCGGAGCTGGCGATCGGCAAGTTCGCGGTCTCCTGGAACACTACGTACGTGGACTACCTGGAGCGCAAGAACGACAACGTCGACACCACCCCGGTGCATCAGTACACGGGCTGGGAGGGCAACTTCCGCGTGCGTTCGAACCTCAATCTGGACTATCAGTACGGCAACTTCGGCCTCGGCTGGACGGCGCGTTACTACTCCAGCATGAAGGAGAACTGTGCGTACACGACCGAGTGCAGCAATCCGGGCTTCAGTTCGGCGTACACGGGCCGCCAGGGCATCAACAAGGTGGGCTCGAACACGTTCCACGATATCCAGGTGCGTTATGTGCTGCCGTGGAATGGCACGGTCTCGATGGGCCTGAACAATGTGTTCGACCATCAGGGTCCGATCATGTACAGCCAGCCGAACAGCAGCTTCACGTACTACGGTGGGTTCGATATCGGCCGCTATATGTACATGAAGTATCAGCAGCGTTTCTGATCGGGTTCGCCTGATCACCCTTTTCTGATCTGCGGCTTACTCTCTCCAAGCCGCTGAGTGGAAGTAAGACGGCGCCTTCGGGCGCCGTCTTTTTTTTGATCTCGCGAGACTGCAGGAGGTGTGAGTTGAGACGCAACAGCAGAGCAACAGCGCAAAAGCGCAAAAGCGCGTAGGGCTGCGGTCGCGCTGGTTGGGGCGGGCACGGGTGGGTTCGCGGGACCCGCTGCAAGTACGTCCATGTAAGCTCGTATGCCGCCATCCATGGCGGCATACGGTCCCGCCAACCCACCCGTGCCCACCCTTTGACAGTGGGCTGGTGCGCAATGGAACAGCAGCACCGCGGCTGCGGCTTTTGATCTGCCCGGCTTTGATCTGCGCGGCTTTCATCTGCTCAGCGTTGATCCGCCCAGCTTGATGGGCTCAGCGTTGCTTTGCTCTGCCTCACAGACTCCGCTCCACCTGCTTGGCTACGCTCTGTCGTGGCTGCGCTCTATCCTGGCCGCCCTCTGTCTTGGCTGCGCTATGACTTCGCTACGCTTCGACGGGCGTTGCTTCCACCGGATCAATACGCTCGGCGCTGCAGCAATGGCGCCGCAGCGCCGTGCCGCCTGTCGCTTTGACTTTGGCCACCAGCCCACTGTCGGAGGCGGGGTGTGGGTGGGTGCGCGGGACCATATGCCGCCATGGATGGCGGCATATGAGCCCCCATGGATGGGTTCACGGCGGGTCCCGCGCACCCACCCACACCCCGCCTGGCCACGCACCCCGGCAAACCAGGGCTCAGGCTTTCAGGCTTTCAGCCTTCAGCGCTTCAACGCACCACCCACCCGCGACCGCCACACTCCGTCGCCGATGAACAGCAGCAACCCGGTCCAGATCGCCGCGAAGCCCACCGCCTTGGCCGTATCGAACGGCTCGCGGAAAAAGAACACGCCCAACAACAACCCGATACTGGGCGCGATGTACTGCAGAATCCCGACCAGCGACAACGGAATCCGTTTCACCCCGTACGCGAAGCCGATCAACGGCAACGCCGTCACCGCACCGCCGAAGATCAACAGCGCATCATTGCGCCAGCCCCAGCCGCTGAAGAAACCGCCCCCGTGCCCGTTCTCGCTCCACAGCGCGAACCCGATCGCCGGCAGGAACAGATACAGACTCTCCACGCCGAGGCCGGCCACCGGGTCCACCGAGATCATCTTGCGCAGCAGTCCGTACAGGCCGAACGAACAGGCCAGCCCCAGCGCGATCCAGGGCGGCGTTCCCGCATCGAGGGTCAGCCATGCCACACCGAGGGCCGCGCAGCCCACCGCGAGCCACTGCAGGCGGCGCAGGCGCTCTTTGAGCACCACCACGCCGAGCACCACGCTGACCAGCGGGTTGATGAAGTACCCCAGGCTGGTCTCGATCACGTGCCCGGCGTTGATCGCCCAGATGTACAGGCCCCAGTTGAACGCGATCGCCACGCTGCTCAGTGCCAGCGTCGGCAGCGCGCGCGGCTGCGCGGCGATGGCCTTCCACCAGCCCACTCCGTTGCTCAGCAGCAGCCAGGCCACCACCAGCACCGTGCTCCAGATGATGCGGTGCGCGATGATCTGCTGCGAAGGGACCGCCTTGAGCAGGTGCCAGTAGACCGGCACCAGGCCCCACAGGGTGAAGGTGAAGGCAGTGATCGCGAACCCGCGGCGTTGTTCCTGCAGGCTGTGTTGGGCGGGCAGGCTCACTTCGCGCGCGTCCGGGCCAGGGTCAGCACCACCACGCCGGCCAGGATCACCGCCATCGCGAGGAAGTCACGGCCGCCGAAATGCTCGTTGCCGATGATCACGCCCAGGATCACCGCGATCACCGGATTGACGTAGGCGTAGCTGGCCACCAGCGCCGGGCGCACGTTGTGCAGCAGCCACACGTAGGCGGTGAAGGCGACGATCGAACCGAACATGCACAGGTAGGCCACCGCCAGCAACCCATTCATGCTGGGCCAGGTGGTCGGGCGTTCGCCACTGAGCAGGCCGAGCACGATCAGCATCGCGCCACCGCAGAGCATCTGCCCGGCGGCGGTCATGAACGGGCTGGGCAGATCCAGGCCGCGCGCCCAGATCGAGCCGAAGGCCCAGCCGATCGGGGCGATCAGCAGCAGGATCAACCCCTGCGGCGTAGCGGTCAGGCTGCTGCCGGCGTTGAGCCAGACCACGCCGAGGAAGCCGATCGCGATGCCCAGCCACTCGCCACGGCTGGCGTTCTGCCCGCGCATCGCGCCGAACAGGGCCATCCACAGCGGCACCGAGGCCACGGCGGTCGCGGCCAGGCCCGAGGACACCGTGCGCTCGGCCAGCACCACCATGCCGTTGCCCAGCACCAGCATGGTCAGGCCCATGATCGCCAGGTTGCGCCACTGGCGCCGGGTCGGGGCAGGCGAGCCACGCCAGCGCAGCACGGCGTACATCAGCGAGCCGGCGATGATGAACCGGCCGCCGGAAACCATCGTCAGCGGCAGCGCGCCGCCCTCCAGCGCCAGCCGGATCCCGAGATAGGTGGACCCCCAGACCACGTACACCAGCAGCAGCGCCAGGACGACCAGGCCGCTGCGGGGAGCGGCCGACGGGGATTCGGGTAGGACGGCCATGGGCCACCACAGTGCGGGGGAACACGAATTCTAGGCCGTTGCCGATGGCGCGGCACCCCTTGTGCTGGCACGCTGATTTCACCGGGCCGCCTCGTGCTGCCTGACACGCACCCGTTTTTGACGTGCGGTAAGGTAACAAGAGCAATCCACGCTTCCCCGCCAGGACCCCCTACCCTGTATGAGTACATCCGTCCCCGCCACCGCGGCACCTTCCGACCGGGCCGCCCTGCGGCGTTCCATCTCCAATACCCTCAAAGGCTCGGCCGGCAATCTGGTCGAGTGGTATGACGTCTACGTCTACTCGGTCTTCGCGGTCTACTTCGAATCCCAGTTCTTCTCGGCCGCCGACAAGAACTCCACGATGTACGTGTGGGCGATCTTCGCCGCCACCTTCCTGATGCGCCCGATCGGCGCGTGGTACTTCGGCCGCTTCGCCGACCGCTACGGCCGCCGGCTGGCGCTGACGGTGTCGGTCACGGTGATGGCCGCCTGTTCGTTCCTGATCGCGATCACCCCGACCGCCTCGCAGATCGGCATCTGGGCGGCGGTGATCCTGCTGTTCGCGCGCCTGCTGCAGGGCTTCGCCACCGGCGGCGAGTACGGCACCAGCGCGACGTACATGTCCGAGGCCGCCATCCCCGGCCGGCGCGGCTTCCTGTCCTCGTTCCACTACGTCACGCTGGTCGGTGGCCACGTGCTGGCGCAGCTGACCCTGCTGGGCATGCTGACCTTCTGGGACAAGCCGGAGATCTCCGCCTGGGGCTGGCGCGTGGCGTTCGGCATCGGCGGCATCGCGGCGATCGTGGTGTTCTGGCTGCGCCGGAGCATGGACGAATCGCTGCAGACCGATTCCATCGAAGCCGCACGCGATGGCCGCGCCAAGGCCTCCGGCTCGATGCGTGAGCTGTTCGTCAACCAGTGGCGTCCGCTGCTGCTGTGCTTCCTGATCACCGCCGGCGGCACCGTCGCGTTCTATACCTATTCGGTCAACGGGCCGAAGATGATCCAGAGCGCATTCGCGGGCGATGACGTCATGACCGGCACGATGATCAACCTCGGCGTGCTGACCTTCCTGATGGTGCTGCAGCCGATCGGCGGCTGGCTGTCGGACATGGTCGGGCGCAAGAGCCTGCTGGTGTTCTTCGGCATCGGCGGCGTGCTGTACAGCTGGTACCTGATCACTGAACTGCCCAACCAGCACGATCCGTTCATGGCCTTCCTGGTGCTGGGCATCGGCTTCGTGATCCTGACCGGCTACACCTCGATCAACGCCGTGGTCAAAGCCGAACTGTTCCCCACCCATGTGCGCGCACTGGGCGTGGGCTTTGGGTATGCGATGGCCAACTCGCTGTTCGGTGGTACCGCGCCGCTGCTGTACCAGGGCGCGCTGAAGACCGGCCAGGTCGGCATGTTCGCGGTATACGTCACGGCGATCATCGCCGTCTCGCTGGTGGTCTATATGTTCTTCCTGACCAACAAGGGCCCGAACTGGCTTGATGGCACGCGCAAGTAACCGCGGCACGGCCCACCCCGCGATCGCGCGGGGTGGGGGGATGCTCGCGATGCTGGTCCCGGGCTTCGCCCAGGCCGGCACCGCTGCTCATGCAATCAGCGCCCCTGCGGGCGCTGCATTGTTATGGGGGGCTGCCCTGCTCGCCACCGGCACGACCGTGGCGTGGGTGCTGGGTCGGCCATCGGCACAGGCCCGCTGGCCGCGTATCGGTTTCGGCCTGGCGCTGCTGGCGGTGATGGTCGCCCTGGCCCTGCAACTGGCGGCCGACCTCGGCAGCGGGCACAGCGCGCTGCAGCTGCGTTTCGGCCGGCATGCCGCCAGTGCCGACACCCAGCCGGCGCGGTTCGGCTGGATGATCGCCTGTTACCTGGCCGCGCTCGTGGCCAGCGGCTGGGGCGCCTGGCGTCTGTTGCGGCGGCGCTGAGCGCCGCCGACGGTACGCCTCAACGGCGCGCCGATTCGCTCTTCTCGCGCTCGGCGCGGAATTCGGAGCCTTCTTCCCACTGCGGCCAGCGACGGCTGTTGGCCAGCTCTGCGCCCAGGTCGTAGACCAGCAGGGTATCGGCGGCGTGGCCGCTCGGATCCCAGCTCGGGGTCCACGCATCGCAGGCCTGGTGATAGCAGGCAGCGAAGTAGGCATCGCGCAGCTCTCGGCCCTTCTCGATCCCGCCCTCACGCATGTCCAGCCCCGGCCCGATGGTGATCGCCGGCACGCCGAGGCGGGCGAAGGCGAAGTGGTCGGCGCGGTAGAAGAAGCCCGCTTCCAGGTTCGGATCCGGCGAATAGGTGCGGCCACGGGCCTTGGCCACGCGCTCCAGGTCGCCTTCCAGCGACACCCGGCCCTTGCCCCACGACGCGATATCGCGGGTCGGGCCATCCGGGCTGAACATCTCGATGTTCAACACCGCGGCGGTCTTGTCCAGCGGGGCCAGCGGGTGCGCGGCGTAGTAGCTGGCACCGAGCAGGCCCTTCTCTTCGGCGGTCAGCGCCACGAAGTACAGCGTGCGCTGCGGCTGCGGGCCGGCAGCGAAGACGCGGCCCAGCTCGAGCACGGTGGCCACGCCGGTGGCGTTGTCGATCGCGCCGCGACGGATGCGGTCGCCCTTGGCATCAGGCTGGCCGATACCGAAGGCATCCCAATGCGCGGAGAAGATCACCGCTTCATCGGCATGCGCGCCGCCCGGCAGCTTGGCCACCACGTTGCGGGTGATCACCTGCTCGCGCTTGAGCTTGAAGTCCACCGAGAGCTGCGCATCGCCCAGCGCGACCGGCTTGAAGGCCGGGGTCATCGCACGGCGCTTCTCGGCCTCGAAATCCAGGCCCGCATCGCGGAACAGCTGCTCGGCCAGGCTGCGCTGCATCCAGCCGCGCACCGGCACGTGCTGGGCCAGGGCCTGCTCGCGGGTGCGTTCGATATCGAACAGCGGCGAGGTGCCCGAACTCTTCACCGTGGCCCAGCCATACGCGGCCGGCGCGGTCTCGTGCACGATCAGCACGCCCTGCGCACCGCGGCGCGCGGCCTCTTCGAATTTGTAGGTCCAGCGGCCGTAATAGGTCACCGCCTTGCCATCGAACGCGCCCGGCTGGTCGGCCTCGAAATCGGCGTCGTTGATCAGCACCACCGCGATCTTGCCGTGCAGATCGACGTCCTTGTAATCGTTCCAGTGGCGCTCGGGCGCATCGATGCCGTAGCCCACGAACACCAGCGGAGCGTTCTTGATCGCCACCGCATCCTGCGGACGCAGGCTCTGCAGGGTCACGTCTTCGCCATTGACCAGGGCGCGCTGCTTGCCCTTCTGGCGCAGCTGCGCACGCACCGGGCCATCGACCTGCGCACGCACCATCGGCACCGGCTGCACCCAGCTGCCGTCGACGCCGCCGGGCTGCAGGCCGTACGTCTTGAACTCTTCGATCAGGTACTGGACGGTGCGCTCTTCACCCGGCGTGGCCGGCGCGCGGCCTTCGAACGCGTCCGAGGCCAGGATGCGGACATGCCGCGACAGGGCCTGGGGATCGATGCCGCCACCGGGCAGGTCATTGGCGGCGTGGGCCAGGCCGCCCACGAACAGGCAGGACGACAGCAGCAGCATGCGCATCGGATTCACGGCAGACACCAGGACGGAAAACAGGACACCGGAGTGTAACGTGACACCTCCGTGACCGTGCACTAGCGCCGATCGCGATCCAGCCAGCAGGCCAGGCCCTGGGCGTTGAGTTCGATGTCCATCGCCAGCACCCGGGTCACCGCCTCATCATCGAGCGGGCAGCCATGCGCCTGCGCGCGTTCCAGGTACAGCGCGGTCAGCGCCGCGACCAGGCAGCGATGCCGATCCGGCCGACCATCGCATTGGCGACCGATCTCGACCATCGCATCGATCTGCTCGACAAGATCCGCCGCCAGTTTCCGCGGCGGTGCCACGCGCCCGTAGTGGGTCAGGTACATGGCCTGTGGATCGTAGGCCAGCATCTTCGCGATCGACTGCTTCAGCGGCTCGGGATCGAACTGCACCGGCGATGAGGTCGGCACGATGAAGGCCCCCTGCGCGCTGTCCAGCTCGCGGTAGGACAGCCCGAAGGTATCGCCGGTGAACCAGCTGCGGCTGCGTGCATCCCACACGCACAGATGATGACGCGCGTGCCCGGGCGTATCCACGCACAGCAGCGGGCGGCCGGCCAGATCCACGGTGTGGCCCTCCTCGGCAATCACCACCCGGTCGGCAGGGACCGCCAGGATCGGCCCATAACTGCGCGCGATCTCCGCTTCGCCATAGACCTCGGTGGCACCGGCGATCAGCCGGGCCGGATCGATCATGTGCGGCGCGCCGCGCGGATGCACCACCAGCGTGGCGTTGGGCAGCTGCTGCATCAGCAGGCCGGCACCCCCGGCATGGTCCAGATGCACGTGGGTGAGGATCAGCCAGTCGACCTGCTCGGGTGTGCAGCCGGCGCGCGCCAACGCGGCGAGCATCGCCGGCACGGCCAAGCCGGTACCGCAATCGATGAAGGCCGCCCGGCCGTTCTCGACAATCAGGTAGGCGGCATCGAAATCATCGCGCTGGAACGCGGTGTCAATCGTATGAATGCTGGGCTCGGAGTGCATCAACACATCCCTGGCACGAAACGCCTCCATCTTACGTCGATCAGTGCAGCGGCTTCGATGCGGCTTTGGTCGCAGTCGCGCTCAGCAGTGGCCCACGCAGCAGCACCGCGGCCACCATCACCGCCAGGAATGCACCGTAGGCATAGAGCACCGCCAGCACCTGTCGCCAGATCGGTCCGGCATCGTTCTGGACCACGCCGATGTGGTGGCCCCACAGCATCGCCAGGATGCTCAGCACGAAGGCCAGCACCAGCGCAGCACCATCGAACACGCGGCGCGCGGTGCCACGCGGCTGGCGCGGAAACAGCCAGTACAGCGTGCCCAGCAGCACGAACCAGGGCAGGAACAACAACAACGACAACCAGGCCATCGCAGTCTCCCGTGCAGGAACACGCCCCTGCGGCGTGCAGGGGCATCATGCCATAGCGGTTGCATCGACCCACGGTCGATGCCTGCGTGATGGGGCGTTCGCCTGGTTGCCGGCCAGCGGCCGGCACTACGTGATGCTGCGGTTACCTGGTCGCCGGACAGCCGCCGGCATTACCCGCGCAGCGCCTGGAGTGCGGCCAGCACCACGTCCACCTCGGCCTCGAGCTTGAACAGCTCACTCTGCAGGCCGTCGCCATGTTCGGTCTGCTTGAGCACGCCGATCAGCTGGCCGGCGTCACGCGGCGAATCAAAGCCTTCGCTCTGGATCAGCAGCGTGCCGTCACTGGCCTGCAGCTTGAAGTAGAAGCGGCCATCCTGTTCGCGGTACTGCTTGAACAGCGGCGGTGCAGCGCGTGCGGCCCCGCTTTCCTCGCTGGGCACGTCACCGGCGGTGGAGAGATCGCGCAGGCCGACCGCATGACGCAGCTCCTTGAGCAACGGCACCGCGAACTGCTCGCGCAGCTGCTGGCCACGACGACGCAGCAGCGCCTCGATCTTTTCCGGCTCGGCCATCAGCGCGTCATAGCGCTCGCGCAGCGGGGTGATCTCGCTGTCGATGCGCTCGAACAGCTGCTGCTTGGCATCGCCCCAGCTGATGCCCTCGGCGAAGGCCTGCGCGAACGCCGCGGTCTGCTCCGGGGTGGCGAACGCCTGGTACATCTGGAACAGCGCCGAGCCTTCGGTGCTCTTGGGCTCGCCGGGTGCGCGCGAATCGGTCAGGATCGAGAACACCAGCTTCTTCAGCTCCGCGCGCGGGGCGAACAGCGGAATGGTGTTGTGGTAGCTCTTGCTCATCTTGCGGCCGTCCAGGCCCGCCAGCGTGGCGACCTGCTCATCGATCACGACCTCCGGCAGCGGGAAGAACGCCTGGCCGTAGACATGGTTGAAGCGCTGCGCGAAATCGCGCGCCATCTCGATGTGCTGGATCTGGTCGCGGCCGACCGGCACGCGGTTGGCCTTGAAGATCAGGATGTCGGCGGCCATCAGCACCGGGTACATGAACAACCCCGCGCTGACCCCGGCGTCGTCATCCAGCTGCTCCTCGCGGTTCTTGTCCACGGCCGCCTTGTAGGCGTGCGCGCGGTTGAGGATGCCCTTGCTGGCGATCACGGTCAGGAACCACATCAGCTCGGTGGTTTCCGGGATGTCGCTCTGCCGGTAGAACCACACCTTGTCCGGATCCAGCCCGCACGCCAGCCAGCTTGCCGCGATCTCCAGCGTGGAGCGCTGGGTGCGCTCGGGCTCCTGCGCCTTGATCAGGCTGTGCAGGTCGGCCAGGAAGAAGAAGCTCTCGATCTCCGAGGCCTGGCTGGCGGTGATCGCCGGACGGATGGCGCCGACGTAGTTGCCCAGGTGGGGCGTGCCGGAGGGGGTGATGCCGGTAAGAACGCGGGTAGTCATGGGGAATCGATGCGGACAGATGAACCGCCCCAGTTTACCTGCCCGCGCTCGACCCCGTTGGCCGGGGCCGTGCGTTTGATCCTGCACCTGCCCTGCGGAGCCTTCCCATGAAACACCTGATCCTGCCCCTGCTTGCCGTGCTGGCCCTGTGCGGCTTCAAACCGTCGGTCCCGCTGCGTCACGACACCGGTCCGATCCACCTGACGGTGATCGACCGCGACAGCGGCCAGGCCCTGACCCAGTACCGCAAGGACGGCCAGCGCTGGATCGCGGGGCAGCAGGGCCACCGTTACAGCGTGCGCCTGCGCAACGGCAGCGCCGAGCGGGTGCTGGTGGTGCTCTCGGTGGATGGTCTGAATGCCATCAGCGGCGAGGTGGCCGCGCCCCACCAGACCGGCTACGTGCTCAACCCGTGGCAGACCACCGATATCCACGGCTGGCGCAAATCCGCCGAGGAAGTCGCGCAGTTCGTGTTCACCGATCCGGACCGCAGCTACGCCGGCCGCACCGGGCGCCCGGCCAACATCGGCGTGATCGGTGTGGCGGTCTTCCACGAAGCCGGGCGCGTGTCCTGGGACGCCGCGCCCGCCGTGGCCGGCGCGGCCGATGCCAAGGCGCGCCCCCAGGCACGGTCGTCTTCCATGGAGACCGCCCGCGTGACCGGTTCCACCACCGCGCCGGCACCGCAACTGGGCACCGGCCATGGCCAGCGCGAGCCGTCGCGGGTGCGCAACACCACATTCGAGCGCGATACCGCGTCTCCGGCGCAACAGGTGCAGGTGCGCTACGACAGCGAACGCAACCTGGTGGCACGCGGCATCATTTCGCGGGTGAACGGGCCCGTGCGTGGCGAGCCACAGGCCTTCCCCGGCCAGTACGTGCCCGATCCACCGCTGTATCGTCGCCGCTGATCGCCAAGGCACCCCAACAAAAACGGGCCGCTCTCGCGGCCCGTTCCGGTTTCAACCCCCGACGGCGGTGCCGTCGTCACGGATTACCCCTCAGTGGTAATCCGGATAATCCTTGCGCATGGCAGCTTCGAAGTCGCGGACTTCGGTTTCAGCACGGTCGCGTGCCCAGCCATAGCGTTCCTGCAGGCGGCCTGCGAGGTACTCGGCGTTGCCTTCGGCCACCTTGAAATCGTCGTCGGTCAGGTCGCCCCACTTGGCCTGCGCCTTGCCCTTGAGCTGCGTCCACTTGCCGGAAATGATGTCTTTGTTCATGGGTTCGCTTCCTCGATTGCAACGGCAATCTCGCCGTGGGATCAGAATGCGCCCGCCCGCGTTGGCACGCGGTCAAGCGACGATGAAGCGCACACTCACGAGCTTGAATGGATTCACCACACACGTTGCGCGGTCATTTTCTGGACATGAAAAAGGCCGGGAATCCCCGGCCTTTTCCGTTGACGCCTGATCCGTGGATCAGTTGCCCTTGGCAGCGCCTTCGACCGTTTCACCGGCCTTCTGCACGTCCTTGCCAGCACCAGCAACGGTGTTGCAGCCGGACAGCATGGCGACCGAGAACATCGACAACAGCATCAGTGCGATAACACGCTTCATAGGGTTCTCCTGGTTGATCAAATTCAATACCGGAATCCGGTCCCGCCTGTCAGATGAGCACGCCAGCGCAACTCCTCTTCCTGACCTGCAGCGCTGTGGGTCGAAACACACGGCGCCGCGTGACGTGCAATCTGGCGGGAGAGGCGTGCAGCGGATGTGAATGCAGGAAAACGCTGTTCAGCCAGACGTCCTCAATCACGCATCAGCGTCGACTTGCCGAACAGGCTTTCGACCAGATCCACCGCCAGCTCCGCGGTGGCGTTGCGGTTGTCCAGCAGCGGATTCAGCTCCACGATGTCCAGCGATCCCATGCGCCCGGTGTCGGCGATCATCTCCATCACCAGCTGTGCTTCGCGGTAGTTCACCCCGCCCGGCACCGTGGTGCCGACGCCGGGTGCAATGCTGGGATCCAGGAAATCCACGTCGAAGCTGACGTGCAGGTGCGTGTTGGCATCGATGCCGGCCAGCGCTGCCTCCATCGTGCGCTTCATGCCGGCTTCGTCGATGTAGCGCATGTCATAGACATCCACCTGGTGCTGCTTGATCAGGCGCTTCTCTTCCTGGTCCACCGAGCGGATGCCGATCTGGTGCACCTGCTGCGGGCGGATCGCCGGCGCATCGCCACCCAGCCGGGTCAACGCGTCCGGGCCGAGCCCGCACAGGCAGGCCACCGGCATGCCGTGCACGTTGCCTGACGGGGTGACCTCGCTGGTGTTGAAATCCGAATGCGCATCCAGCCACAGCACGCGCAGGTCCTTGCCCTGCTCGCGGCACCAGCGCGCGACCGCGGTGATCGAGCCGATGCCCAGGCAGTGGTCGCCGCCGAGCATGATCGGCATGCGCCCGGCCTGTAGTTCGCCGTAGGTCGCGTCCATCAGCGCGCGGTTCCAGGCCACCACTTCGTCAAGATGGCGGTAGCCGTGCACCGGTGCCGTCCACGGGTTGCGCGGACCGGCCAGGTTGCCAAGGTCGCGCACGTCCACGCCGCGCGCGGCCAGTGCATCCCCCAGCCCGGCAATGCGCAGGGCGTCCGGTCCCAGACCCGCGCCACGGTGGCCCGCACCGATATCGGTGGGCACGCCAATCAGGGAAACCGGGGAATACATCGCCATCGCTGTTGCCTCCGTTGCAAAGAGGCCCAGCATAGCCAGCGCGGCGTGATACGACTCGCGGCGCTGCAGCAGTCGTCATCGACCGTGCATCAATGGTGCCGGCACCCGGATTCGAACTGGGGACCTACCGCTTACAAGGCGGTTGCTCTACCAACTGAGCTATGCCGGCATCGGCATCGCGGCGGGACGACCCGTCGCGGAGCCGGGATTCTAGCGCAAGCGCGCGCATTCCAGCGAGCGGTGCTGGGCCGCGCCGCTGCGCTGGCGGGCCACGGCGGTGCCGGTACCGTCGGCCAGGGTCGCATCCAGCCACCACTGCGCGCTGCCATCGCCTCCGCTGGCGACCATGGTTGCCTTGAAACCGGCCGCGCTCAGGGCGGCCAGGCGGCGATCGGCGCCTTCGCGATTGCGGTACTGGCCCAGGGCGATGGCGTTGGTGTCCTCGCCCTGGGCAATGATGTAGTAGTCGCTCACGCCCGCTGCCACGATCCGCTTGACCGTGGCCTGCGCCGCCTCCCGGCTGGCGGCGGGCGGCAGCAGCACGCGGTAACGGGTGGCGCCGGCATCGGCCACCTCCCGCAGCTTGGCCCCACGCAGGGCAGCCCCGGCGCGCGACTGGGCGGCCTGGGCGGCAGCGCGGTCAGCGAAGGGCCCCAGGCTCACGCACTGTGCGGGTGCGGGTGCGGGCGGTGCGGTGACGGGTGCGGGTACGGCGGGCGGTGCGGGTGCGGCGGCCACCGGAGCGGGCGCAGGCACGCTGGCGGCGGGCCTGGGCGCAGAGGTGTCAGCCACGGCGGTCGCCGGCGCGGAGGCGGGCGTCACGTCCTGCAGGGCTGGCGTGGCATCCGGGGAAGCCACCATGGTCGTCGGCGCCTGGGTGGCCGGCAACACCTCCAGCTGCGCCACACCGGCCGGCGAGGCCGGCGGTTCGCTGGCCGGTTCGCCACGCAACAGCCACCACAGCGCGACACCGAGGTTGAGAATGACCAGGACGACGATCAGGGCACGGGTAAGCATCGGCTGATCCTAGCCTGCCGATGGCGGTTGATGCACGGCCCAGCGGGCCAGCCCATCAAGCACCAGCGAGGGCTGGAATTCGGCATCGCCGAGCAGCGGCAGCAACGCGGGCGCACCGCCGCCGTGCACCAGCAGATGCGGCAACGCACCGAGCCGTTCGCCGCCCTGCACGCGGCTGCGTTCGATCAGCGCCACCGCGGCCCCATCGCAGCCGGAGGCCAGCGCATCGGCGGTGTCGTTGGCGAACTCGCTGTAGTCACCGCCCGCGGCCGGCAGCTGCACGGCACGCGCGTGCAACGCTTCGCGCATGGTGGTCGGCGAGGCCGAGATGCGCCCGCCGTGGTGCTGGCCCTCGGCGTCGAGCAGATCGATGGTGAGCGCGGTGCCGACGCCGGCGATCAGCACCGCCTGGCCACGTGCAGCCACCGCCAACAGCGCCAGATAACGGTCCACGCCGAAGCGGGCGGGGTCGGCATAGGCGATCCGCACACCGGCGTACTCGGCTTCGGTACGTGCCACGCGGACATGGCGGAAGCGCGCCTGCAATACGTCCAGCATGGCCGCGGTCAACGAAGGTGCGGCGACACTGGCAACGTAGGCGGTGTCGCCTGACGGCAGCGCATCCAGTGCCGCGGCCGGCATCGCTTCAGCGCCATGCGGCCACGCCTGCACGTCGCCCGCGCGCACGCCCTGCAGCGGCGCGAACTTGAAGCGCGAATTGCCCAGATCAAACAACCAGTCGCTCATTGCGCCCTCACGCTGACTTCGCCCGCATGGAAAACCCGTTCGTTGCCGTCGATGCGCACGCGCAGCGCCCCGTCGTCGGCCAGACCCAACGCCGTGCCGGCAAACAGCACGCCGCCTTCTTCCACCTGCACCTCGCGCCCGGCCAGGCTGTCCAGCGCGGCATAGCGCGCGAGGAACGGTGCCAGGCCGTCCTGCTCGAACGCATCCAGCGCCGGCAGCAGGCCGGCCAGGATGCGCGCGACCACCACGTTGCGCGACGTCTGTGCGCCGGACAACGTGTCCAGATCGGTCCAGGGCTGAGTGATCTCCGCGGCGAACGCAGCGGGCATGCGCACGTTGACGCCCAGGCCGATCACCGCACGTGCGGGGCCGGCGAACTCACCGCCGCCCTCGATCAACAGGCCGCCGAGCTTATGCCCGTCGACGACAAGGTCATTGGGCCACTTCAGGGCGACGTCCGGATAGCCGGCCTCGCGCAGTGCCTCGGCCACCGCGACCCCGGCGACCAGGCTCAGCCCGCCCAGCCGCGACAGGCCACCGGCAAACCCCCGCAGCACCGAGAGATAGACATGCGCCGCCAGCGGTGAGGCCCATGCCCGCCCACGGCGGCCACGGCCGCGGGTCTGGCGCTCGGCCAGCAGGACGATCGCGCCGCGCTCCGGCGCGCTGCAGCGCAGCAATTCACTGTTCGTTGACGCGACCGACCAGGCCGTCTGCAGGGAGCTCAGCTGGTCGCCGACGGCGGCCGGCAACGCCGCCTGGATGGCCTCGGCGTCCAGCAGATCCAGCGGCTGCTGCAACTGGTAGCCGTCACCGGCGCGGCCGTCGATATCGACGCCAGCCGCCCTAAGTCCTTGAATCCGCTTCCAAATCGCGGCGCGGGTCTGGCCCAGTTCGCGCGCCAGCGCGTCGCCGGACAGGCGCCCGGCGCCCAGTTTGGCCAGCAGTTGGCGGTCGTCCACGGCAGCTTCCATCGGGTAAACGGGAAAAGTATGCGGGAAAGCCGCCGCCAGCGCCCGCCCGGAGGCCTTCCAATCCTCCGGCCGAATCGGGCTAGAATCGAGAACTTGACCCGCCGCTGGATGTTGACGATGCGCCCGTTCGCCCATTGCCTGCTCCTCCTGATGGCCCCGCTGGCCGCGCACGCTTCCGATGCGCTCACCACTGCGGGTCGCGGTGCGTGTGTCTATTCGGCAGGCGAGAACGAGCGCAGTGCACCGGCCTCGGCCTCGGCCGCCGCCGCACCGGCCACGGTCAAACCCAGCGCCAGCAGCGGAACCAGCACCGGCGGTGGTGGCGATGACGACGTGCTGCCGCGCCTGCGCGCACCCAAGTGGCACAGCTTCCTGCCGGGTATGTTCCGCTGATCGAACGACTGTTGGGCTGGCTGCGCCGTACGCCACGCGAGATCGACCCTACCCTCTGGGACACCACCTGCCGCCGCGCCGCCTGGCTGCAGCACTTGGACGCTGCCCGCCGCGAACGCCTGCGTGCCCTCGCCGCCCGCTTCCTGCACGAGAAGACCATCAGCCCGGCCGCCGAACTGCAGCTGGAGGACACCGATGGCGTGTTGCTGGCCGCGCTCTGCTGCCTGCCGCTGCTGGAACTGGGCGAGATCGGCCTGCGTGGCTGGTCGCAGCTGATCGTCTATCCCAACGCATTCCGCGTGCACCGCAGCCAGGTGGATGCGGCCGGCGTGCTGCACGAATGGGACGATGCGTTGATCGGCGAATCGTGGGACAGCGGTCCGCTGATTCTGTCGTGGGCCGACATCCAGGCCGACATCGCCGATCCGGAGGCCGGGTTCTGCGTGGCGGTGCATGAGATGGCGCACAAGATCGATGCGCTGGACGGGGCGATCGACGGCACGCCGCCGTTGCCGCGCGCGTGGCAGAAACAATGGGCGGCGGATTTCCAGCAGGCCTATGACGCGTTCTGCGCCGAGGTGGACCAGGGCCGCGAGACGCTGATCGATCCGTATGCGTCCGAGGCGCCGGAAGAATTCTTCGCGGTGGTGAGCGAGTACCACTTCTCCGCACCGGCTCTGCTCGCGCGCGAGATGCCGGCGGTCGCCGGGCATCTGCAGCGGTTCTATGGTCCGTCACCGCTGATGCGGTGACGCGCGCCACGACCAACGGTCGTGGGCTACCTGTCCCGTGGGAATGCCGGGGTACGGGCCATCGGCAGGTACCGACCGTTGGTCGGTACGGCGCTTACGGCCCGGGCGGCAGCTTCACTTCGAAGCGTGCACCACCCAGTTCCGGAGAACGCTTCACCTGCAGTTCGCCGCGGTAATCCTTGATCAGGTCCTGCACGATCGACAGGCCGATGCCGTGACCCTGCACCCGCTCATCGCCGCGCACGCCACGCTGCAGCACCTTGGCGATGTCTTCCGGTGCGATACCCGGGCCATCGTCATCCACCGACAGCACCAGGCCGGCGCGACGCGCACCGGGTGCCGGCAACGGATGCGCGGTCAGCAACACGCGACGCTTGGCCCACTTGAAGGCGTTCTCCAGCAGGTTGCCGAGCAGTTCCTGCAGATCGCCGGGCTCGCCGTGGAAACGCGCGGCCGGGTCGATATCGAATTCGCACAGCACGCCCTTGGACGCGTACACCTTCTCCAGACCCCGCACGATTTCTTCGGCGTTGGATTCAATCGGCAGCGGGGCGGAGAACAGCTTGTGACCGGAGGATGCCGCGCGCGCCAACTGGTAGGACACCAGGTTGTTCATGCGTCGCAGCTGCACGTCGAATTCCTCGCGCAGATCCTCATCGCGTGCGCCGCTGTCGAGCTGCGTACGCAATACCGCAAGCGGCGTCTTCAGGCTGTGCGCGAGATCGGCCAAGGTGTTGCGCTGGCGTTCGAGGTTCTCGCGCTCGCTCTCGATGAAGGCATTGATGCTGTCGGTCAGCGGTTCCAGCTCGCGCGGATGGCGTTCGCTCATGCGCTCGGTTTCACCGCGCTGGACCTTGGTCAGTTCATTGATCACGCGCCGCATCGGACGCAGGCTCCACTGCAGAATCACCGTCTGCAGCAGCAGCAGGATCAGGCCGATGCCGCCGAGGTAGAACCACACGCGCCCGCGGAATACGCGCAGCTGTGCGCCCAGCGCGCGCGAGTCTTCGAGCACGTAGATCGTGTACGGGAATTCGGTGGCCGGGTCGGCGTCGGCATCCCAGACCAGGCCCATGCCATAGCGGTAGGCCGAGCCCTCGCTGCCATCGATCTGGATCATCGGCAACGGGCCTTCGAAGACCTCCTGGCGCGGGGCCAGCATGCCGCCGCCTACCGTGGGCAGCATCGGGCCCTCGGCGGACATGGAGTTGCCCTTGCCGTCCGGCATCACGACCTGCAGATAGAGGCCGCTGCCCGGGACGTCAAAGCGCGGATCCGGTGGCTGCTCACGGATGTACAGCGAGCGGTCACGGGTGAAGTCGATGCCGGCCGCATACGCGGTGGCGTAGTTCTTCAGACGCTCGCGCAGGTTGGCCTTCGCGGTATCGGCGAAGGCGGCGTCCAGCGCGTAGCCGGCCAGGGCCAGGAAGGCCACCAGGCCCACCGAGGCGGCCAACAGCTGGCGCGCCTGCAGTGAGCGCGGCCGCCAGCGTTTAAAGAACCACAGACGGCCGGACATCATCTATCGCCAGCCGCAGCTCAGCCTTCGTTGCGCGGAATGGCGAAGCGGTAACCGCGGCCACGCACGGTTTCGATCGGCTTGAGTTCGCCGTCGGCATCGAGCTTCTTGCGCAGGCGGCCGATGAAGACCTCCAGCACATTGGAGTCGCGGTCGAAGTCCTGCTGATAGATGTGCTCGGTGAGGTCGGCCTTGGAGACCAGCTCACCGGCATGCATCATCAGGTACTCCAGCACCTTGTACTCGTAGCTGGTGAGATCCACGTTGCTGCCGTTGACGCTGACCGTCTGTGCAGCAAGATCCAGCGCGACCGGGCCGCACTCCAGCGTCGGCTTGCTCCAGCCGGCGGCACGGCGCAGCAGCGCATTGACGCGAGCCAGCAGCTCTTCGACGTGGAACGGCTTGACGAGGTAATCGTCGGCGCCCTGCTTGAGGCCTTCGACCTTGTCCTGCCAGCTCGAACGCGCGGTCAGGATCAGCACCGGGAATTTCTTGCCCTCGTCGCGCAGGGCCTTGATCAGCTCCATGCCCGACATCTTGGGCAGGCCAAGATCGATGATGCCGACGTCGAACGGAACTTCGCGGCCCATGTACAGACCTTCCTCACCGTCCTGCGCAGCATCGACGGCAAAGCCTTCGCGCTTGAGCCGGGCTGCCAGTGTTTCCCGCAGCGGGGCTTCGTCTTCGACCAGAAGGATACGCATGAACTCTCCCTAGTGTCCTGGGTATGGCCCCATGGGGCCAGTGGGTAATGCAGATGACTACGGACAACTATCCCTGTTCAGGGGTTATCGCCGCGTAGTGATGACATATCCGAGCGCGGCGTGCGGGGCTGTGAACGCGATGTCGCCGGATCGTCCATATAGCGGACGCGACCGCGGTCATCCATGTACTTCACCCGGTTGATATCGCGCCCATCGAAGGGCACGCGCTCGGCGCCAAGGATGTGTCCACCGGTAGTACGTTGAACCCGACGCACGGCATCGGACAGCGAGCGCTCCTGCGGACCGCCGCGTTCGGCCGTACGCATCATCTCGGCACGGGCCGCTTCCGGCGGCGGCATCTGCGCCCACGCACTGGTGGAGGCAGCTGCGCCCGTCGCCAGAAGGGCGAAGGCGGCAATGCGGCGGTGGCGGGTCACGGAGAACATCGGTCTGATCCTAGCGGAGCGCGGCTAAACGTTCAAAAGTTGTGAATCGGCAACCGCCAGCCTGGGCCGGCGCTTTACGAATCTTTAGCGAATTCTTGGTTTTAGCCAGTGAATCCGGTCTGAACTTTTCCGCCTGCCTCCCCGCTTTGTTCATCTAAGTGAACATTGGCGGCTAAACCGGGGTCCTTGTCAAGCTGACAAGGTGACGCGGCTCACGCCGCGACGCGCTCGGCCTGGGCACGGGTCACCGCCAGCGCCTGCTCGATCAGGTTCCAGTCGGCCCCGACGCGGTGCGAGCCTTCGCTCAGGATCTGGCGGAAGGCGCGCCCGCCCGGCTGGCCGTGGAACAGGCCCAGCAGGTGGCGGGTGATGTGCTTGAGCGCCAGCCCACGGGCCAGCTGGGCCTCGATGTAGGGCTGCATGGCGCGCAGCAGCGCCTCGCGTGACTGCAACGGTGCACCGGTCTGGGCGGACTCCAGCTGATGCAGCACGTAGGGGTCGTGGTAGGCCGCACGGCCCAGCATCACCCCATCCAGCGCCGGCAACTGGGCCTGCGCGGCCTCGACCGTAGCCAGGCCGCCGTTGAGGACGATCTGCAACTGAGGGCGGTCGGCCTTGAGCCGGTGCGCCCAGTCGTAGCGCAGCGGCGGCACTTCGCGGTTTTCCTTCGGCGAAAGGCCCTTCAGCCACGCATTGCGGGCATGCACCACGAACATCGCGCTGCCGGCGTTGGCCGATTGATCGACGAAGTTCAGGAAGGTTTCGTAGTCGTTGTCGTCATCCACGCCCAAGCGGCACTTGACCGTGACGGGGATGTCCACCGCGGCGACCATCGCGCCCACGCACTCGGCCACCAAGGCCGGCTCGCGCATCAGGCAGGCACCGAAGCGCCCGGCCTGGACCCGATCGGAGGGGCAGCCGCAGTTGAGGTTGACCTCGTCGTAGCCCCACTCCTGCGCGATGCGCGCGGCTTGGGCCAGCAGGGCCGGATCGCTGCCACCGAGCTGCAGCGCGAGCGGATGCTCGCTGCCGTCGAAGCCCAGCAGACGCTCACGGTCGCCGTGGATCACCGCGTTGGCGTGCACCATCTCGGTGTACAGCCGTGCGCCCGGTGCCAGCAACCGGTGGAAGTACCGGCAATGGCGGTCCGTCCAGTCCATCATCGGGGCGACGGACAGGCGCAGGGAGGCGGCGTAACGCGCGTTGGCGTCGGTGGCGGGCTGGGTGGTCATCGGCTGCAGGTGCATCTGGAATCACTGGCATTGCCAGCGCAATCAATAGTTTACCCGCTTCCAATGAACGCTGCCCGAGAGGCGCTGTGGGCATCAACGCGCCCAACCAGTACACGCCTGCAACGACGGCAGTAGACAATGCAGCCCTGCACGTCCCTCCCAGGCGCCCATGCCCGCGTTCCGTTTACCCAGCTTCGACCCCACCACAGAACAAGGCGTCCTGCGCCTGTCGATCGCCGCCTCCTTTGCGATGGCCGCCGCAGCGGTGGCCTTTGGCCTGCTCGCCAACTCCTCGCTGATCATCTTCGACGGCATCTACGGCCTGATCGACGTGGTGATGACCTGGCTGTCGCTGCTGGTGGTGCGCCTGATCAGCCTGTCGACCCACGTCGATACCCTGCAGTCGCGCTTGAACCAGCGCTTCACCATGGGCTTCTGGCATCTGGAACCGATCGTGCTCGGGGTCAGCGGGACGTTGATGATCGGCGCGGCGCTGTACGCGGCGGTCAACGCGGTGGACGCACTGATGTCCGGCGGGCGCGAGATCGCGCTCGGGCCGGCGATCCTGTTTGCGGTGATCTCGATCGTGGCCGAAACCGGGCTGGCACTGTTCGTACGGCGGGCGAACCGGTCGATCGGCTCGGACTTCATCGCACTCGATGCCAAGAACTGGGTGGTCGCGGCGAGCATGTCGGCGGCGTATCTGGTCGCCTTCGTCGGCGGCTACGTGCTGGGTGGCACGCAGTGGGCGTGGCTGGTGCCGTACATCGATCCGGCGATCCTGCTGGTGGTCTGCCTGTTCGTGGTGGTGGCGCCGATGGGCACGGTGCGCCAGGCGTTGTCGGACATCCTGCTGATCACCCCGCTGGATCTGCAGACCCACGTGGACGAGGTGGCGCGCGACATCGTGGCCAGGCACGGTTTCCTGGAATACCGCAGCTACGTGGCCAAGGTCGGGCGCGGTGAGCAGATCGAGCTGTTCTTCGTGGTGCGCGCCGATGATCCACCGCGGGCGCTGATCGAATGGGATCGCCTGCGCGATGAGATCGGCGAAGCGCTGGGTGAGGAGTCGCCGGACCGCTGGCTGACGATCATGTTCACGACGGATCGGGAGTGGGCGATCTGAGCGACGTCGGCGTGCATCGCGTTATCGTTCGGTGGCCACACTGCCCTGTTTCCACTGCCGCGGCGACTGCCCTGTCTGCGCCTTGAACGCGCGCGACAACGCTGCTTCGCTGCCGTAGCCCACGTCGATGGCGATGCGCTTGAGCGGATGGCCGCGGCGCAGCGCCTGCTGCACCAGGCGGGTGCGCCAGCCCTGCAGGTAATGACCGGGCGTACTGCCGATGGTGTCGCGGAAGCTGTCGGCGAAGGCGCTGCGTGACATGCCGGCGCGCTGCGCAAGCGACTCCAGCGTCCACTCGTCGGCGGGCGCTTCATGCATCGCCACCAGCGCGTGACGCAGGCGCGGATGGGCCATGCCGGCGAGCAGGCCGACGCGGATCTGACCGCTTTCCATCAGCGCGCGCAGGATCTGGATGAGCACGACTTCAAACAGACGATCCAGCAGCGCCTGGCGGCCGCAGCGCTGCGCGAAGGCTTCTTCGAACAGCAGTGACAGCACCGGCTGGCCGCCGTACAAGCCCTCCAGCGGCAGGCACACGATCGGCGGCAGCGCAGCGGCGACCGGGTTGTTGGCGCCCCCTTCGAACTGCAGGTTGGCGCACGCGAAATCCGCGCCCCGCGTGGCATCGGTGACGAAGCGGTGCGCGAGCGGGCGCGGGTACAGCAGCACGCTGGGCGTGGTGATCTGCAGCGTGCTGCCATCCGGGTGCTCGACGCGTACATGGCCCTCGCGGATCAGATGCAGTTGACCACGCTCGCCATCGCCGGGCAGATCGTTGATGCCGCACAGCGCGCCCGCGTGGAAGACCTCGGCAGACACCGCGAAACGGTCCAGCAGGGATTGCAGTCGGTCGACCATGGCGGACTCCAGATCAAGTTTTCTGGACGAAATGTTGCCACAAGTACGATGCGGGCGCGCACAGTACACCTGCCATCTGGCCCACCCTTTTCACTCCGCAGGAGATTCCCATGTCCATTGCCAACGTTCTGTATACCGCCCAGGCCACTGCCAACGGCGGCCGCGACGGCCGCGCCGTCTCTTCCGACAACGTGCTGGACATCCAGCTCTCCACCCCGCGCGAGCTGGGCGGTGCGGGCGGCCCGGGCACCAACCCGGAGCAGCTGTTCGCCGCGGGCTACTCGGCCTGCTTCCTGGGCGCGCTGAAGTACGTGGCCGGCCAGGCCAAGGTCGCTCTGCCGGCCGAGACTGCGATCACCGGCAAGGTCGGCATCGGCCAGATCCCGACCGGCTTCGGCATCGAAGTGGCGCTGGAAATCTCGGTCCCGGGCCTGCCGCGCGAGCAGGTCGAAGCGCTGGTGCAGAAGGCGCACATCGTGTGCCCGTACTCGAATGCGACCCGCGGCAACATCGACGTGACGCTGACGGTGGTCTGATCCCCCCGCATGACCTGCCGTGGCGACGGGCACACATCCCCGTCGCCACCGTAGACTGGCCAGACGATCCTCACTGGCAAACGGACATGCACAGGATTCTGGTCGCGCTGTTGCTCAGCGGTTTTCTGGGGGGCTGCGCTACCGCTCCCATCGCGCCACCCGAGGCGATCGCCTCGAACGGGATGAACGCGCTGTCTCTCTTCGGCGGCGCCGGGTTCGTGCACGTGGTGACCGATCTGTATCTGCCCGGCACGGCTGCACCCGGGCTGCCAGAGACCTACGCCTGCCCTGACGCGGCAACCCGCATCCGGATCGCGGCCTATCCGCCGGCGACCCTGCCGGCTACCGATGCCTGCGCCCTGATCGATGCCGCTGCACGCCACGCCCAGCAGTGGTATCCCGAGCGACGCGCGGCCTATACGGCACTGCTCGTGCCCCACGGAACGCGCCTGAACCTGCGCACCCGATCGCTGCGCTTCCGCGTGCCGCATCTGACCTTGGCCATGCGGGTGTACGAAGCGCGCGCGCGGACCGAGGCCAATCTCGTGGACCTGGTCGCGCATGAAACCTTCCACGCCCTGGGCTTCGCCGCCGGTGATCGCGGTGCAGTTGACGAGCGCACTGCCTACTACGCCGGTCTGTGCACGCAGCTGGCGGTCCTGGGCAGGATCCCGGAGGCTGCGCTGCCGGGTGCCCCGCTCGCCAGCGACAATACAGACGTGGTCGAGTCAGCCGATGCGGCGTATCGCGTGCGGCGCGAAATCTACGGGTGGTTGCAGGACGGGGAGATCCGTGCCGGCACACCCGGTGGCGAGCATATGCAGGCACGCTGCCGGGACTTGCCGGGCGCGCCGGCGACGGCCGAGTGACCCGAAAAAAAAATGGGCGGCTGCCTGACGCAAACGTCTGGCAACCGCCCATCCCACCGCGGTGGATCCCGTGGGCGTACCCATGGGATGCATCTTGTTCCGTTGCAACGACCAACGGTCGTTGCCTACCGGTGAAGCCGGATGTCGCCGGTTTCGATAGTGAAGTTGCCGGCCAGCGGCCGGCACTACCCGCTACTTGTCGTGCGTGATCAGTTGCACCACGCTGGAGAAATCCAGCTTGCCGCGACCGGCCTGGTGATTCATCGAATACAGGTTGCGGGCCAGCTCGCCCAGCGGGATCGAGGCACCGACACTCATCGCTGCTTCCACCGCCAGGCCCATGTCCTTGAGCATCAAATCGCTGCCGAAACCGCCGCTGTAGCCGCGCGAGGCCGGGGCGTTTTCCAGCACGCCCGGCCACGGGTTGCATACTTCGGTGGCCCAGCTGCGGCCGGTGCTGACCGCCATCATCTGCGAGAGCACCTTCGGGTCCAGCCCGTGTGCCACGCCCAGGGCGATGGACTCACCGGTCACCGCCATGATCACGCCCAGCGCCATGTTGTTGCACAGCTTGGCGACCTGGCCGGCACCGCTGGCACCGACGTGGAAGATGTTCTTGCCCATCGCCTGCAGCAGCGGGCGCGCACGCTCCAGCGCCTCGGCTTCGCCGCCGACGATGAAGGTCAGCGTGCCGGCCTGGGCACCTGCGGTACCGCCGGACACCGGGGCATCCAGCATCTGCAGGCCACGCGCGGCGGCCGCTTCGGCGACCTTGCGGGCGGTGGCCGGGGCGATCGTGCTGCAGTCGATGACCAGCGCGCCACCGGGGATATCGCCCAGCAGGCCATCATCACCGAGGTAAACGCCTTCCACGTGGCGGCTCGCGGGAAGCATCGAGATGACGATCTCGGCGTCGATCAGCGTATCCAGTGCCGAGCTGGCGGCGGTGGCGCCGGCATCGACGGCGGCCTGCACGGCGGCGGGCACCAGATCGAACACGCGCACGGCGTGACCGGCCTTGGCCAGGTTGGCGGCCATCGGGCCACCCATGTTGCCCAACCCGATGAATGCAATACGGCTCATGCGTGGCTCCTTTCAGGGACGGTGGCACCGAGGTCGGCCAGCGGATGCGCGGCATCGGACCACGGCGAAACGAAGAAGGTGCGGGCCCACTCGGCCGTGGCGTCCGCCAGCGTGCGCGGCTGCCACTGCGGGGTGCGGTCCTTGTCGATCAGCAGCGCGCGGATGCCTTCGGCGAAATCCCCGTGGGCAGCCGCATGCAGTGCTGCGATGTACTCGATGCGGTAGACCTCGGCCAGCGTTGCGCCGTCGGCGAGGCGCTGCAGCTCGAACGCCAGACGCGCCGAGCCGGGTGCACCGGCGGCCAGCGTGGCCTGCGCGGTCTTCAACCAGGCGTCCTCGGTCTCCAGGGCAAGAATCGTCTCGACGATCGCACCAACGTCGTCACCGGCGCACAGCGCATCCACGGCGGCGGCATTGCGCAGCAGCGGGCCGGTGGCCGCATCGCTGGCGTGCTGCTGCAGCAGCGCGGTCAACTGTTCGTGATTGCGCTTGGCATCGCGGCTCCAGTGCACGTCCGCCAGCGCGTTGAACACGGTCTCGCGCTGTGCCTCGGCGATGTGGATATCGGCCAGGCCGGCATAGATCGCATCGCCGGCGTTGAGCGGCGCACCGGTCAGGGCCAGGAACAGGCCGCCCTTGCCCGGTACGCGCGGCAGCAGCCAGCTGCCGCCCACGTCCGGGAACAGGCCGACGGTGATCTCCGGGAACGCCAGCTTGGAGCGCTCGCTGACCACGCGGTGGCTGGCGCCGGACATCAGGCCGATGCCGCCGCCCATGACGATGCCATGGCCCCAGCACAGGATCGGCTTGGGATAGGTGTGGATCGCGTAGTCGACGCGGTACTCGACGTCGAAGAATTCAGCGGCGTAGGCGTTGTCGCGGATGTCGGTCTTTCCGCTCTCGCGGTAGTCGACCATGCTGCGGTACAGGCTGTGCAGGTCGCCGCCGGCGCAGAACGCTTTTTCGCCCGCGCCCTGCAGCACGACCAGCGCGATGCCATCATCGAGCGCCCAGGCCTCCAGCCGCTCGCGCAGCAGGTGCGCCATCGGCAGCGAGAACCCGTTGAGGGTGCGGGCGGCGTTGAGCGTGGCGATGCCGATGCGCGTGCCATTACCGGCGGTGCGCTCTTCGAACAGCACCGGTGCCTCGTCGCTGGCGGCCGGCGTGCTCATGCGTTCTTCCACTCTGCAGCGCGCTTTTCCAGGAAGGCGTTCACGCCTTCGGCCTGGTCGGCACTGTCGAACAGATCGACGAAGGCCTCGCGCTCGGCCACCAGCGCCGAGGCGTGGGTACCGGTGCGGGTGGCCTGCACCAGCGTCTTGCACGCGGCGATGCTGGTCGGGCTCTGCTTGCCCGCCTTGTGCGCCCACGCCAGCGCCAGTGCCTTGGCTTCGCCCTTGGCGACCTTTTCTTCGACCAGGCCGATACGCAGTGCGGTATCCGCATCGATGCGCTCGCCAAGCAGGATCATGCGCTTGGCCCAGCCTTCGCCGACCAGGCGCGGCAGGTTCTGGGTGCCGCCGGCGCACGGCAGCAGGCCGACGGTGGCCTCCGGCAGCGCCACCTGGGCGTGTTCTTCGATGATGCGCAGGTCGCAGGCCAGCGCGCATTCCAGGCCGCCCCCCATCGCGTAGCCGTTGATCGCCGCGATGGACACGCCACGGAAGCCGGACAGCGCTTCAAAGGCTTCGCCGAAGCGACGTGCAGCTTCGCGTGCGGCGGCCTTGTCGCCGGAGGCGAACTGCTTCAGGTCGGCACCGGCGGAGAAGAACTTCTCGCCATCGCCGGTGATCACCAGCGCGTAGACATCGCGGTCTGCATTGAGCGCGCCGACCAGATCGCGCAGCGCGGACAGGCTGTGCACGGTCCAGGTATGCGCCGGCGGATTGTTGAGGGTGATGACCGCGACGTGGCCATCGGCCTCGACCTTCAGGCCGACATGATCATGCTGGCGCCACTCCATCATCGCAGTTCCTCTTCAGTGTTGAGCAGGTGGCGGGCCACGATCACACGCATGATCTCGTTGGTGCCCTCCAGGATCTGGTGCACGCGCGAATCGCGCAGCAACCGTTCAATCGGGTATTCGCGGATATAGCCGTAGCCGCCGTGGATCTGCAGCGCGTCGTTGCAGATGTTGAAGCCGGCGTCGGTGGCGAAGCGCTTGGCCATCGCGCACCACACGTTGGCATCGCTGGCACCGGCGTCGAGCTTGCGCGCCGCGGTGTGCACCATCTGCCGGGCGGCGACCAGCTGGGTGGCCATGTCGGCCAGCTTGAACTGCAGCGCCTGGAATTCCGACAGCGCCTTGCCGAACTGGCGGCGCTCGCCCATGTAGCGGCGGGCGGCATCCAGTGCGCCCTGGGCAGCGCCCAGCGAACAGGCGGCGATGTTGATGCGACCGCCGTCCAGGCCCTTCATGGCCAGCTTGAAACCACTGCCTTCCTCGCCGAGCAGATGGCTGACCGGCACGCGCACGTTCTCGAACGTGATGCCACGGGTCGGCTGGCTGTTCCAGCCCATCTTCTCTTCTTTGCGGCCGTAGCTGATGCCCGGCAGGTCGGCCGGCACCGCGATCGCGCTGATGCCGCCCGCGCCTGGACCGCCCGTACGCGCCATCACCACCAGCAGTTCGGTGGCACCGGCGCCGGAGATGAAGGCCTTGGAGCCATTGAGTACGTAATCGTCGCCGTCACGCACCGCGCTGGTTTTCAGCGAGGCCGCGTCCGAGCCGGCACCCGGCTCGGTCAGGCAGTACGAGGCCAGCTTGGTGCCGGAGGAGAGGTCTGCGCCCCACGCGGCACGCAGGCTCTGCTGGCCCCACTTGGCCACCATCCACGACGCCATGTTGTGGATGCTGACATAGGCCGCCGTGGACGGATCCACATTGGCGAGCTCCTCGATGACGACGGCGGCGTCCAGACGGCTCAAGCCGCTGCCACCGACCTCGGGATCCATGTACAAACCACAGAACCCGAGTTCCCCTGCCTTGGCGATCGCCTCGCGCGGAAAGATGCCCTCCGCATCCCATCGCGCGGCGTGCGGCGCCAGTTCGGCCTGGGCGAAGTCACGCGCTGCCTCTCTATAGGCCTGCTGCGCTTCGTCGAGTTCCGTCGTCATCGAGTGGCTCATGGTCGAACTCCGTTGTTGCTGTTGCTTACTTCAGGCTGATGGTGGTGTTGACGCCATGACCCAGCGTCTCGTCATCGAACCAGCGCGAGGTGATGGTCTTGGTCTGGGTGTAGAACATCACCACCTGCTTGCCGTACGGGCCCAGGTCGCCGAGCTTGGAGGCACGCGAGCCGGTGAACGAGAACAGCGGCACCGGCACCGGGATCGGCACGTTGATGCCGACCTGGCCGACGTCGATGTCTTCCTGGAACTTGCGGGCGGCCGCGCCGGACTGGGTGAACAGCGCGGTGCCGTTGCCGTTGGGGTTGGCGTTGATCAGTGCGATGGCATCTTCCAGGGTGTCCGCTTCCAGGATCACCAGCACCGGCCCGAAGATTTCCTCGTCGTACACGCGCATCCCCGGCGTCACGCCGGCGAAGATGGTCGGACCAACGAAGTTGCCCTTCTCGAAGCCATCGACCTGCGGGTTGCGGCCATCGAGCACCAGCTTGGCGCCCTGCTCCACGCCCGAGGCGATCAGGCCTTCGACACGCTCACGCGCGGCGCAGGAGATCACCGGACCGACATCGGTACCGGCGACACTGCCGCCGCTGACCTTCAGCGTCTTGGCCTTGGCCACCAGGTCCGGCACCCACTCGCGTGCTTCGCCGACCAGCACCAGGGTGGAGGCGGCCATGCAGCGCTGGCCGGCCGCACCGAAGGCGGCACCGACCATCGCGTTGAGGCTCTGTTCCTTGTTCGCATCCGGCAGCACCACGGCGTGGTTCTTGGCGCCCATCATGCACTGCACGCGCTTGCCGGCCAGCGAGGCGCGGTTGTACACGTGGGTGCCGACGCGGGTGGAACCGACGAACGAAACGGCCTTGATATCCGGGTGGTCGCAGATCGCGTTGACCACCTCTTCGCCGCCGTGCACGACGTTCAGCACGCCCTTGGGGATACCCGCTTCCAGCGCCAGTTCGACCAGGCGCATGGTGACCATCGGGTCCTGCTCGGACGGCTTGAGGATGAAGGTGTTGCCGGTGGCGATGGCCATCGGGAACATCCACAGCGGAATCATCGCCGGGAAGTTGAACGGGGTGATGCCCGCGCAGACGCCGAGCGGCTGCAGCAGGGTGTAGGTGTCCACGCCGTTGGCCACGTTGTTGGCCAGCTCACCGAGCTGCAGGTTGCCGATCGCGGCAGCGTGCTCGACCACTTCCAGGCCACGGAACACATCGCCCTCGGCATCCGGCACGGTCTTGCCCTGCTCGGCGCTGAGGATGTGGGCCAGCTCGCTCATGTTCTCGCGGATCAGCTGCTGGTACTTCAGGAAGATGCGCGCGCGGGTGCCGATCGGGGTCTTGCGCCAGGTCTTGAACGCTTCCTTGGCCGAGGCGACGGCGGCGTCGACTTCGCTGGGGGTGGCGAACGGGACCTGGGCCAGGACGTCCTGGGTGGCCGGATTGACCACGTTCTGCCAATGCGAGCTGGTCGATTCGATGAACTGGCCATCGATCAACATGCGGATACGGGGCGCTGCAACAGTCATGGACAATCCCGGCGGGTCGAAAGTTGTTGGCATTATTCACAGTGCCACCCTCGATTTCCGGCCTGTATGCGCTTAATCTGGCCAATGCCCGCTACGATTCTTGTGAATTCTGTGAATAGCCAGCCCGTCCAACGCCAGATCGGCCTGCGCCTGCTCAAGCTGCGCGAGCAGCGCGGCTACAGCCAGCTTGCCCTGGCCAGGGCGCTGGGGCTGTCGGCCAGCTACCTGAACCAGATCGAGCGCAACAAGCGGCCGCTGACCCCGGCGGTGCAGGGCAAGCTGCGTGCCGTACTGGGCGACGTCAGCGAGCTGTTCGAGGTCGATGACCCCGGCGCGCTGCAGGAATCGCTGGGCGAGACCCTGCGCGACCTGGGCCTGGCCGATGTCAGCAGCACCGAACTGCGCGCGATGGCGGGCAACCTGCCGCAGATCAGCCGTGCCCTGCTCGACCTGCACCGCCGCCACCTGATGCTGCGCGAGCATGCCGCCGCGCTGGAGTTCCAGCTGGGTGATGTGCACGCCGGGCAGGCGTTGCCCGCGGGCGATCAGGTCCGCGATTTCTTCAACCGCATGCACAACCACATCCCCGAGCTGGATGACCTGGCCGAGCAGCTGTTCGGCGAATGGGGGCTGGTAGCCGGGCACGTGGCGCCGCGCCTGCGCCAGCTGCTGGCCGACCGCCATGGCGTGCTGGTGGAAGTGGGGCCGCTGCAGGCCGGGCGCGAGAAGCGCGTCTACGACGGCGGCAGCCGCACCTTGTGGCTGCCCGACTATCTGGAGCCGGGCCAGCAGGCATTCCAGATGGCCGCCGAGCTGGCGTTGCTGGGCTATGCGGCGCAGATCGATGCGGTGATCGCCCGCGCGGGCTTCGGCGAAGCGGAGCAGATCGCGCAGGCGCGGATCGGCATGTCCAACTACTTCGCCGGTGCGCTGGTGATGCCGTATGCGCAGTTCCTGCGCGCCGCCGAGCACAGCGCATACGACATCGATGCGCTCGCCCATCGCTTCGGCGTGGGCTTCGAGGCGGTCTGCCATCGCTTGAGCACGCTGGCGCGACGCAGCGCGCCCGGCCTGCCGTTCTTCTTCATCCGTGTGGACCGCGCCGGCAATGTCTCCAAACGGCATTCGGCCACCGATTTCCACTTCTCACAGGTGGGCGGCTCGTGCCCGCTGTGGATCGTGTACGAAGCCTTCAACCAACCGGGGCGCGTACTGACCCAGACCGCGCGCATGCCTGACGGACGCCGCCACTTCTGGCTGGCGCGGCAGGTCAGCAGTGGGCCTATCGGGCACGGGCAACCGCGCAAGACCTTCGCGGTGGCGCTGGGCTGCGACCTGCAGCATGCCGAACGGCTGATCTACACACGTGGGCTGGATATCCAGAGCCCGGGCAACTCGGTCTCGATCGGCCCGGGCTGCCGGGTGTGCCCGCGCGAGGATTGCATGCAGCGCGCGTTCCCGCAGCTGCCGGGACGCGGGTAGCGTCGACCGTTGGTCGACTTGCGTCCGATGCCGCGAGTGTTGGCACCGTTGCGAAGAGCTGCCGACCAACGGTCGGCTCTACCGGTCATGTGACGTTTAACGGGAAGCCGACCAACGGCGGGCAGGTCGGATCGGGATGCGGTCCATCGCCGACTCAGTAGATTGGCGTGACCTTCATCTGCGGCAGCGGGCGCGGTGCGCCGTCGGTGAGGTCCGGCCCGAGGTCTTCCCAGGTCTGGCCCTGCTCGACCATGTGCCGCCACAGCTGCTGCGATTCGCGCCGTTTGTCTTCCGAACTCAATCGGTAGGACGGCGGCACCGGCATGCCGGTGGCCACACTTTGATACGCCGCTTCGTATGCCGCCACGCGTTGTGCAGGGTCATCGGTGCGTGCCACATCCAGCGTGTAGCGCTGGTAGGCCGAGGCCAGATTGCGCCAGCGGATCCAGTAGTGGTTGGCAAAGGAGAAATCGCAGAAGCGCTCCCCGGCGATGCTGCCCTTGTCGGCGATGCGGCTGAGCACGGCCTGCGGCATGTCCAGGTTCATGCCGCCCTCGTCGCCCTCCAGCGCGACATGCACGATGCGGTCGCGGTAGCCCGGCGCGCGGGCCTGCAGCACATCACGCCAGTTCTGCATGGTCGATACGATCGAAAACAGGAAACCGGACATCTCCGCCGCGGCCATCGGCTGCGCGATGGCGTGGTAGGTGCGTTGCCAGCCATGGCGGTTCTCGGTGGGCAGGAACACGGCCTGCTCCGCGCGCGCATGCGCGTCGCCCTCAGCCACCACGCTCACGGCGTCGGCAGGCTGCGCGTAGACCAGATTGATGCCGAAGGTCGGCCAGCGCGGCAACGCGGCGTCGAACAGGTGGATCGGGAAGTTGCTGCTGATGCCGCCATCGGAGAACCAGCACACACGGAACGCGGTGATCACCGGGCCGCAGTTCTGGCCACCGCTGGTGAGCCCTTCCATGCTGTCGGCGACGTTGGTGTTGTCGCGCCGGGGTTCGGCATCGGCCACCGGCTCACAGCGGCGTTCGCGACGGGCCGGCTCATGCAGCGGTACCGCGCTGATCAGCAGCGGGAAGCTCAGGCTCATTCGCGTGGCGACCAGCACCGGCAGATCCTCGCCATCAACCAGGCGGTAGTAGTCGCGCCCATCGACCTGTTGCGGAGGGCCCGCCCGTGCCATCAGCCACTCGACCACGCTGGCCGGAAACAGCTGCGCGAATTCCTCGCGCAGGAACCAGAAGTGCGCCGCGTTGAACGGCAACGTGCGCGGCTCACTGTGCGACACGCAGGTGGTGATCATCTGCAGCGTGATCGCATGCGCGCCGCTGGGCTCGCCGGGATAGCGTGGCGCCGTGTGCAGATCGCCGAAGGTCAATGGCTGGTCATGCGGCTTGCCGGCCAAGGCCTGCAGCTGGGTGTGCAGCCAATCCGTCAACGCCGGCGCGGAGGCGTTTGGCTGGGTGCTGCCATTGCACAGGCCGAGCAGGTTGCGGCGGGCGACGCGGGCAACGCGCAGCGCCGAGGCCAGTACACCGGCCCCGTAGGCGCACAGCAGCGAGGGCAGCAACGTTGCCCAGATGCCGTCGATGCCCCCTGCCAGATAACCGATCCCGAGCAGGCCGGCCAGTGAGACCAGCAGCTCCACCGGCGCGATGGCGAATACCGCGGCGAGCAGACAGGCGACCTTGCGCAGCAGGCCCGCCTTGCCGGTGAGCATCACCAGCAGGCGATACGCGGTACGCGCGCCATACGCCGGTTGGAACAGGCTGTGGATGAAGCCCTGCCGGGACAGCTGCGCGGACACGTCGGCCAGCCCCGGAAAGCCCACCGCCGCCGCTAGCGGCTCCCCGGCCTGGCGACGCCGATCGCCCAGCGCGGCCGCGGCGGCCACGGCGGCCGCAATGGCGCCGGCCGAGGTACCGCCGATGCTCTTGAAGCGGTACTCACGGGCCAGCGACAGCACCGCGTTGGGATACACGATGCCGCTGGTGATGCCGCCCTTCATGACCAGATCGCAGTACTTGTCCGCCACGTTGCCGTCCTCTGTCCGCCCGTGCGTGGCCGATCCACGCACCCTCCCCAGCGGTACCCACCACGAGGCAGGCAACCGGAAGATCGATGCCGACAGTATCGCCTGCGCGCTTCTCAGGGCCTGAGAAGCGCGGCACGGAACCGCTTATTCAGCGTTGCCGGACTGCGGCACGCGCCGCACCTGGGACAGGTCGTAACCGAGCGCGGCGATGCGGGTCATGGCCGCTTGATAGTCGGCATCGGAGATGGTCGGGGTGCGCGCCATCAGCCACATGTAGTCGCGCTTGCTGCGACCCACGATGGTCTGCTTGTACTCCGGATCCAGGTCCACGATCACGTACTCGGCCTGGATCGGCCAGATGAACTGCATGCCCCAGATCGCGCCGCCGGTGCCTTCCTTGACCGTCCCGACCGGGTGCATGGTCTTGATCGGTGCCTGGAAGCTGCCCTTGCGATAACGGAAGGTGGTCTGGATGCGGCCGTCCGGACGCAGTGCGTAGGACTCCACGGCATCGAACGCCTCACGCTCGGGTCGGCTGGGGATATGCGCGATCACGTACCAGTCGCCCATGAAGCGCGGCACGTCCACATGCGCCACGGGCGGGATCGGACGGGTGTTGCCGCTGCAGCCGCCGAGCATCATGCCGACAACCAGCAGGGGAACGAGAGCACGGATGGACATGACAGCTTCCTCCAGGAACGTGGGGTGATCACGGACGGTTGAACAGGTAGTGGGCCACCTGCCACTGCTGGCCCTGCTGGTAGCCGAACAGCTCTGCGCAGGCCATCCAGAACATGCGCCAGCGCTGGTGCCACAACGCGGCCGAGGCATCGCCGTAGGTCTGGCGCAGCACAGCCATCACCGCCTCTTTCTCGCGGTCCTGGTTGGCCAGCCAGTGGTTGGCGGTGCGCTCGTAGTGGGTGCCATCCAGCAGCCAGCGCTGCTGCAGCTGCAGATGCTGCTGGAAGAACAGCAGGGTGTCGGCGGCAGGCATCAGGCCACCGGTGAAGAAGTGGCGCCCCATCCAGTTGTCGTCGCCCTCGGTTTCGAACGGGTACATCAGCGTGCGGTGCACGAAGATGTGCACGAACAGCTTGCCTTCCGGCCGCAGCCACGCGTGGATGCGCTGCAGCAGCTGCGGGTAGTTGCGCATGTGCTCGAACATCTCGATCGAGACGCAGCGGTCGAAGGTCTCGGCATCGAGCGTCAGGTGATTCACGTCACGGGTCAGCACGGTGACGTTGATCAGGCCACGTGCACGACACTGCCCCAGGATGTACTCGCGCTGGCTGTTGGAGTTGGAGACGGCGGTGATCTGCGCGTTCGGATAGCGCTCGGCCATCCACAGCGTCAGCGAACCCCAGCCGCAGCCCAGCTCAAGAATATGCTGCCCATCGGCCAGCTGCGCGCGCTCACCGTACAGCGCGAGCATCGCCTCTTCGGCCTCGTCCAGGGTTTCAGTGCCCGTGGCGTAGTAGCAGCTGCTGTACTTCAGGCGCTTGCCGAGGCAGCGGTGGAAGAATTCGGCCGGCACTTCATAGTGCTGGCGATTGGCCGCATCCACGTGCAGCGCCACCGCGCTGCTGGCCAGCCCGGCGATGCGCGCCGCAAAGCGCTGCGACTGCACCTGCTGACCGCCGGCCAGCTCTTCGCGCAGGCGCTGCTCGCACTGGCGGCGGATGCCCAGCCGCAACAGCGCATCGGGCAGCACCCCGCGTTCGGCCAGGCCGGTCAGGCCCGGTGCGTAGTCCGGCAGCGGAAGACGGTCACTGGCGACATTCATGGTGAAGATTCCTTGCGGGCAGACGACGAACGGGAGGGGAACCACGGAAACAGCATCGGCGTGGTGCGTTGGTACTCGCGGTAATCCTCACCGCGCGAGCGCAGCGCCTGCGCCTCGGTGAAGGGAATGCCGCTGACCCAGCGCAGGAACACGTACATCACCAGCGGGCCGGACCACGCCAGCCACCACAACGGCGACTGCACGGCCAGCAGCACGTAGGTGAACCAGTGCAGCCATTCGAAGAAATAGTTGGGATGCCGCGAGTAGCGCCACAGCCCATCGCGGCAGGTCTTGCCCTTGTTGGCCGGATCGGCACGGAAGCGCGCCAGCTGACGGTCGGCCAGCGATTCGCCGCCCACGCTCAGCAGCCACATCGCCACGGCCGCGATCACCCAACCCCAGCCATGTGCTTCCGGATTCACCGACACCGCCACGAAGGGCAGCGCGAACAGCACGATCAGCACTGCCTGGAACTGGAAGAAACCGAAGATCTTTCCCTGATGGCCGTTCCAATGCTTGCGCAGATGCTGGTAGCGACCGTCCTCGGGCTCGCTGCGCACGCGGTGCCACAGGTGCAGCGCCAGACGTGACCCCCACAGGCCGCCCAGCACCGCCAACGCGATCCGCGGCATCGCCGCGCCATCGCCGAGCAGTGCCAGCAACAGGGCAGACGCACCCACACCCTTGGCCCACAGCACATCGACCACGCCGATGTTCTGGTGCCGGCGCTGCCACCACCAGCCCCAGGTCATGATCACGGCGGCGTACAGCCACACCACCCACAGCATCTTCATCGTGTGTCTCCTGGAGCAAGGGTGGCGAGCGGTACCGCGCGGGTCTGCCAATGACGGGCGCACGCCGCAAGCACCGGCAGTGCGATCGCCCAGCCGAGGCCGAGCAGCAGCACACCGCGCCACTGCGGTGTGGCGAACACCACCGACGACCAGCCGCGCGCGGCGGACAGATACGCCAGCGGCGCCAACAGCAGACCGACCAGCGCCGCAAGGCGCAGATGCCGCTGCAGCGTCGCGAACGACACCGTGAGCGTCATTGCGAAGGCAGCCCACAGCGCGAGGATCCAGACCGGGGCCAGCCACGCCGGATCATTGCCGGCCGCGTACGTCACCCAACCGGAGGCGCCGGCCAGCCCGTCTACGACCAACCCGCAGGCGATCGCCACCAGCATCAATCTGATCTCCACTGACGGCTGCGCGGACCAGGCCAACTGAGTGCCCACGTAAGCCGCCGCTGCCAACAGCGCGGGCCAGCGCAGCCCGTGACCGGCCCCGATCACGGCGCAGAGCCAGACCAGCTGGTTGCCGATCACGTTGGCCCAGAAGCGTGGCACGTCAGGCCTCCCCGGCCATCAGCGCGGGCCGGTAGCCCGGGCGCGCCATCAACAGGTGCGAGACGCCGATCGAGCGCTCCAGGAAGCCACCTTCGCAATACGCCAGGTAGAACTCCCACATGCGGATGAAGCCCGCATCGAAGCCCTGTGCGCGCACCGCCGGCAGCTGGGCCAGGAAGCGCTGGCGCCACGCGCGCAGCGTGAGTGCGTAGGAGGGCCCGAAGTCGTGCTGGCCGATCAGCTGCAGATCACTGCTGCGGGTCTTGGCGGCCACGATGGCGTTGATCGAGGGGATGAAGCTGCCGGGGAACACGAAGCGCTTGATGTAATCGACGCTGCGCCGCGCCTGCTCGTAACGCTGGTCTTCGATGGTGATGGCCTGCAGCAGCGCCAGACCGTCATCCTTGAGCAGGCGGGTAAGCGTGGCGAAGTAGGTGTCCAGGTACTGCGCGCCGATCGCCTCGATCATTTCGATGGACACCAGCTTGTCGAACTGGCCCTCCAGATCGCGGTAATCCTTGAGCAGCAGGGTGACCTTGTCCTGCAGCCCGGCCGCCTCGACCCGCTGCCTGGCCAGCGTGTACTGCTCCACCGAGATGGTGGTGGTGGTGACGTGGCAGCCGATATGGCGCGCCGCGTACAGCGCGAAGCCGCCCCAGCCGGTGCCGATCTCGACCACGCGATCAGACGCGGTGAGCTGCAGCTGCTCGCAGATGCGGGCCAGCTTGCGCTCGGACGCAGCCTCGAGCGTATCTTCCGGGCTGGCATACAGCGCCGAGGAGTACATCAGGTCCGGGGACAGGAACAGCGAGAAGAACGGATTGCCGAGGTCATAGTGCGCGGCGATGTTGCGGCGGCTGCCTTCGCGCGTGTTGCGACGCAGCCGGTTCCAGCCTTTCAGCAGCCAGCCGCCGATGCGAGCCGGGCCGCCCTCCATGCCATCGAGCAGATCGCGGTTGCGTACCAGCAGCTGCACCAGCGCGACCAGGTCATCGCAGCGCCAGTCACCGCGGATGTAGGCCTCGCCTGCACCCACGCTGCCCTGTGCGGCCACCGCGCGGTAGAAACCGGGATCGTCCACCCAGACCGTCACCTGGGGCGCGACGTCCGGATCGCCGATCACCACATCGCCCACCGCATCGCGCAGCCGCAGGTGCCCGCCGCGCAGCGGTGCCAGCTGCGCCAGCAGGCGCCCGCGCAGGAACCCTTCAAGGGCGGACGGTTGCGGTACGGCCACCGCACGGGTCATGTCGTTCATGGGGATTTTCCAGCAAGAGAAGGATGGTCGTGAACGGGGTTGCGCTTGAGCCACAGGCGCAGCGCCTGCCAGTGGATCGCGGCCACGACCTTGAGGGTCATCAGCGGGTAGCGCAGCAGCACGCCGGCCAGGCCACGACCGGTGAGCGGATGGCGCTGCATCACCAGGTCGGCGTCGAACTGGCATGCGCCCTCGCGCCAGACCTGCATGTGCACGTGCAGGTCATCGCCCGGCGCGGTGAAGCGCCAGCGGTACTCGCAGTCCATCTGCATGAAGGGAGAGACGTGGAACTGCTTGTGGAAGGACCAGCACAGCGCGCGGCCCTGGGCATCGGCCTGCGCCACCGGCAGCACGTAGGCGTGGCGCTCCTTCCAGGGCGTGTTGGTGATCTCCGCCACGATGCTGTCCAGCGTGGTGCCATCAGCGGCATAGCAGTAATAGAAGCTCACCGGATTGAAGACATGGCCGGCATACCGCGGATGCGTCAGCAGGCGGATCGGCCCGGCGGGCGCGTGGCCCAGTGCCTCGGTGATGCGTGCACGTACGGCATCGGCCAGCGGCTGATCGGGCGCACCGAGATAGTCGCTGCGGCGGAACTCGACCACGTTGCGGCGACCCACCGACCACAGCCAGCGCCGCTCGAACAGGCGCGGCAGTTCGTCCAGGTCCAGCAGCAGCTGCGCGATCGGGTAGCCGAACGCGTGCGCGTGCGGCGCGTGCCGCCGATGGCGCATCCAGCCGCGATAGATCGCACTGGCGGTCATGCTGGCAGTGCCTCGGCCAGCGGCCAGTAGGACTCGGCATCCAACGCCTGCAATGCATCGACCACGCGGCGGGCACTGCGGATGCCATCCTCGTGGAAGCCCCAGCCCCAGTACGCACCGGCGAACCAGGTCCGGCGATGGCCCTGGATTTCCGTCCAGCGCTGCTGCGCCCGCACCATCGCGTGGTCGTGCACGGGATGGGCATACTGCAGGCGGCGCAGCACGGTGGCCGGATCGACCGCCTCGCTGCGGTTGAGGGTAACCACCAGGGGCGTGGGGGTATCGATGCCCTGCAGCAGGTTCATGCAGTAGCTGACCGTGCACGGCGCAAGCGGGTCGCGCGGCACATGCGCGTTCCAGGCGGCCCAGGCCTTGCGGTCACGCGGCAGCAGGCTGGCGTCGGTATGCAGCACCACCTCGTTGGGCTGGTAACGGATCGCGCCCAGTACCGCGCGCTCGGTGAGATCGGCATCGGACAGCAAGGCCAGCGCCTGGTCGCTGTGACAGGCCAGCACCAGCTGATCGAAGCCTTCCAGCCCGGCAGCGCTGTGCACGCGCACGCCATGCTCGTGGCGCTCCACGCCGAACACCGGGCACTCCAGGCGCTCACGCACCTGCCAGCGGCGGCGGAGCGCGTCGACATACCGCGCTGAGCCGCCCTGCACCACGCGCCATGGCGCGCGCCCGGTCATCTGCAGCATCTGGTGATTGGCCATGAACTGCACGAGGTAGCGCGCCGGGAAGGCGGCCAGGCTGGCCGTCGGCGACGACCACAGCGCCGAGGCCATCGGCAGCAGATGTTCGTCGATGAAGGTGCGGCCGTAACGGCCCTTGTCCAGGAACTCGCCCAGCGAGGGACCTTCATCGTCGCGCGCAAGCAGCGCCGGCGCCTCGCGGTAGAACCGGCGCAGGTCGCGCAGCATGCCCCAGAAGCGCGGCGAGACCAGGTTGCGGCGCTGACAGAACAGGGTGTCCAGCGAGGTCGCGTTGTACTCCAGCCCGCTGCGCTCGCTGTGTACCGAAAAGCTCATCGTGGTCGGCTGCGACGCCACCCCGAGCTCGTCGAACAGCCCGGTCAGCAACGGATAGTGCGCGGGGTTGAACACAATGAAGCCGGTGTCCACCGCCTGCGTGCGCCCATCGACCTCCACCTCATGCGTATGGGTGTGACCCCCGAGGTAGTCATTGGCCTCGAACAGCGTCACTTCGTGCTGCTGGCTCAGCCACCACGCACTGGAGAGGCCGGCGATACCCGATCCGATCACGGCGATCCGCATGTCAGTGCTCCGCCTTGGCCAGCACCCAGGCCGGCACGGGTTTGAGATCACGCACCAGCCCGAGCGCGGCCATCGCACGCAGGCCATACCAGGTGACATCCACTTCCCACCAGTAGAAGCCCTGGCGCGCGGTGCCCGGGAAGAAGTGATGGTTGTTGTGCCAGCCTTCGCCAAACGTCAGCAGGGCGAGCCACAGATTGTTGCGGCTGTCGTCACCGGTGTTGAAGCGCTGGCGGCCGAAACGGTGCGCGAGCGAGTTGATGGTCACCGTGGCGTGGAACAGCACCACGGTGGAGATGAAGAAGCCCCACACCAGCATCTGCCCACCGGTGGTGCCCCACGACGGCGCGATGCGCTCCAGCAGCGCACCCAGGCCGAACAGTGCCGCGGCCAGCGCGATCGGCACCAGGGTGTCGAAGCGATCCAGCCAGCGCAGTTCGGGATACTTGGCCAGATCGGGAATGCGCGACCAGTCGGTACGGAAGCCTTCCACCGTCAGGAACCAGCCCATGTGGCTCCACCAGAAGCCATGCACCGAGGGCGAATGCGGATCGGCCGCCGTGTCGGTATGGCGATGATGGTTGCGGTGATGCGCGGCCCACCACAGCGGGCCGCGCTGCACGCTGGAGGCGCCGATCAGCGCGAAGAGGAACTGCACGGCGCGCGAGGTGCGGAAGGTACGGTGCGAGAAGTAGCGGTGGTAGAAGGCGGTGATCGCGAACATGCGCACCGCGTACAGTGCCACCGCCACGCCGACCGCGACCCAGGACACACCCACCCAGATCACCGCCAGGCAGGCCAGGTGCATCGCCGCGAACGGGATGGCCCGCACCCAGTCCACCCGCTGTGGCTGGCCGGTCGCAGCCGCCGCATCCGTGCTGGTATCGAACCAACGCCACAGCGTGGCCCAGCGGCGTCGCTGTGCGGTGCGTCCTGCGTCGGGGGTGGGGCTGACCGACATGACTCGCTTCTCCTGAGGCGTTATCAGGAGATACGGGAGCGGGCGCCGTTTGGATGCACGGATCCGGAAAAAAAACCGTGCGTCCGTGCGATTACAGGTTGGCGATGTCGCCCTTGGCGATGATCGGGCCGGTCGGAATGCCTTGCGGCGCACCGGTTGACGGTTCCAGTGTGATCGCCAGCACCGAGCCATTCACAAGTGCATCACGCAGCGTGGCCGGCACCGCAACAGTGTGCGCGCGGTTGATCGAGACCAGGCCCAGCGAACGCGGGGTGCCGCCGGCCGGGATCAGCCACAGCTCGGGTGCACGGCCGGCCGCATCGGCCGCGGCCGGGACCGGCACCATCAGCACCTTGCCTTGGGCCTTGTCGACGGACGCCAGCCAGCCCGGCGTACCGTCGTCGTGCAACAGCGGCGTGACCGGCTTGGTGGCCTGCTCCGGCTCGGCCGGTGTCGTCGGCGGGGTCGGCGTGACCGCCACGGGCGTAGGCGACGGTGTGGTCGGCTCCAGATCGCGGCGGCTGAACACCGCCACCAGTGCCAGCGCGGCGGCCAGCGCGGTCATGCCCTGCCAGAAACCGGTGCGCTGCCAGACCCGTGGCGAGGCGGTCGTTGCGGCGGGCCAGCCCAGCGAGGTGCGGATGCGCGGCCACAGATGCGCGGGCACCGCTTCGGTACCGAGCGATTCGAGCAGGGGCGCAAGGCGGTTCTCCCACTGGGCGACCAATCGCGCGAAGCCGGGATCGCTGGCGATGCGGCGTTCAACCTCGGCACGCTGCGCGGCATCGAGCACCCCCAGCACGTACTCACCGGCGAGGATGTCGGCGCTCGGCGGTTCGCCGTCGTCATGCAGATCATGGAGGTCGCGGGCGTTCATCGTTCCAGGCACACCCGCAGTTGGCCCAGGCCCCGGCGGATCCAGCTCTTCACCGAGCCCAGCGGCGAACCAATGCGGCGCGCCAGTTCCTCATAGCTGGCGCCATCGAGGAAGGCCAGCCGGATCAGCGAGCGACGGCGCGGCTCCAGCGTATCCAGGCAGTCCTGCAGGCGCTCGTGATCCGACGCCTGTTCGGCCACCTGGGCCGGCTGCGGCGCGACATCGGGGAGTTCCTCGGCCACCGACAGATCATCCAGCGCGCGCGGCGGCGCGGCGCGGAGACGGTCGATCGAGCGGTTGCGGGCCAGCATCGACAGCCAGGTCATGGCCGCCGCCTTGGCGCGGTCGAACTGCGCCGCCTTGTTCCAGACCGTGGTGAACACGTCCTGCAGTACCTCTTCGGCATCGCCGCGGTCGCGCAGCACCTGCAGGCAGATCGCGAACAGGCGGCCGGAGGCCAGCTGATAGACCGATTCGAACGCCTGGCGATCACCGCCGGCGACCCGGACGAGCAGCTCGTCCAGACGATGTGATGCAGCGGTAGCGGCGGCGTCCAGCTCGGGCATTGCAGGCTCAATGTCGATAACGGGCGTATCGGCATCCTCCTTGCTCCCGGCGCCATCTGCAAGGGGGCGCTCAGGCACCGCATGTCTTCACCAGCGGCTGCGTGCGGGCAGCGGCGAGCTCGGCGGCGGGCGTTGCAACCGGTGCGGCGGGAAACTCGACCCGCACCTGCGGGTACTTGCCCTTCTCATCGCGGACGTTGCCGGTGCCGGTGAACTGCAGCAGGCGCTGGTCTGCGGTGGCATACACCAAGGTGACCGCGGGCACGGCGAAACCGAACCAGGCATCGAGCTTCATCTGCAGCTGTTCGGCCGGTTGACCCTGCCAGGTCACCGCACCCGTGCGTTGCAGTTTCAGCGGCACCAGGCGCTGGCGGCTGGGCAGCAGGAACTGGAAGGCCACGCTCTGCCCGGCCTGCAACGCGGCCCAATGGCTGCGCACGGCCGCGTCGAACCCGGCATCCACCACCGCCCCCGAGGGGATCGTGATGGCCCTGCTGAAGGTCGGTGCCTGCGCGCTGGCGCGGACCGATACCTGGCGGGTAGCGGCACCGCCGCGCACACCTTCCTGATACCCATCGCGTCCATCGTCCAGGGTGAAATCCGGCGTCTGCGGGCTGCCCTGCGGGGTCATCCACTTGCGCGCAAACGGGCGCCCGTCGCTGCAGCGGTACAGCACCAGCCGCGACTGTGCGCTTGCCGGCCCCTGCAGCCAATGGGTCTCGCGGTAGAGAAGGCGCCCATCGGCGGTGGCGTACGCGCGCCCTTCCTGGCGCTGCACGGTCTGATCGGCGGCACTCACGGGGGGGGCGATCACCGACAGCAGCAGGATCAGGCAGGACAAGGGCTGGCGCATGGGAGTCCAAACGGGCGGGCTTGCAGGGAGATACGCAGGTGGCAGTGGTTTGGATGCAGTGGGATGAATCGGACAGACTTGACCATCGCCCGCCTTCGGCCTACCTTGTGCTCGCCGAAGGTATCCATCGCTTCATGCAGATGAAGGGATGGATTTAAACGGGAATCCGGTGAAGGCGCCTCGCGCGCCCATTCCGGAGCTGCCCCGCAGCGGTGAATGGAAACGACTCCTGCCAACAGCACTGGGCCTTCGCGCCTGGGAAGCGGCAGGTACTAGGTGGGCGTCCGCGCCCGTGTCCATCAGCCCGAATACCGGCCCCGGCCGGAGGACATGACCGTCCTCCGATTCGACCTGGAACGTCCGCGGGGAGGTTGCCGGGGCCTGCCGCCATGCCGCCTGCATGGCGCTGCCCCCGTGCGTCCGCTTCACGGCATCCGGTTCGCCCGCGGGGGCGAAGGTCGCTGGCGGGGCGGAACGGGCTGCAAGGCCCCGGACGGCGCGCGGTTCCTTCGTTCCTCAATGCCCCTACGCAATGAGGACACGTTCCAATGACCACTGTTACCACCCTGGGTTTTCCGCGCATCGGTGCCAAGCGCGAACTCAAGCGCGCGCTCGAAGCCTTCTGGTCCGGCGAGAGCAGCGCCGCGTCGCTGCAGGACACCGCGGCCGAGCTGCGTGAACGCCACTGGCAGCTGCAGCGCGAGGCCGGCGTGGATGTGCCGCCGAGCAACGATTTCAGCCTGTATGACCAGGTGCTGGATGCGGCCTTCCTGTTCGATGCGATCCCGGCCCGTTACCGCGCGCTCGCCGATGCCGAACCGCTGAGCGGCTACTTCGCGATGGCGCGGGGCCTGCAGCGCGATGGCATCGACCTGCATGCGCTGGAAATGACCAAGTGGTTCGACACCAACTACCACTACCTGGTGCCCGAACTGCACGCCGGCCAGACCTTCGCGGTGCGCGGCGACAAGCCGCTGGCCGAGTACCGCCAGGCCAAGGCGCTGGGGATCGAGACCCGCCCGGTGCTGATCGGGCCGGTGACCTTCCTGCGGCTGTCCAAGACTACCGATGGCAGCAACGCCCTGGACCTGCTCGATGCGCTGCTGCCGGTGTACGTGCAGCTGCTGGGCGAACTCAAGGCCGCCGGCGCGGCGTGGGTGCAGCTGGATGAGCCGCTGCTGGTGCAGGACCTGGACGAGGCCACGCGGGCCGCGTTCGAGCACGCCTATGCGGTGCTGGGCCAGGTCGCCCGCCCCAAGGTGCTGGTGGCGACGTACTTTGGTGCGCTGGAAGACAACCTGGCGCTGGCTGCCTCGCTGCCGGTCGATGGCCTGCATGTGGATCTGGTCCGTGCGCCGGAACAGCTCGATGCGGTGATCAAGGCGCTGCCGGCCGGTCGCGTACTGTCGGCCGGGCTGGTCAACGGCCGCAACATCTGGCGCACCCACCTGGACAACGCCCTGGTGCTGGCGCGCTACGCGCACGGTCATGTCGGCAGCGATGCGCTGTGGCTGGCGCCATCGTGTTCGCTGCTGCACAGCCCGGTCGATCTGGACCACGAAAAGAAGCTGGACGACGAACTGCGCAGCTGGCTGGCGTTCTCCAAGCAAAAACTCGCCGAGCTGCGCGTGCTGGCCGACGCGATCGATGCGCCGGCGCGTGCCGAGGCACCGCTCGCGCATTCGCGTGCGTGCATCGAATCGCGCCGCCGTTCGCCGCGCGTGCACAACCCGGCCGTCGCCGCGCGTCTTTCCTCGCTGACCCCGGCCGATGCACAGCGCCACAGCCGCTACCCGCAACGCCACCTGGCCCAGGCCGCCGCGCTGAAGCTGCCGCGCTTCCCGACCACCACGATCGGGTCGTTCCCGCAGACGCTGGAGGTGCGTGAGGCCCGCGCCCGCAACAAGTCCGGCAAGCTCTCCGATGCGGATTACGATGCGTTCCTGGCCACCCAGACCGAGCACTGCGTGCGCGTGCAGGAACAGATCGGGCTGGACGTGCTGGTGCATGGCGAGTTCGAGCGCAACGACATGGTCGAGTACTTCGGCGAGCAGCTCGATGGCTTTGCCTTTACCAAGAATGGCTGGGTGCAGAGCTACGGCTCGCGCTGCGTGAAGCCGCCGGTGATCTTCGGCGATGTGACCCGTCCGCAGCCGATGACAGTGCGCTGGTCGCAGTATGCGCAGTCGCTCACGCAGCGGCCGATGAAGGGCATGCTGACCGGGCCGGTGACGGTGCTGCAGTGGTCGTTCGTGCGCGATGACCAGTCCCGGGCGGACACCTGCCGCCAGATCGCACTCGCCCTGCGCGATGAAGTGACGGATCTGGAGGCGGCCGGCATCGGCGTGATCCAGATCGACGAGCCGGCCATCCGTGAGGGACTGCCGCTGCGCCGTGCGCAATGGCGCGAATACCTGGACTGGGCGGTGGAAGCGTTCCGGATCAGCGCCAGCGGCGTGCGCGATGCGACCCAGATCCACACGCACATGTGCTATTCCGAGTTCAACGACATCATCCACTCGGTGGCCGCAATGGACGCGGACGTGATCTCGATCGAAACCTCGCGCTCGCGCATGGAACTGCTGGATGCCTTCGTGCGCTTCCAGTATCCCAACGAGATCGGGCCGGGCGTGTACGACATCCACTCCCCCCGCGTGCCTGACAAGGCCGAGATGCTGGCGCTGCTGCGCAAGGCCGCCGAAGTGCTGCGACCGGAGCAGATCTGGGTCAATCCGGATTGCGGCCTGAAGACCCGCGGCTGGCCGGAAACCCGTGCCGCGCTGGAAGCACTGGTGGCCGCCGCGCGCGAACTGCGCGAGGAAACCGCCGACGCCAACGCCGCCTGATCGGCCCTTTGTAGACTGACCCAAGGACCCCATCGCCGCCGTTGCCGGCGGTGGGGTCGACGAGAAACGCATGAACCCGCATGACCTGACACCGATCGACCGCCCCACCCTGTCCCTGCCCGACGGCCACACCAAGCTGCTGCTGCACTCGTGCTGCGCGCCGTGCTCGGGCGAAGTGATGGAGGCGATCACCGCCTCCGGCATCGACTACACGATCTTCTTCTACAACCCCAACATCCACCCGGTGAAGGAATACGAACTGCGCAAGCAGGAGAACATCCGCTTCGCCGAGAAGCATGGCGTGCCGTTCGTCGACGCCGACTACGACACCGACACCTGGTTCTCGCGCGCCCGCGGCATGGAGAACGAACCAGAGCGCGGCATCCGCTGCACGATGTGCTTCGACATGCGCTTCGTGCGCACCGCGCTTTACGCGCATGAGAACGGCTTTGCGGTGATCAGCAGCTCGCTGGGCATCTCGCGCTGGAAGGACATGAACCAGATCAACGACTGCGGCCACCGCGCCGCCGCGCACTATCCGGGCCTCCAGTACTGGGATTACAACTGGCGCAAGGGCGGCGGCGCCGCGCGGATGGTGGAGATCAGCAAGCGCGAGCAGTTCTACCAGCAGGAGTACTGCGGCTGCGTGTACTCGCTGCGCGACGCCAACCGCCACCGCCGCGAGACCGGGCGCGAGCGGATCAAGCTAGGCGTGCTGTATTACGGCGATGGCACCTCGAAGCAGGGCGACGCCGACTGACCGCTGCAGGGGCGTCGGCTAGACTGGGCGCCCCTACAGCCGTGAAGCCGCCATGAGCCGTTACCCCGCCGATGTCGCCCTGGTCGTGATCGACCTGCAGCCGGACTTCATGCCCGGTGGCGCACTGGCCTGCGTGGACGGCGATGCGATCGTGCCGGACATTGCCGCCCTGCTGGCCGAACGCCGGTACGCCACCGTGGTGGCGACCCAGGACTGGCACCCGGCCGACCACGCCTCCTTCGCCAGCCAGCACCCGGGGCATCTGCCGTTCGAAGCGATCCTGCTGCACGCCCAGCCGCAGACCCTGTGGCCGGACCACTGCGTGCAGGGCAGCGATGGCGCCGTGCTGCATCCGGGCGTGGACTGGACGGTGGCTGACCTGATCCTGCGCAAGGGCACCCGGCGCGAGGTGGACTCATACAGTGCTTTCCGTGAAAACCATGGTCCCGACGGCACCCGCCCCGCCACCGGCCTGGCCGGCTGGCTGCATGAGCGCGGCATCCGCGAGGTACATGTGTGCGGCCTGGCGCGCGATTACTGCGTGCTGTGGAGCGCGCAGGACGCGATGAAATCCGGGTTCCGGGTGAAGTTCCTGTGGGACCTGACCCGGCCGGTGACCGAGGCCAACGATGGGATGGTGCGCGAGGCGTTGGCCAAGGCGAAGATCGCGGTTATCTGACGGGCGACCTCCGGGCGCCAGCCGGAACGGCGTACCGACCAACGGTCGGTACCTACCGGATCAAAGAACGATCGGCGGGTGCTGGCCGTGCGCTGGTAGTGCCGGCCGCTGGCCGGCTCCCGATACCGTTTGGGGCGTGCGATGAGCCGGCCAGCGGCCGGCACTACCGGAGCGTCGTACCCACCAACGGTGGGTACCTACAGTCAGTCGTACCCACCAACGGTGGGTACCTACAGGTCAGTCGTACCGACCAACGGTGGGTACCTACCGATCAGCGGAAGACGACGGTGCGATGCCCGTTGCGCAGGATGCGGTGCTCCACATGCCGGCGTACCGCGCGGGCCAGTACCTGCGATTCGGTGTCGCTGCCCAGCCGCACCAGGTCGCGCGGCGTCATCGCGTGATCCACGCGCGCCACGTCCTGTTCGATGATCGGGCCTTCGTCCAGATCCGGGGTCACATAGTGCGCGGTCGCGCCGATGATCTTGACCCCGCGCGCGTGCGCCTGGTGATACGGCTGCGCGCCCTTGAAGCTGGGCAGGAAGCTGTGGTGGATGTTGATCGCCCGCCCGGCCAAGGCCTCGCACAGGCGCGGCGACAGAATCTGCATGTAACGCGCCAGCACCACCAGGTCGATCTGCTCGCGCTCGACCAGATCGATGATCTGCTGCTCCTGCACGGCGCGGTTGTCCGCGTTGACCGGCAGGTGATGGAACGGCACGCCATAGGAGCCGGCCAGGGCAGCGAAGTCCTCGTGATTGGAGGCCACCGCCGCGATATCCACCTGCAGCTGCCGGCTGTGCGCGCGGAACAGCAGGTCATTGAGGCAATGCCCCTGCTTGCTCACCAGCACCAGCAGCCGTGCGCGGCGGCGGGCGTCATGCAGCTGCCAGTCCATCCCGAACTCGGCGGCCAGGGTGGCCATGCGGGCTTCCACATCGCCCAGTGACCGCTCGGCGGCACGATCGAAATGCACGCGCAGGAAGAACCGGCCGCTCTCGTCGTCGCCGAACTGCTGGGCATCGAGGATGTTGCAGCCCAGCTCGAACAGCAGGCCGGACACACGGTAGACGATCCCGGTACGGTCCGGGCATGAGAGGGTGAGGATGGAATCGGGGCGCATCCGGCCAGTGTAAGCGAGCACCGCCGGGCTGCGGTCGATGCTCTCAGATGCAACCAAGGGCAGTGGCCCAGCCCCTACACCGCCGCCGGGTCCACCTTCTCCACATCAATGCCGTACCGGTCGATCGCCACCTGCAGCTGGCCGCGTTCGATCCGGCCGTCATCGGCCAGCGACTTGAGCGCGGCGAGCACGATGAAGTGGCGGTCCACTTCAAAGAACGTACGCAGTGACTCGCGCGTATCCGAGCGGCCGAAGCCATCGGTGCCCAACGCAGTGAAGCGGCGGCCGTCGATGAAGGGCCGGATCTGGTCGCCGACGATCTTCATGTAGTCGGTGGCCACGATCACCGGGCCCGGGTGCGCGGCCAGGCATTGGTGCACATACGGCACCCGCGGCTCCTCCACGGGGTGCAGCAGGTTCCAGCGCTCGGCCGCCAGGCCATCACGGCGCAGTTCGGTGAGGCTGGTGGCGCTCCACACATCGCTGGCGATGCCGAAATCCTGCTGCAGCAGCGTGGCCGCGGCTTCCACTTCGCGCAGGATCGCGCCACTGCCCATCAGCTGCACACGCAGCGCCGGGTCGCTGTCGGCGGCAGCGGGGTGCAGCAGGTACAGGCCCTTGAGGATGCCCGCTTCGCTGCCTTCCGGCAGTGCCGGGTGCGGATAGGCCTCGTTGAGCACGGTGATGTAGTAGTAGATGTCCTCCTGGTCCACGTACATCCGGCGCAGGCCGTCCTGGATGATCACCGCCAGTTCGAAGTTGTAGGTGGGATCGAAGGACACGCAGCTGGGGATCACCGAGGACAGCACGTGGCTGTGGCCGTCATCGTGCTGCAGGCCCTCGCCCATCAGCGTGGTGCGGCCGGAGGTGGCGCCGAGCAGGAAGCCGCGGGTGCGTGCATCGGCAGCCGCCCAGGCCAGGTCACCGACGCGCTGCAGGCCGAACATCGAGTAGAAGATGTAGAACGGAATCGTGGCCAGGCCGTGGTTGCTGTAGGCGGTACCGGCGGCGATCCACGAGCAGATCGCGCCGGATTCGTTGATGCCTTCCTGCAGGATCTGGCCGTCCTTGGCTTCCTTGTAATAGCTCAGCTGGCCGGCATCCTGCGGCGTGTACAGCTGGCCGAGGTAGGAGTGGATGCCGATCTGGCGGAACAGGCCTTCCATGCCGAACGTGCGCGATTCATCGGGCACGATCGGAATGATCAGCTTGCCCAGTTCCGGGTCCTTGAGCAGCGTGGTGAGGATGCGCACGAAGCCCATCGTGGTGGACTGGCCGCGTTCGCCACTGCCCTGCAACTGGGTGGCGAACGCCGACAACGCCGGCACCGGCAACGGATCGACGTGGGTCACCCGCGCCGGCAGCTGGCCGCCCTGGGCCTGGCGGCGCTGTGCGAAATAGCGCGCCTCTGCACTGCCCGGCGCGGGGCGCAGGTACGGCATGTCTTCCAGCTGGTCGTCACTGACCGGCAGATCAAACCGATCACGGAACGCACGCACGGCATCGGCGCTCATCTTCTTGAGCTGGTGATTGATGTTCTGGCCTTCACCGGCCTCGCCCATGCCGAACCCCTTGACCGTCTTGGCCAGGATCACGCTCGGCCGGCCGTTGCCGGCGACGGCCTGCGCGTAGGCGGCATAGACCTTCTGCGGATCGTGACCGCCGCGCGCAAGCGCCCAGATCTCGTCATCGCTCATCTCCGCGACCAGCGCCAGCAGTTCGGGATACTTGCCGAAGAAATGCTCGCGCACGTAGGCACCGTTCTGCGACTTGAAGGTCTGATAGTCGCCATCCACGCATTCCATCATGCGCTGGCGCAGCAGGCCGGTGCGGTCCTTGGCCAGCAGCGCATCCCAGCCGCCGCCCCAGATGACCTTGATGACGTTCCAGCCGGCGGCGCGGAAGGTGCCTTCCAGTTCCTGGATCACCTTGGCGTTGCCGCGCACCGGGCCGTCCAGCCGCTGCAGATTGCAGTTCACCACGAACACCAGGTTGTCCAGGCGCTCGCGGCCGGCCACAGAAATGGCGGCCAGCGATTCGGGCTGGTCCATTTCACCATCGCCAAGGAAGGCCCATACCTTGCGGCCCTGGTGCTCCTTCAGCCCGCGGTATTCCAGGTAGCGCATGTAACGCGCCTGGTAGGCGGCGGTGAGCGGGCCCAGCCCCATCGAGACGGTGGGGAACTGCCAGAAGTCCGGCATCAGCCGCGGGTGCGGATAGGAGGACAGGCCATCGCGATCAGATTCGCGGCGGAAGTTGTCCATGCGTTCGGGCGCGATGCGGCCTTCGACGAATGCGCGGCCGTAGATGCCGGGCGCCGAGTGGCCCTGGATGTAGATCATGTCGCCATCGAAGGTGTCGGTACGGCCACGGAAGAAGTGATCGAAGCCGACGTCGTACAGCACCGCCGCGGACTGGTACGTGGCGATGTGGCCACCCACGTTGGAGTGCTTGCCGGCGCGCAGCACCATGACCATCGCGTTCCAGCGGATCATCGCGTTGAGGCGGCGCTCGATGCCGAGATCGCCCGGATAGGCCGGCTGGCGCTCGACCGGAATGGTGTTGGTATACGCCGTCCAGACGCGGCCATGCAGATCCCCATGGCGGGCCGTGTCCAGCTCGGTCAGCTGGTCCATCAGGTAATGCGCGCGCGGGCGGCCGGCGGCGTGGATGACCGCCTCCAGCGACTCACGCCATTCCTGGGTTTCCTGCGGGTCGGTATCGAGGGGGGCGAGCGCTGGGTTCATGTCATCTCCGGGGAAGGCGGCCAGGCCGTGCGCAGGACGCGACGGCAGCGGGGGCGGCACAGCGCGGAAGCGGCGTCGCCCGGGCAACAGAGCCGGGCGAGCGGGCAACCTGGCGGTTGCGGGACAGGCACGATAAGCAGGGGGCCGCAGGGCGGGTAGACCGGATGGACTTGGCGCTTTATAAAGAAATTCTTTCCAATGGAGCGCGAGAATGGCGGCCAGCATGAACATTCTCCAGTCAATCCGCAGCTTCATCCGGACCGCCGACGCGGGCAGCCTGGCTGCGGCCGCGCGCACGCTTGGGGTGAGCCCGGCGGCGGTCGGGCAGAACATCGCCCGGCTGGAGGCGCATCTGGGCGTGCGCCTGCTCAACCGCACCACCCGTACCCTGGCCCTGACCGAGCGCGGTGCGCTGTACCTGGCCCAGGTGCGCCACATCGAACGCGACCTGCAGCGCGCCCAGGCCGCCGTGACCGACCTCGATGCCACGCCTGAAGGACGGTTGCGGATCGCCAGCAGCACCGCGTTCGGCCGCCACGCGCTGGCCCCGTTGCTGCCCGCGCTGCAGGCCCGCTTCCGCCGCCTGGCGATCGAGCTGCTGCTCACCGACCGCAGCGTGGACCACGCGCACGAAGACGTGGACGTGAGCATCCGGATCGAACCGCAGCTGGAGGAAGGCCTGGTGGCGCGGCCGATCGCGCAGGTGCCGTTCGTGTTCTGCGCGGCACCGTCGTATCTCGCGCGGGCCGGGATTCCGCTCACACCGGAGGCGCTGCGCGAGCATCGTTGCCTGCTGCTGCGCTACCCGCTGGACGGGCGCTATCTGCCGTGGGGCTTCGTCCGCGACGGCATGCGCTTCGATGCCGAGGTGGCCCCGGCGCTGGTGAGCGATGACGTCGATGCACTGGCCGCGATGGCGGTGGCCGGCGGCGGCATCACCCGGCTGGCGGCGTTCGTGGCCGCGCCCTATCTCGCGCGCGGCGAGCTGCAGGCGCTGTTCGAACCCGGCGATGCGCAGAGCACCCAGGCCTCACCGGAGCCGATGCGGTTGTTCCTGTGCGTCAGCGATCGCCGCGATCTGACCCCGAAGGTGCGGGCGCTGATGCAGCACATCATCGAGGGGCTGCCGCCGGCGTGGCGGGTGGATGTCGGCTGAGCACAGGGTCACCCGGATGCCGGCCAACGGCCGGCACTACCGTCAGCGTGTCAGCGTTCCGGCGCGATGAACACACCGCGGGCTTCGCGCGGTTCGCAGCGCAGGTACTGCGGTGCCGGAGCGACCGAATCGCCCAGTGCGGCGGCGGCATGCCACGGCCAGCGCGGGTCGTAGAGGATGCCGCGGGCCAGCGCGATCGCATCGGCATGGCCATGGCGCAGGATCGATTCGGCCTGCGAGGGCTCGGTGATCAGGCCCACCGCGATGACCGGCATGCGCAGCTTGTGCGCCTTGATCGCCTGCGCGAACGGCACCTGGTAGCCCGGCGACAGCGGAATCTGCTGGCGCGGGTCGTTGCCACCGCTGGAGACGTGCAGGAACTGGCAGCCGCGCGCATCCAGCACGTGCGCCAGAGTCGTGGTCTGTTCGATATCCCAGCCACCGGCCACCCAGTCGCTGGCGGAGATGCGCACACCCACCGCGATGCGGTCCGAGACGGCCTCACGCACGGCATCGAACACGCGCACCAGCAGGCGCATGCGGTTTTCCAGCGAGCCACCGTAGTCGTCCTCGCGGCGGTTGCTCAGCGGCGACAGGAACTGGTGCAGCAGATAGCCGTGCGCGGCGTGCAGTTCGATCAGGTCCATGCCGACGCGCTCTGCGCGACGGGCGGCGGCCGCGAAAGCCTCGACCACGGCATCGATGCCGGCCAGATCCAGTTCGGTCGGGGTCGGGTCGGTCTTGGCGAACGGCAGCGCGGACGGTGCGACCGTGGGCCACGCACGCGGATCGGACGGGTCCATCGCACCGCCGCCTTCCCAGGGCTTGTTGACCGAGGCCTTGCGCCCGGCATGGCCCAACTGCACGCCCAGCGGCATCGGCGACCACTGCTTGACCGAGGCCACGACCGAGGCCAGCGCGGCTTCGGTGGCGTCATCCCACAGGCCCAGGTCGGCCCAGCTGATGCGGCCTTCCGGCAGCACGGCGGTGGCTTCCAGGATCAGCAGGCCGGCGCCGGATTGCGAGAGCTGCCCGAGATGGATGCGGTGCCAGTCGTTGGCAAGGCCGTCGACACAGGAGTACTGGCACATCGGCGCGATCACGATGCGGTTGGGCAGGGTCAGCGGACCGAAGGGGATGGAGGAGAAGAGCTGGCTCAAGGGGGGAACTCGGGAAGAGGAAATGGAACCGGGCGCCATTGCACTCCTGTGCGGCGGCGGAGGCAACCGTGCCAATGGATCAGTGTTTCGTAGCGGCTCAGGCGGCGGCGGTTCCTGGCAGCAGGAAGGCCAGCGCGTCGGCGCAGGACTGGTCGACTTTCAGGCTCAGCAGCGCGTCGGCGCGGGTAAGGCCGCGGTTGAGCGCGGCGATCGGCAGCCCGGCCTGGGCCGCGGCCTGCACGAAGCGGAAGCCGGAATAGACCATCAGCGAGGAGCCGACCACCAGCACCGCATCGGCCCGCTGCAGATGGTCGTGGACGGTCGCGACCCGCTCGCGCGGCACGCTTTCGCCGAAGAACACCACGTCCGGCTTGAGCACCCCGCCGCATGCCGGGCAGGCCGGCACCTGGAAGGCGGAGAAATCCACCTCCAGATCGGCATCGCCGTCGGGCGCCTGTCCGGCCTCCAGATGCTCCCAGCCGGGGTTGAGCGCCAGCAGCCGGTGCTGGAATGCCTCGCGCGTGGTGCGCGCTTCGCAGCCCATGCAGCGCACCTGGTCCAGCCGCCCATGCAGGTCGATCACCGCCTCGCTGCCCGCCCGCTGATGCAGCCGGTCGACATTCTGGGTGAGCAGCAGCTCGACCTGGCAACGGGCTTCCAGCGCGGCGAGCGCGGCATGCGTGCCGTTCGGCCGGGCCCAGCCGAACCGGGGCCAGCCCAGCAGGCTGCGCGCCCAGTAGCGCTGGCGGGTGGCCAGCTCGCCCATGAAGGCCTGGTAGGTGACCGGCGGCGTCCGCTTCCACTGGCCATCGGCATCGCGGTAATCCGGGATGCCCGAATCGGTGCTGCAGCCCGCGCCGGTCAGCACGAACAGGCGCTGGGCGCGGTCGATGAACTCGGCGAGGGGTGTGCTCATGATCAGCAGATGGGGGCGCAGGTGCGGAGAGGCAATCGCGGGCCGCTTACGGGCCCGGGATGTCACCCGGCAGCGACGGGACGCTGGTCGGATGGCCGTCGGCATCCAGCGCGATCATCACGAAGTGTCCGCGCGTGCACAGCTTGCGCTCACCGGTGTGGAGGTCTTCGGCGATCAGTTCAACCTCCACCTTCATCGAGCTGCGCCCGACGTCCACGATGCGGCCGACGGTCTCCACCATCTGGCCGATGCGGATCGGCAGCTTGAAATCGACCTGGTCCGAGCGTGCGGTGACCACGGTGCGGCGCGAGTAGCGGGCCGCGGCCAGGAACGCCGCCTTGTCCATCCATGCCAGGGCCTGGCCACCGAACAGGGTGCCCAGGTGATTGGTGTGGTTGGGGAACACGATCTCGGCCATGCGGACTTCGATGGGCGGGATGGTTTCGGGGATCGAGGTCATGGCGGGGGCCGGGAATGCTGTGGGATGGCGCGGATGATACGACAGGGGGGCATCCATGCCGCTTAACGGTCCTGCAAAGGGACCCCCGACCTCCTCTAGATAGTTTGCTTATGCGCGGTGGGGAGAGCGGCTTTGGCGAGTGCTTACGCGACGTGGTGTGGGAGAGGAAGAGCAGCCGAGCATGGCTCGGCTCTACACGACGTGTTGATACCAAGGTCTTCATTGATAGTCAGCGCACGTTGGTAGCAACCGCCTTTCCAACCGCAATGGAAGATCCATGGGACGTGACCCGGGTAGGCGAATGCAGGACCGTTGGGCCGCATGGATGCGGCCCACGAGCCTACACGGACGTATTCACGGCGGGTCCAGCATTCGCCTGCCCGGGTCACTTCTACTCGCAGCATCCGGACGCCAACGCTGTTGCCTCAACGCTTCAACGCTCAAGCAAGCAGAGCGCAAACAAAAAGCCCCGGAACATGTCCGGGGCTTTTCGAAATCACGACGTGAGCGTCAGATCAGAACGACATGTCGAACGACACTTCGCCCTTCACGCCTACCTGGTAGGCCGAGGAACGGCGCTCGAAGAAGTTGGTCAACTCCTGCACGTCCTGCAGCTCCATGAAGCTCAGCGGATTGCGCACGTTGTACTTCTTCTCCATGCCCAGGCGATGGAAATGATTGTCCGCGCAATGCTGCAGATACTGGCGCATGTCGCGCGTCGAAATGCCCGCCACGCCGCCCGACAGCACGTCCTCGGCGAACTGCACTTCGCACTCGATCGCGTCGGCCAGCATGTCGTAGACCTCCTGCTTCATCGCATCGTCGAACAGGTCCGGCTCTTCCTCGCGGATCACGTCCACGCACTCGAACGCGAACTCCATGTGCGCGCTCTCGTCGCGGAACACCCAGTTGGTGCCCGAGGCCAGACCGTTGAGCAGACCGCGCGAACGGAAGTAGTAGACGTAGGCAAAGGCCGCGAAGAAGAACAGACCCTCGATGCACGCCGCGAAGCAGATCTGGTTGAGCAGGAACTGGCGACGCTCGTCACGGGTCTCGATGCGCTTCAGGTTCTGGATCGAATCGATCCACTTGAAGCAGAAGTCCGCCTTCTTCTTGATCGAGTCGATGTTCTCCACCGCGTCGAACGCCTTGGCGCGCTCGTCCGGATCGGGCAGGTAGTTGTCGAGCAGGGTCAGGTAGAACTGCACGTGCAGCGCTTCTTCGTACAGCTGGCGCGACAGGTACATGCGCGCTTCCGGCGCGTTCAGATGCTGATACAGGTTCAGCACCAGATTGTTGGACACGATCGAATCGCCGGTGGCGAAGAACGCGACCAGGCGGTGGATCAGGTGGCGCTCGCCCGGCGACATCTTGCCGTGCAGGTCGCTGATGTCGATCTGGAAGTTGATTTCCTCGACCGTCCAGGTGTTCTTGATCGCGTTGCGATACATGTCATAGAACTGCGGGTAGCGCATCGGGCGCAACGTCAGTTCAAAACCTGGATCGAGCAGCATTTGAGTCGGCTTGTCGGCCATGGTGTTTCGTCCTTCTTGGCGACTACCGACCAACGGTCGGTAGCTACCGAATGTGTGATTTTCCGTCCGTGCACCCGGCGGTGCCGGCCCGGTGGGCCGGCACGCCTTGGTTACTGGCACGCCTCGCAGCTTTCCGGGTTTTCCAGCGAGCAGGCGACGGCTTCGACCGGGGTGTAGCTGCTGACGGTCGTCTTGGCGATCTTGGTCGCCGGGCGCGAACGCAGGTAGTACGTGGTCTTGATGCCCTGCTTCCAGGCGTACATGTACATGGAGGACATCGCGCCGATGTTCGGGCTTTCCATGAACAGGTTGAGCGAGGCGGACTGGTCGATGAACGCGCCGCGGTCGGCGGCCATGTCGATCAGCGAACGCATCGGCAGTTCCCAGGCGGTGCGGTAAATGTGGCGCAGCGTTTCCGGGATCTGGGTGATGCCCTGGATCGAGCCTTCGGCCAGCTTGATCGCGTCGCGCATTTCCGGGGTCCAGTGGCCGAGCTTCTTCAGCTCGTTCACCAGGTAACGGTTGACCTGCAGGAAGTCGCCGGACAGCGTTTCGCGCTTGAACAGGTTGGAGACCTGCGGCTCGACGCACTCGTAGCAACCGGCGATCGAGGCGATGGTCGCGGTCGGGGCAATCGCGATCAGCAGCGAGTTGCGCAGGCCGTGTTCCTTGATGCGCTCACGCAGGGCGTCCCAACGGGCGGTGTCTTCGGGCACCACGTTCCAGGCATCGAACTGCAGCTCGCCGCTGGCCGCACGGGTGTCGGCGAAGGACGGGTGCTTGCCGCGTTCCTGGGCCAGCTCGCACGAGGTTTCCAGCGCGTGGAAGTAGATCGTTTCGGCGATCTGCCTGGACAGCGCGCGGGCTTCGGCACTGTCAAAGGCCAGACGCTTGCGGAAGAACACGTCCTGCAGGCCCATGCAGCCCAGGCCGACCGGACGCCAGCGCAGGTTGCCGCGGCGGGCGGTTTCGATCGGGTAGAAGTTCAGGTCGATCACGCGGTCGAGCTGACGCACGGCCAGGCGCACGGTGTCGGCCAGCTTCTCGAAATCGAACTCGCCGTGGCCGTCGAAATGATTGCCCAGGTTGATCGAGCCCAGGTTGCACACCGCGGTCTCTTCGGCCGAGGTGATTTCCAGGATTTCGGTGCACAGGTTGGACAGGTGGATCACGTTGCCCGGACGCAGGGTCTGGTTGCTGGCGCGGTTGCACTTGTCCTTGAAGGTCATCCAGCCGTTGCCGGTCTCGGCCAGGGTACGCATCATCCGCGAGTACAGCTTGCGTGCGGAGATGGTGCGCTGGGCCTTGCCCTGGGCTTCGGCCTGCAGGTAGGCCTGCTCGAACGCTTCACCGAACAGATCGGTGAACTCGGGCACCACGCTCGGATCGAACAGCGACCATTCCTGGTCGGCCTCGACGCGCTGCATGAACAGGTCGGGGATCCAGTTGGCCAGATTCAGGTTGTGCGCACGGCGCGATTCGTCGCCGGTGTTGTCACGCAGTTCGAGGAAGTCCTCGATATCGGCGTGCCAGGTTTCCAGGTACACACAGGCCGCGCCCTTGCGCTTGCCGCCCTGGTTCACCGCGGCCACGGACGAATCCATGGTCTTGAGCCACGGCACGATACCGTTGGAATGGCCGTTGGTCGACTTGATCAGCGAACCACGCGAACGCACGCGGCTGTAGCTGACGCCGATGCCGCCGCTGAACTTGGAGAGCTGGGCGATATCGCCGTACTTGGCGTAGATCGACTCCAGCGAATCCTGCGGCGAATCCAGCAGGAAGCACGAGGACAGCTGCTCGTGGGTGGTGCCGGAGTTGAACAGGGTCGGGCTGGAGGGCAGGTAATCCAGGTTGCCCATGCGCTTGTACAGCGCGAGGGTTTCCGGCACGTCTTCGCTCAGCGCGCTGGCGATGCGCAGGAAGAACTGCTGCGGGGTCTCGATCACCTTGCGGGTGTGCGGATGACGCAGCAGGTAACGGTCGTACAGGGTACGCAGGCCGAAGTAATCGAAATGCAGGTCCAGCGACGGATCGATCGCGTCGTTGAGCTTGCGGGCGTTGACCTGCACGAACTCCAGCAGGCGTGCGTTGATCAGGCCGACTTCGTGGCCGCGGCCGACCGACTGCGAGAACGCATGGATTTCCTGGCCGGACACTTCCTTGGCGATGAAGTTGGCCAGCAGGCGCGCGGCGAGGCGGCCGTATTCGGGTTCTTCACCGATCAGCAGCGCCGAGGTGCGGATGGACAGTTCGTCCAGCTCCTGGGTGGTCGCGCCGTTATACAGGCCGGAGATGGTGCGGGTCGCAACGCGCATCGGATCCACCGCATGCAGACCTTCGCAGCAGCGCTGTACGGCGCGCACGATCTTGTTCAGGTCCACCAGTTCGGTCGTGCCATTGCGCTTGGTGACGCTCATGGCGGTCGCCGTGGGCGGCGAGGTCAGCAGGAATTCGCTTTCCTTATCGATAGCTGCGCTGGTTTCGGTGCTCACGGCGTTTTCCTCTTGGCGTGATTTGGGGTGGTGCAGCGTGGGTCTGCCTGGCAGGCGCCGGAACCGATGCAGAGATGCTCAGGGTGGACTATCGGCGTCGCAGGAGCCGCGACCCGGGCAGGCAAGCCTGCGGGCGGTTCCCCTGCGTCACCGGTCCTCTCCCCCCGGAGAATCCTGCGACCGGCACCACACGCTGTACTTCGTGCGGTTGTCAGTAGGTCTTCAGGCCATCGGCGTGAAGGCGATACGCCCGTCGACTTGTGGTCGGCGGTACCGACGGCCACAAGATAGTGGGGGTACCAGGTGTCGTCAACGCCAAATGTAGTGAATTTCCCTAATCCCTTGCGGCGCAAGGACCGGGCCGGAAAGGCGTCCGACGAACGGTCTGGACCTGTCGAAAGCGAGTGCGCAGTCAAGGCCAAAACGCCGGTGCCGGATGCGACGCAGGGGCGCGAAAAACGGAACAGCGGCCTCACATGGCCCTAACGAATGGCCGCCGGTCAGGGTGACTTCCGACCCGCGCCGGGGCCGCCCCGGGGTGCGACGCTCCAACGCGTCTCCTTTCATATGAACGCGACCATGCGCCTGCCCCTGACTGGATGTCTGTTGCTGGGCCTGACCCTGGCCGGCACCGCCGCCGCCGATGGCCAGACCAAGGCGCCGGCCCTCTCCTCGCGCCAGTGCGGGGTGAGCACGCCCTACAACGTGCTGGTGGACAGCGGCGGGATCTGGCTGCGCAACCGCGAGCAGGTGCCGGCGGAGATTTTCTTCCACGATGGCGAGCTGAACATCGATCGCCAGCCGATCCCGGTCAGTGACGCCGATGCCCAGCGCCTGCGCCAGCTCGAGTGGGGCACCCGCCAGCTGGTGCCTGCGGTGGCCGGGGTGGCCGGCGAGGCCACGGACATCGCCTTCGATGCGCTGGGGGCGACGGTGGAGATCATGACCGGCAGCGGCCGCAAGGCGCGCGAGGTGGAAGGGCTGCGCAGGGATGCCCACGAATACGTTGGCCGTACGCTGGGCCGCGGGATCTGGGAGCAGGACCTGTTCGGCGAGCAGTTCGAGGCGCGCATCGAGCAGGCGGCCGAGTCGATGTCGGCCTCGCTTGCCCGCGGGGTGCTGTGGACGATGCTGACCGGCGGCTCTGGCCGGATCGAGGCGCGCGCCGAGAAGATGGAGGCCGACCTGGAGCACCGCATGGAGTTGCGTGGCAAGGCGCTGGAGGCGCAGGCCCAGTCGCTGTGCACGCAGGTGCTGGCGCTGGACGCGATCCAGCAGTCGCTGGAGGTGCGCTACCAGGGCAGGCCGCTGGCAATGATGGTGATGGACCGCAACGAGGACGCGGCCGCGCCGATCGCGCACGAACAGCCGCGCGGGGACGCGTTGGTGTTGCCGCCGTTGTAGAGAGCATCCACGCATGGCGTGGATCTACGTTGCACGGCCTATCCACGCATGGCGTGGATCTACATCACGGCCTGTCCAGGCCCGGCGTGGAGCTACGCGCGGTGCGGGGTGCCCAGGTACTCGGCGCTCTGCATTTCGATCAGGCGCGAGGCGGTACGTTCGAACGCGCCCTGCAGGCGGATGCCCGAATACAGCCCGACCGGTGAATCGGTCGCGGTGCAGACCAGGTTGACGTGGCGGTCGTACAGCTCGTCGATCAGGTTGACGAAGCGGCGCGCGGCATCTTCGTTGAGTGTGTCGAAGTGCGGGATGTCACCGAGCAGCACGGTGTTGAACTCGTGCGCGATCTCGATGTAATCCGACGGGCCGCGTGGGCCTTCGCATAGCGCCTTGAAATCGAACCAGACGATGCTCTTGCCGCGGCCGCGCACCGGAATCTTGCGCGCCTCGATCTCGATGTTGCCCGCCTTGGCCGGTTGCCCACCACTGAGCTCGGCCCAGCGGCCGGCCAGCCAGGCATCGCTGCCGGCATCGATCGGGGACTGGTACACCGGCGAGCGGGTCAGCGCGCGCATGCGGTAGTCCTCGGTGCCTTCGGCGTAGAGCTCCACGCAGTAGGTCTGCAGCAGTCCGATCGCGGGCAGGAAGCTGTCGCGCTGCAGGCCGTTGAGGTACAGGTTTTCCACCGCGGTGTTGGAGGTGGTCACCAGGGTCACGCCCTCGGCGAACATGCGTTCGAGCAGGCGCGCCAGCAGCATCGCATCGCCGATGTCAGTGACGAAGAATTCGTCCAGCACCAGCACGCGCAGTTTGCTGCGCCACTCCTGGGCGATCTTCGCCAGCGGATCGCTTTGCCCCTGGTGCTCGCGCAGGCGCTCGTGGATGCCGCGCATGAAGCGATGGAAATGGGTGCGGTACTTCTGTTCGATCGGCAGGCCGTCATAGAACAGATCGACCAGGAAGGTCTTGCCGCGCCCCACCCCGCCCCAGAAGTACAGGCCCTTGACCGGCTCGGGCTTCTTCCAGAATGCGGAGAGGCGGTCCAGCCAGCCGTCCTGGGCGCTGTCGACCAGCGCCAGATGGATGCGGTCCAGCTCGGCCAGGGCGGCGTGCTGGGCCGGGTCGTTCTGCCATTCGCCCCGGGCCACGCCATCGGCGTAGCGCTGCGACGGGGTCATCACGGTGTCGCTCATGCCGCGTCGGGGGCGGGGTTGGGCAGCCACTGCTTGACGCCATGGATGAGCGCGCCGCGCAGGTCGACGATCTTGCGGTGGAAGAAGTGGCTGGTATCGGGCATGCGCACCAGTTCATGCGGTGCATCCATACTGTCCAGCCAGTCATAGACCGCCTGCGGGTCGACGATCTCGTCTTCCTCGCCCTGGATCACCAGCCACTGGGCCGGCGGCTGCATGCCCTCGAAATCCCAGCGCCCGGCCGGCGGCGCGATCGAGATCAACGTGGTCGGCTGCAGGTCGCCCGCCGCGCGCAGCGAGACGTACGCGCCGAAGCTGAAACCGGCCAGCCACAGGGCCTGGCCCGGCCGCTGCGCACGGACCCAGGCGGCGACGGCCTTGAGGTCGTCCTGTTCGCCCACGCCGTTGTCGAACGTGCCGGCCGAGTCGCCGACGCTGCGGAAGTTGAAGCGCACGGTGGCGATGCCCAGGTCGCGCAGCGAGCGCGCGGCCATGGTCACCACCTTGTTGTGCATGCTGCCGCCCTCGGTGGACAGCGGATGGCAGACGATCGCCACCACCGGCTGCACCGCGACATCGGCCTCGGGCAGATCAACCACGACATCCAGCGGACCGACCGGTCCGTCCAGCGTCAGCGCACCGCTTTCTTGGGGAAATGGGGGATTGTGCATGGCGTCATAATACCGTCCCTCCGCGTGCTTCACCGCCGCCCCGCCGGATCCGTACATGCACTTTCTGGTTTTCAGCGTTCTCTGCAGCGTGCTGGTCTCGGTCCTGCTGAAGCTGGCGCCGCGCCAGCGGCTGGACATGCCGCAGGTGGTGACGTGGAATTATCTGGTCGCCAGCGTGCTCAGCGCGGTGCTGCTGCAGCCCTCGCTGGCGTCACTGCAGACCGCGCATGCGCCGTGGGCCGCCCTGCTCTGCCTGGCCGTGGCGCTGCCGGCGATCTTCCTGATGATGGCCCGCGCGGTCACCCGCGCCGGGATCGTGCGCAGCGACGTGGCCCAGCGGTTGTCACTCCTGCTTTCGCTGCTGGCCGCGTTCCTGGTGTTCGGGGAGACCGCCAACGGCTGGAAGCTGGCCGGCCTGGGGTTGGGCCTGCTGGCGATCCTGGGGATCAGCGTGCGCCCGCGCGCCGGTGCGGCCGAGCCCACTGGCGGGCGGGCCTGGCCGTGGCTGCTGGCGGTGTGGGTGGGCTATGCCCTGGTGGACATCCTGCTCAAGAAGGTGGCGTTGTCGGGCACGCCCTCGATGGCCGCGCTGCTGGCCAGTTTCAGCCTGGCCTTCGTGCTGATGCTGGCGTTGCAGCTATGGCGTCACCTGCGCGGCATCGCCCGCCTGCAGTGGCGCAACGGGGTCGGCGGCGCCCTGCTCGGGCTGCTCAACTTCGGCAACATCCTGTTCTACGTGCGCGCCCACCAGCATCTGCCGGACAGCCCGGCGGTGGTGTTCGCCGGCATGAACATCGGCGTGGTGGTGCTGGGCGCGCTGGTGGGCATCGTCGGTTTCGGCGAGCGCACCAGTGTGTGGAACCGGGTGGGCCTGGGATTGGCCGTGGTGGCGATCGGGTTGATCGCGTGGGGCACGTGGTAACTGGTTGATGCGGTGCCGGCCAGCGGCCGGCACTACCCGGGCAACGCGACGGTGGCCGGGCGTGCCGGCGCACCCGTGCGGTATCAGCGATCAAACCCCAGCAGCAGCGGATCATGGTCCGAGCTGCGCCACGGGCCCGCTTCGTTGCGGTCGCGGTAGCCGACATCGTCGGCCTCATCGGCATTGATGTGCCACTCCGCGGCCGCGCGCAGGCGTTTGGCCATGCCCGGGCTCAACAGCGCATGGTCCAGCCGGCCGGTCATGCCGTTGTAGACATAGCTGTAAGGCCGTTCGACCTTCGCCACCGCGAACGCATCCCGCCAGCCGGCCGCGTGCAGGGTGCGGATCGGGTCTTCCATCGCGTAGGCGTTGAAGTCGCCCAGCAGCACCGCATCGCGGGTACCCGCAGCGGTGGGATCGGTCGCCAGCCACTGGTCCAGCAGCGTGGCCGAGGCGACCCGGGTGGCATTCCAGCAGGCCTGGCCGTCCTTCTGATCGGCATCGGCGCCGGTCGCTTCGGAGCAGCCCTTGGATTTGAAGTGATTGGCCACGACCACGAACGGCGCGCCCTTGCCCGCACGGAAGGCCTGCGCCAGCGGCACGCGGCTGCGCTCGCCGAAGGGCTCCTTCTCCAGCACGGCGGGGGCGCCGACCGGGGTCACGCGCGAGGCGCGATAGATGATGCCGACCCGGATCGGGTTGTCACCCGGGCCCTGCCGGGCATCGATGAAACGCCAGTCGGCACCTTGGCCCCGGTCCGCATTGAGCGCATCAACCAGCTGGGCGATCGCCGACTGCGGGCCGTAGCCATCGTTCTCCAGTTCCATCAGCGCGGCGACATCGGCGCCGAGCGCGTTGATGGTGGCGACCAGCTTGGTCTTCTGCGCCTGGTGTTCGGCCAGGGTACGGGCGCCACGCAGGGTCGGGAAACCGCCGCCCTGGCCGTCGCCATTGAAGAAGTTCTCCAGGTTGAACGCCGCCACATGCAGAGCCCCGGCCACCACCGGTACGGCCGGGCGCTCCAGCGCCGGCAGGTTCAGCGGGCGGGTCACCTGCAGGCGGGTGTTGCCCTTGGGATCGACGCGGACGATGCCTTCGATATTGCGCAGGACCATGCCGGTGCGCAGGTTCGCGGCCGCCGGCAGGTAGGCCACCGGGCCGGGATCGCGGGCGTCGCTGCCATCGTCCAGCACCAGCCGGCGATGCAGGTTGTCGGCCACCACCTGGGCATGCCCGGCGGTGCCGGGTGCGGCCACTTCGCTCGGCTGCCACAGGCGACCACCAAAGGCCACGGTCAACTCACCGAAGCGCGACAGGCCATCGGTGCCGGCCAGGGTCAGCGGCGCGGCGATGCGGACCTGCTGGCCATCCAGCGTGCGCCAGTCGGTGGGCGGCGCGGTCAGGGTGACCGTGGCCGACGTGGTCGGCGCCGGGCGCGCCTGCGGCGAGGTGGCGGGCTGCGGCTGGGCGGCATGGACCGCGCCGGACAACGCCAGCGCGAGAGCGAACACGAGGGGGGTACGGCGCATCGGAAGCGGGACTCCAGGGAAGTGCGACAAGGCTAACCACATAAAGTGAGACGCCGCCCTTCGGCGGCGTCGGTGGCCTGATCCGGCAAAGCCGTCATTTCAGGTTGGCGAGCATCCAATCGACCGTGGCATGGATCTGCTCCTCGGTCAGCGCCGGATTACCGCCCTTGGGCGGCATGATGCCACCGTCCGGGCCGGTATAGCCCTCCACTGCGTGCTTGTAGAGCGTGTCCTTGCCCTGGGCGATGCGCGCATCCCAATGCCCGTGATCCAGCGTCGGCGCCTTGCCGACGCCATTGGTATGGCAGGCGGTGCAGAGGTTGTCGTAGATCACCTTGCCGTCGGTGGTGCCACCGTAGGCGACCTGCGAGGCGGCTTTGACCAGCGCGGCGGCATGGGCGGCGGCCTGCGCGGCGGCACCGGTGCTGCCGGCGTACACCGCACCGGCCGGCGCGATGCGCTGCTCGGTACGTTTGGCCGCCATCGGCGAGACTTCAGGGGGAATGCTGGTATGCAGGTAGGCCGCAAAGATGATGAGGCCGAGTGTGATGGCCATCAGCAGCGCGATGACCATGGAAAAGCGTTTCAGGAACTCGAGGTCGTAATTCCGCACTCTCTATACCCCTGGCTGGTAGTCGTTGGACCACGGCTTGTCGGCCGAGTATGACCAGCGTCGGCGGCGCTGCGCAAGCGACCGCCGGGTGTCGCAATGCAGCATCGGCGCGGCTCAGGCGCCCGCGGCACGCAGGCAGAAAACACAGATCGACTCGACCAGCGCATCTTCGTCGCCGTGCGCGTCGCGGCTCAGTGCGGTCGGGCCGACCAGCGCCTCGGTGAACGCGCCGACGATGCAGGCCGCTGCGACATGGGTGTCCTGCGGCGGGAAGGTGCCTGCCTCCACGCCATCGGCGACGATGCGCCGGAACACATCGCCGAACAGACGGCGGCAGCGGATGCGCTCGGCTTCCACTTCCGGATCGACCGGCTCGGCGATGAAGGCATAGGCCAGCCCGGGCCCGGCCAGCGCGCGGCGCACGAAGGCGGTGATCGCCCGGCGCAGGCGCTCCGGCGCGGGCAGCGGCTCGGCCGCGATCGCCTCGAAGATGCGCAGCTCGTGCTCGACGGCGGCGGTGAGCACCTCCACGAACAGTTCGGCCTTGGAGGGGAAGTGCCGGTAGATCAGGCCGGTGGAGACCCCGGCTTCGGCCGCCACCGCGGTCACCGGGGCGTTGCGGTAGCCGCCGGCCGCCACCAGCACACGGGTCGCCAGCAGGATGCGTTCACGGGCGCCGGCAAGGCGTTCTTCCATCAGGGCGGAGCGTTTATAGGCCATTTGTTGATTCTATGTTCAATTTTTGAATTTGTGTTCACTTCTTTGTCGAACCCGGCTACGCTGGGGGTACATCGCCCGCGGGACGGCCCTGTCAGCCCGTCCATCCCTCCCGGCGCGTCCCATCCCTTGTTGTTGCGGAGTCGCCCATGCACGTCCCGACCATGAACTTCGATCTCGGCGAAGAGATCGACCTGCTGCGCCAGAGCGTGGCCCATTTTGCCTCCGCTGAAATCGCCCCGCTGGCGGCCCAGGCCGACGAAGAGAATCTGTTCCCCAATGCGCTGTGGCGCAAGCTCGGCGAACAGGGCCTGCTCGGCCTGACCGTGGAAGAGGAATACGGCGGCAGCGGCATGGGCTACCTCGCGCATGTGGTGGCGATGGAAGAGATCTCGCGCGCCTCCGGTGCCATCGCGCTGTCCTACGGTGCGCACTCGAACCTGTGCGTGAACCAGCTGCGCAAGAACGGCAATGAAGATCAGAAAAAGCGCTACCTGCCCGGCCTGTGCAGCGGCGAGCTGGTCGGCGCGCTGGCCATGAGCGAACCGGGCGCCGGCTCGGACGTGGTCTCGATGAAGCTGCGGGCGGACAAGCGCGGCGATCACTACGTGCTCAACGGCAACAAGATGTGGATCACCAACGGCCCGGATGCCGATGTGCTGGTGGTCTATGCCAAGACCGATCCGGATGGCGGCGCCAAGGGCATCACCGCGTTCCTGATCGAAAAGGGCATGAAGGGCTTCTCCACGGCGCAGAAGCTGGACAAGCTCGGCATGCGCGGCTCCAACACCTGCGAGCTGGTCTTCCAGGATTGCGAAGTACCCGAAGCCAACGTGCTTGGCGTGGTCGGCGGTGGCGTCAAGGTGCTGATGTCCGGTCTGGACTATGAGCGCGTGGTGCTGTCCGGTGGCCCGCTCGGCCTGATGGCCGCCGCGATGGATGTGGTGATGCCGTACGTGCACGAGCGCAAGCAGTTCGGCGAGGCGATCGGTACCTTCCAGCTGATCCAGGCCAAGCTGGCCGACATGTACGTGGGCCTCAATGCCTGCCGCGCCTATGTCTACGCGGTGGCACGCGCCTGCGACCAGGGCCGCACCACGCGCCAGGACGCGGCCGGCGCGATCCTGTATTCGGCCGAGAAGGCCACTTGGCTGACCGGCCAGGCGATCCAGATCCTGGGCGGCAACGGCTACATCAACGAGTACCCGACCGGGCGGTTGTGGCGCGATGCCAAGCTGTATGAAATCGGCGCCGGCACCTCGGAGATCCGCCGCATGCTGATCGGCCGCGAACTGTTCCAGCGCACCAAGTAAGGGCCCTGCCATGACCGTATTGAGCACCCAGCTGCAACCGGGCAGCGACACCTTCGAGGCCAACCGCGCCGCGCTGCAGGCGGTGGTCGACGACCTGCGCGCCACCCTGGCGCAGACCGCGCTGGGCGGCAGCGAAGCGGCACGCGCCAAGCACACCGCACGCGGCAAGCTGCTGGTGCGTGACCGCATCGATGCCCTGCTCGACCCGGGCAGCGCCTTCCTGGAAATCGCCCCGCTGGCCGCGCACGGCATGTATGGCGACCCGATCCCCAGCGCCGGCGTTGTCGCCGGTATCGGCCGGGTCTCGGGCGTGGAGTGCGTGATCGTGGCCAACGATGCCACGGTCAAGGGTGGCACCTACTACCCGATGACGGTCAAGAAGCACCTGCGCGCGCAGGAAGTGGCCGAGCAGAACCGCCTGCCCTGCATCTACCTGGTGGATTCCGGCGGTGCGTTCCTGCCGCTGCAGGACGAGGTGTTCCCGGACCGCGACCATTTCGGCCGCATCTTCTACAACCAGGCCAACCTGTCCGCGCAGGGCATTCCGCAGATCGCCTGCGTGATGGGCAGCTGCACCGCCGGTGGCGCCTACGTGCCGGCGATGAGCGATGAAACGGTGATCGTGCGCGAGCAGGGCACCATCTTCCTCGGCGGCCCACCGCTGGTGAAAGCGGCCACCGGTGAAGTGGTCACCGCCGAAGAACTGGGCGGTGCCGATGTGCATACGCGCATCTCCGGCGTGGCCGACCACATGGCCGACAACGACCTGCAGGCGCTGGCCCGGGTCCGCGCGATCATCGCCCAGCTCAACTGGCGCAAGCCCGAGCCGGCACTGGCGGTGCAGGCCCCGGTGGAACCGCGGCATCCGGCCCACGAGCTGTACGGCGTGATCCCGGCCGACACGCGCAAGCCGTACGACGTGCGCGAAGTGATCCTGCGCCTGGTCGACGATTCGCGCTTTGATGAGTTCAAGCCGCGCTACGGCAACACCCTGGTCACCGGCTTCGCGCACCTGCATGGCTACCCGGTGGGCATCATCGCCAACAACGGCATCCTGTTCTCCGAGTCCGCGCTGAAGGGCGCGCACTTCATCGAACTGTGTACCCAGCGCGGCATTCCACTGGTGTTCCTGCAGAACATCACCGGCTTCATGGTCGGCCGCAAGTACGAGCACGGCGGCATCGCCAAGGACGGGGCCAAGCTGGTGATGGCCGTGGCCTGCGCCAAGGTGCCCAAGTTCACCGTGGTGATCGGCGGCTCGTTCGGTGCCGGCAACTACGGCATGTGCGGCCGCGCCTACTCGCCCAACTTCCTGTGGATGTGGCCGAACGCGCGCATCGGCGTGATGGGCGGCGAGCAGGCCGCCAGCGTGCTGGCCACGGTCAAGCGCGACGGCATCGAAGCCAAGGGCGGGCAGTGGTCGGCCGAGGAAGAAGACGGCTTCAAGTCGCCGATCCGCGCGCAGTTCGAATCGCAGGGCCACCCGTACTACGCCAGCGCCCGCCTCTGGGATGACGGCGTGATCGATCCGGCCGACACCCGTCGTGTGCTGGGCCTGGCGCTGTCAGCCAGCCTCAACGCCCCGGCGAAGAAGACCGACTTCGGCGTGTTCCGCATGTAATGCACGGGCGGTGCCGCCTGGCACCGCCGTCCCTGGCCCGCGCAACGAGACCACCATGTTCACCAAGATCCTGATCGCCAACCGTGGCGAAATCGCCTGCCGCGTCATCGCTACCTGCCAGCGCCTGGGCATCGCCACCGTGGCGGTGTACTCCGACGCCGACCGCAACGCGCGCCACGTGCGCCTGGCCGACGAGGCCATCGCGATCGGCCCGGCGCCGGCGCGCGAGAGCTACCTGCGCGGCGACGCCATCCTGGCCGCCGCCCGCCGCACCGGCGCGCAGGCGATCCATCCTGGCTACGGCTTCCTCTCGGAGAACGCCGGCTTCGCGCAGGCCTGTGCCGAGGCGGGCATCGTGTTCATCGGCCCCTCCGCCGCGGCGATCCGCGCGATGGGCGACAAGAGCGCGGCCAAGGCGCTGATGCAGCAGGCCGGCGTGCCGCTGACGCCGGGCTACCACGGCGACGAGCAGATCCCCGAGTTCCTGCGCAAGCAGGCCGACAGCATCGGCTACCCGGTGTTGATCAAGGCCAGCGCCGGCGGCGGTGGCAAGGGCATGCGCCGCGTGGATGACAGCGCCACCTTCACCGAGGCGTTGGCCAGCTGCCAGCGTGAAGCGCAGTCCGCCTTCGGCAACGCACACGTGCTGGTCGAAAAGTATGTCGAGCGTCCGCGCCACATCGAGATCCAGGTGTTCGGCGACAGCCACGGCAACGTGGTGTACCTGTTCGAGCGCGACTGCTCGGTGCAGCGCCGCCATCAGAAGGTGCTCGAAGAAGCGCCTGCGCCCGGCATGACGCCCGAGCGCCGCGCCGCGATGGGCAAGGCCGCCGTCGATGCCGCGCGCGCGGTCAACTACGTCGGCGCCGGCACGGTGGAATTCATCGCCGGCCCCGATGGCGACTTCTACTTCATGGAAATGAACACGCGCCTGCAGGTGGAGCACCCGGTCACCGAGTGCATCACCGGCACCGACCTGGTGGAATGGCAGCTGCGCGTGGCCAGTGGTGAGCCACTGCCGCTGCAGCAGGATCAGCTGCAGATCCGCGGGCATGCACTGGAAGCCCGCCTGTACGCCGAAGATGCCGACCGCGGTTTCCTGCCCTCCACCGGCACCCTGCGCCACCTGCGCCTGCCGGCCAACACCGCGCACGTGCGCGTGGACGCCGGTGTCGAGCAGGGCGATGCGATCACCCCGTTCTACGACCCGATGATCGCCAAGCTGATCGTCTGGGATGTCGACCGCGACGCCGCGCTGCGCCGCATGCAGCAGGCCCTGGCCGAGTGCGAAGTGGTCGGCGTGACCACCAATGCCGCCTTCCTGCGCCGGCTGGTGATGACCGATTCGTTCACCCAGGCCAAGCTGGACACCGCGCTGATCGAGCGCGAGCAGGCCGCCCTGGCCCCCAACGACGGCGACAGTGATCCGGCGCTGTTGGCGCTGGCCGCGATTGCCGGCGTGGCCACCAGCGAAGCCGCCCGCCGTGATGCGCGTGACCCGCACTCGCCGTGGCAGGCCCAGGACGGCTGGCGCCTCGGCGCGGCCGCTGCACGCGCGCTGACGCTGGAGCACCGGGGCGCGCAGCGCAGCGTCACCGTGCAGGGCGCGGGCGCGGGCGCGGGCGAACAGTGGACCGTCCACATGGACGGCAACGCGCTCGCGGGCAGCGGTGGTTTGGACGGTGATGCACTTCGCGTACAGATCGGCGAGCAGCTGCACCGCGCCACCGTCATCCGCGACGGCAACGAGCTGTACCTGTTCGGCAGCGAAGGCGTGCAGCGCTTCACCCTGCATGATCCGGTCAGCGAAGCGGACCAGTCCGTTGCCGATGCTGGCAGCCTGGTCGCGCCGATGCCGGGCCGTATCGTCGCCACACTCGTGTCACCGGGCACGGCGGTCAAACGCGGCGCGCCGCTGCTGGTGCTGGAAGCGATGAAGATGGAGCACACGCTGCAGGCACCCGCCGATGGCACCGTGCAGGGCTACCGGGTGAAAGCCGGAGACCAGGTGGGCGATGGGGCGGTGCTGGTGGATTTCGAGGCGGGGTGAGTCACCCGGTTGGCGGCTCGGCAGTGAGTACCGGCGTCCACACCTGGCCGCCGGGGTCGAACTCAGAGGTCGACATCTGCTGTGCGCGCCAGCCTACGCCACACACGGCGAGCGGGCTGAGCTGCATGGGATCCATGCCGAGCACCTGCTCGATATCCTGTTCGTTGATCGCGGCCGTAACAAAGGCCCCCAGGCCCTGTTCGGTCGCGCAGGTCAGCAGCAGCTGCGAGATGTGGCCAACATCCAGGATCACCGCGCGGTAGGCCTTGGGATGGTGGCGGTACTTCCAGTAGGTGCGCGCGAACCGGGGGGCCAGCACGATCAGCACCGGCGCATCGGCAAACCAGTGTTGGCCTGCGGTGAACAACGCCGCCAGCTCTGCCATGGACCGCGCATCGGAAGGCAGGGCGGACACGCCGTGCGAGGCAGGATCGTAGTGATACAGACCCGCCTGGAGACCCTCGACATGCTGCACCAGCAGATACGCTTCGGTGGGATGCAGGCCCCCGGCGGACGGTACGTTCTTTTTGAGAAACACCGCGTCTTCTTCGACCACCTGCCGTCCAGTTTCAGCCAGGGTGCGCTGCAGCAGTCGTGACAGCTCGGCCAGCGGCAGTGGCTGCGCCGTATCGAAGTTGCGGCAGGTGCTGCGCTCGCGCAGGCTGCGGTCGAACGCCTCCTCGGGCTGGCGTGGCAGGCGACGAGGTTCTCCTGCGTGGGGAGCCAACGCGGGCGGTGGCGGCCCAAGGTGTGCACGCAGCCCCGCCGCGGTGTGCAGTCCCGCCGATTCCAGGGCTTTCACGCTGTCCTGGCCCTGCCAGCGGCCCTGCCAATGGAGCATCGCGGCAGGTCCCCACCACGGCACCTGCCGCAGCTGCGCTTCACGTTCAGCCAACGCGTCGCGATCTGCGCCCTGTGCCTGGACCAGCCCATGCGCCAGCAGGTAGCGCAGATCGCTGTCATCTTCCCCGGCGGGCCGTGGCTCCCATCGCTCCGGGTCGAGACGTCCCAGCAGCAGCACCTGTGACTCATTGAGCTCGACCGGCGCCGGCAGGTGCGGTGCCAGCGCCGTCCAGACACTGCGCAGGGTCATGCCCGTACCACCGGATACCAGCGCGCGCAGATCGAAGGAGGTCTGCTGTCGGGGCTCGAGGTAGAGGGTGCGGCATCGGCGCAGGTGGAGGGTATCGTGCATGGGCAGCCAGAAAGGGAAGCATCGCGTGTTCCAGTGTGTCGGCCGGGATCGCCAAAGATGAAGGCCGATGATCATCGGGCGACTCAAGCGCTTCACGCGCCGGCCGCTATCGATCGCGGCTGTAACGTCACACCCCGGCCTGCGCGTACGCCCCCTCCTTCCCTCCGCTATCTCCGAGACATCCCACATGACCAGCACTTCTCCGCCGCTTTCCTCCAACGATGCCGTACAGCTGCTGGATCTGCTCAGCAGCGACGATACGTTCCGTACCCTGTTCCAGGCCGATCCCGCCGCCGCGCTGGCGACCATCAGCGCCGAGGCGGGCGCGGCATCGTGCGACTGCGAATCAGGCGGTCCGCTGGCCAGCAAGGAAGAATTCCTGGCCGCTCGTACGCGCCTGCTCGCCCACCTGACCGCCACCAGCTCGTTCAGCTTTCCGCACTGTTTCGTCAGCGGTGACATCGACTCACAACTGCAGCGCAAGCCGCAGCCCTGAGGTCTGGCGGTTACTGCAACGACGTCGCGTCCAGACGTCGTTGTGCGGCCCGGCTGTCATGGACATTCAGCGCCTGCAGGAGATAGGAACCGGCGTTCTCCGCGTAGGCCCTGCCGCGTTGTGTCGCCAGCCAGCGTTGCTCGGCGGCGGCAGCCACCTGGTCCCCGGCGGCCACCAGGCTGTCCTGCAGGGCGACGTGGACCTGGAACAACTCGCTGCCGTCGATGAGCGCGCGCAAGCGCTGCACCGATTGCGCAGCCCGGCCATCCACGCGATCCTGGTTGGCCACCAGCACCGCCACCATCTGCGTTCCACGCGGGTCATCCAGTGCCTTGGCAAGTCGCTGCAGATGCGGCAACTGGCGACGTGCCACGTCATAGAGCTCGGCGCGTTGCGCGAGATAGGCCGAGGCAGCGGCCATGTACAGCCACTCTCCCCGCTCGCCTGCCGCAGGATCGGCCGCCTGCGCGATCATGGTGGCGATAAGCTGCTCATATTCGTGTGCGCCGGCCTTTCGCACGGCAATGCTGGCCAGCGAAAGCGACTGCGCCTGGAACATTCCGCAGATCCGCGCATTGTCACCACAGTGGCGCAGCGCACCTGCATTGGCCCGCAGTGCCGCCGCCGGCTCGCCTGCGTCCAACGCGACGGCGGTGCCCTCCAGGTGCATGGCAAGATCATCCTCCCGAGCGGCGGCAAGCATGCGCTGGGCGCCCACCAGGTCGCCATGAGCGGCGAGCGCGGCGACCATGTGGCGGTTCACTGACCATTGACCGATCCGTGCGGATTGGCGATAGCTGCGCAGTGCCGCATCGGCGTGATTCTGCGCCAGCTCGGCGCGACCGAGCGCCTGCAACGCCATGGCCTGCAACGGGTTCTGTGCGACAGCGGCCTTGCGTGCAGCCTGCTCGGACTCGCTATACCGCCCCACGCTCAGCATGGACCAGGCGTAGTTGGCATGGGCGCCGTGGTAATCGGGATAGAGATCGCCCAAGAGCTTCCACTTTTCGGCCGTGGCGAGTGTTCCGGCGCCGTTGAGATCGGCATCCCAGGCGTCCATGTACAGCCGATCCCGCCCTGACAAGCGACCGGCAGCGCGTTTTGCCGCGGCCAGCGATTGCCGGGCCCCTTCGGGATTGCCCCGGCCCCACTGGATGCGCAGCTGTGCCAGGTAGGCGAACGCGAAGTCCGGATCGAAACGCACCGCCTGCCCGAAAAACCGCTGCGCGTCGTCATAGCGTCCATCGCCGTATGCTTTGACGCCCATCGCGTAGGCATGCAGCGCATCCAGGCTGGCCGTCGCCACCTTGGGCAGCGGCATCGAGTCCCGCGAGATGTCATGCATGGCCTCGCCGAGCTCCACGCGCATCTGAGCCACGACGTCATCGGTGGATCCCAGCAGGGATTCCATGCCGCGGCCATCGGCATGGTCGGACCACGCCGTATTGCCGGTGTTGGGATCGATCAGTTCCAGTGAAACACGCAGCCGCCCATGCACTTCGGCCACGGTGGGTACGATCACGGCTCTGGCACCCTCACGCAGCGCGACCTCGATCGCCGCGTCGCGGTCCAGCGCTCCACCTTCGCGACGCATCCGCTCCAGCGTTTCCTGCACCTTCATGTCGCTGAGCACATTGACGTAACGCGACTGCTCCAGAGAAATGCGGAACGCCTGTTGAAGACTGTCGTCCAGCAGTGCATTGCCGGTCAGGTTATGGAGGTTGCCCAGTACCACCCAATCCCGTTCGCCGAAGGCAATGGCCGGCGTCGGGCGTAGAAAGGCCCAGGTGCCGAAGACCATGCCTGCCACCAGCGCCACCTCGGCCAGCAGTGTCATCGGCCGGCGCCACAGCGGCACGGCACGGCGGGCCTTGGGGCTGCCGCGTGGGGCACGCAGCGGCGCAAACTCCGGTTCGCCCACTTCATGGATGTCCTGGCGACCGGGCATGCCCTTGAACCGCCAGCCGCCGTGCGATTTCCACACCAGTCGCTCGCCACGCTCCCCCAGCTCGCCCACCGCGCGATGGGTCAGCGATTCGGCCACGGCCGAGAGCAGGATCTGCCCGGGCCGGGCAAGGGCCATCAGGCGCGCGGCCATCGGCTTGGCCAGGCCCTCGACCTCCAGCGATTTGGCCCCAACCTTGATCGCCTCGGGGCTGTTTTCCCAGGTCAGCACTTCGCCGACGTGCAGGCCCGCGCGTGCGCGCAGCACGATGTTGCGTTGCTTGCCGATCTCCTGCAGGCCGCGCTGGTAATCCAGCGCAAAGCCGAGACCATCGATGGCGCGCTCGAACAACAGCAGCAGGCCATCGGAACGATCGATCAGGCGACCATTCCACTGTTGCTGCAACACCAGCACCAGCCGGTCATGCGCCTGGAACAGCTCCGCCGCCGCCGCATCGCCAATCCGCTCCACCAGGATCAACGAGTCGCACAGATCGGTGAACAGCAGCGCCCGCATCTGCGGGGCCTGGGTCGACGTTCCGTTGTCGCCGTTCATGCCGATCTCCCGATCAGGGTGTGGCGGTCGCTGATCGCGACCAGTGCAATCGGTTGCCGCCCAGCCGTTTGGCCTGGTACAGCGCATTGTCGGCGCGGGCGTACCACTCGCTCCAGTCGGTCTGCGGGTCGATCAGACAGACCCCGATGCTGACCGGGCACACATGCGGCACGCCATGCGCACGGTCGATCAGGCCATGCACCGCGCTGAGAATGAACTCGGCGGCGTGCTGCAGGCTGTCCTGGTCGGCGCTGCGCAGCAGCAGGCAGAATTCGTCGCCGCCCAGCCGGCAGGCCACGTCCGGCTCGGTGGCCACCGAGCGCAGGATGTTGGCCACGCTCTGCAGCACGCGGTCGCCGGCCTGGTGGCCGTGCACATCGTTGACCTGCTTGAACTGGTCGCAGTCGATCAGCAGCAGGCCCTGCGGCGCGCTGTTTTCCTGCGCACGGCAGTCCTGCAGGTAGAGCGCGAGGCCACGCCGGTTGTGCAGGCCGGTCAGCTCGTCGGTGCGCACCAGCTCGCGCGTGTGGGTGAGCTGGTGAGTGGTGACGTAGAGGTTGTCCAGCGCGGTTTCGAGATCGTGGTTGCGGCGGCGCAGCTGGCGGATCAACACCTGCTCGTTGCTCACCACCCGCATGATCGTGCGGCGCAGGAAGTAGGCCAGCAGACCAGGGTCGCGGTCGACCAGACGCTGGAAATCGTCGTGGTCCAGTTCCAGCACGATGCTGTCCTCGACCGCACGCGCGCCGGCCGTGCGCTGGTGGTCGCCGATCAGCAGGCCCAGCTCGCCGAAGAATTCATTGGGACCGAGTGACTTCACGACGAGGTCTTCGCCGAAGTCCAGTTCGATGCAGCCGCTGACGATCACGTACATCGTGTTGCCGGCGTGGCCGCGATGGAACAGATGGGTGCCTGAGGGCAGCTTGCGTTGCCGGCCGAATTCGGAGAACAATGCGGACTCGCCGTTGCTCAGGATGGCGTGCACGATCTCAGCCATCGCCTTGCGGTCGATGTCTGGTTCCTGTTCGCACATGATCGCCGCCGCACCCTTGCCGGTCATTTCCGAACACCCGCTTTTCAGCGTCCCCCTGGTGAGCGATGGAGGATAGCACTCCTCAAAACTGTGCGCCCTATCCCATTTCCGACTTTTACCCCCCAAGATCGTGAAAACACGCGTGTTCTACCGCGTGTGACGATGTGAAGAGGCGGGTCCCGAGACGACGCAGGGCGGCCGATCCCCGACCGGCCGCCCTGTGGGCCTTCCTTGGCCGCCCTTCCTGGATCAGGCCGCCCGTTCGGCGTTGAACTGCTCTTCCTCGGTGGACCCGCTCAGGGCGGTGGTCGAGGACTGGCCCTGCTGGATCGCCTGGGTCACCGCGTCGAAGTAGCCGGTGCCGACCTCGCGCTGGTGCTTGACCGCCGTGAAGCCGCGGTCGGCGGCGGCGAACTCGGCTTCCTGCAGCTCCACGAAGGCGCTCATCTGGCGGCGGGCGTAGCCGTGGGCCAGGTTGAACATCGAGTAGTTCAGGGCGTGGAAGCCGGCCAGGGTGATGAACTGGAACTTGTAGCCATATTTGGCGATCTCCTTCTGGAAGGTCGCGATGGTGGCGTCGTCCAGGTTCTTCTTCCAGTTGAAGCTGGGCGAGCAGTTATAGGCCAGCAGCTTGCCCGGGAACTTGGCGTGGATCGCTTCGGCGAACTTGCGGGCGAACTCCAGGTCCGGCTTGCCGGTCTCGCACCAGATCAGGTCGGCGTAGGGGGCGTAAGCCAGGCCGCGGCTGATGGCCTGGTCCAGGCCGTTGCGGGTCTTGTAGAAGCCTTCCACGGTCCGCTCGCCGGTGGTGAACGGCTGGTCGTTGCCATCCACATCGCTGGTCAGCAGGTCGGCCGCCTCGGCATCGGTACGTGCCACCAGCAGGGTCGGGACGCCCATCACGTCGGCGGCCAGGCGCGCGGCGTTGAGCTTCTCGATGGCCTCGCGGGTGGGCACCAGCACCTTGCCGCCCATGTGCCCGCACTTCTTCACCGAGGCCAGCTGGTCCTCGAAGTGCACGCCGGCCGCGCCGGCCTCGATCATCGCCTTCATCAGTTCGAAGGCGTTGAGCACGCCGCCGAACCCGGCTTCGGCATCAGCCACGATCGGCTGCAGGAAGTCGATGTCATCCTTGCCCTCGGCATGGTGCAGCTGATCGGCGCGCAGCAGGGTGTTGTTGATGCGCTTGACCACCGCCGGCACCGAATCGGCCGGGTACAGCGACTGGTCCGGGTACATCTGGCCGGCCAGGTTGGCATCGGCGGCGACCTGCCAGCCGGACAGGTAGATCGCATTCAGGCCGGCCTTGACCTGCTGCATGGCCTGGTTGCCGGTCAGCGCGCCCAGCGCGTTGACGAAGTCCTTTTCCTGCAGGTACGTCCACAGCTTCTCCGCGCCCAGCCGCGCCAGCGAGTGCTCCACGTGCACGGTGCCACGCAGGCGCACCACGTCGGCGGCGGTGTAGTTGCGGGTGATCCCGGCCCAGCGCGGGTCGGTGTTCCAAGCGTGCTGGATCTGTTCGGCGGTCTGCAGGGTGCTCATGTCGAATCTCCAAAGGGAACGGATGCGGTAACAGCAGGTGGATGGCGGGTGGTCAGTCGAGGCGGTCGTAGGCCGGCAGGGTCAGGAAGTCGGTGAGCTCCTCGCGGCGGCTGAGGTCGGCCAGCAGCGAGATGGACTCGGGGATGCGGGCGCTGCCGGGCAGCGCGGCGCTATCGCCCAGCCGCGCCGGCAGCTGGGCCAGGGTGGCGTCGAGCAGGGCCAGGTCGATGGCGGTGCCGTCGTCCAGGTGCTGGCCGGGGGTATGCAGCCACTGCCACAGCTGGCTGCGGCTGATCTCGGCGGTGGCCGCGTCTTCCATCAGGTGGTGGATCGGCACGCAGCCGTTGCCGTCCAGCCAGGCGGCCAGGTAGCGCACGCAGACCTCGACGTTGCCCTCGAAACCGGCGCGGGTGATGGTGCCGGTGGGCGCGGCGATCAGGTCATCGCGGCCCACCTGCACGTCGTTGCGCAGCACGCGGTGCTGGTTCGGTCCGGGCATGTGCTCGTCGAAGATCGCCTGCGCGACCGGGATCAGCGCGGGGTGGGCGACCCAGGTGCCGTCATGGCCGGCGGTGACTTCGCGCAGCTTGTCCGCCCGCACCCGCGCCATCGCCTGCTCGTTGGCGGCCGCGTCGTGGTTGATCGGAATCTGCGCGGCCATGCCGCCCATCGCATGCGCGCCACGGCGGTGGCAGGTGCGGATCAGCAGCTCCGAATAGGCCTTCAGGAACGGCTGGGTCATTGTCACCTGGCCGCGCTCGGGCAGCACCTTGTCGGCGTGCCGGCGGAAGGTCTTGATGTAGGAAAAAATGTAATCCCAGCGGCCACAGTTCAGGCCGACGATGCGGTCGCGCAGCGCATGCAGGATCTCATCCATCTCGAACACCGCCGGCAGCGTTTCGATCAGCACGGTGACCTTGATCTGCCCATGCGGCAGGCCGAGCATGCCCTCGATGTGCGACAGCGCGGTCTCCCACAGTGCCGCCTCTTCCATGCTCTGCAGCTTGGGCAGGTAGAAGTACGGCCCCCGCTGCCTGCACATCAGCGTACGGGCGTTGTGGAAGGCGAACACCGCCGCATCGAACAGGCCACCGGCAATCGGCTGGCCATCGATGCGCACGTGCTTCTCATCCAGGTGCCAGCCACGCGGGCGGACGATCAGCACGGCCTGCTCGTTGAACGGCCGCAGCGTGTACTGCTTGCCCGGCTTCCCATCGACGGACGGGCCGGTGTAGGTCAGATCGCCCCGCACCGCGCCGATCAGCGCCTGCTGGCCGGCCAGCAGGTTGCGCCAGGCCGGGGCGGTGGAATCCTCGAAGTCGGCCATGAACACCTTGGCGCCGGAGTTCAGCGCGTTGATGACCATCTTCGGGTCGGTCGGGCCGGTGATCTCCACCCGGCGGTCCTGCAGCGCCTCCGGCAGCGGGGCGACGTGCCAGTCGCTGGCGCGGATCTCGGCGGTATCGGCACGGAAGTCCGGCAGGCCGCCGCCATCGAAGAACGCTTGGCGGGCCACCCGTGCCTGCAGCCGGCGCTGACGCTCCGGCTCCACCGCCCGGTGCAGCGACACCAGCAGCGCCAGTACCCCCGCCGGCAGCAGCGCGGACTGGCCAGCCAGCTGGGTGGTGAGGGCGATGCCGGGGGTGGCCGGTGCATCGGCGGGGGTGGGCTGGGCGGTGGCGTAAGCGACGGCGGACATGGCGGGCTCCTGCGGTGCGGTTGAGCTCCACCGTGCGCCGCCGCGCCGATATTTGACAAAGCAGTTATTGCAATGGCTTACATAAGGTGTGCTTATACTCATGACGCCATGCCCACGCCGCGCACGCCAAGTCCCCGGTTTTCCTACAAATCCGACCGGCTCAAGCCGCTGCGGGCGTTCTGCCAGACGGTCCGCCTCGGCTCAGTCTCACGGGCAGCTGAGGCTTTGTTCGTCAGCCAGCCGGCCATCAGCCAGCAACTGCAGGCGCTGGAGCGCGAGTTGGGCGTCAGCCTGTTCGAGCGCAGCGGCCGCCGCTTGGTGCCCAGCCGCGAAGGCCAGCTGCTGTATGAGATGGCGCTGCCGCTGGTGGAGAACCTGGACGGGCTCGAGGCCAGCTTCCGCGACAAGGTGAAGGGGCTGGATGCCGGCGAGCTCAACATCGCGGCCAACAGCTCGACCATCCTGTACCTGCTGCCGCGCATCGTGGAGCGCTTCCGCCAGCGCCACCCGGATGTCCGCCTGACCCTGCACAACGCGATCAGCGCCGACGGCACCGACCTGCTGCGCAGCGATGCGGCGGACCTGGCGGTGGGCTCGATGACCGACGTGCCGGCCGACCTCAGCTACGCCCCGGCCTACCGCTTCGAGCAGGTGCTGATCGCCCCGCCCGATCATCCGCTGGCGCATGGCGAACTGAGCCTGGAGGCGATCTCGCAGTACCCCCTGGTGCTGCCGCCCAAACGCCAGATCACGTACCGGCTGGTGGACCAGGTGTTCCAGCGGCATCGGCTGCCCTACACCGTGGCGCTGGAGGTGGGTGGCTGGGAAGTGATCAAGCAGTACGTCGCGATGGGCATGGGCATCTCGATCGTGCCGGCGCTCTGCCTCCACGATGCTGATCGCGAGAAACTGGTGACGCGCTCGATGAGTGCGTGGTTCCCGGAGCGCAGCTATGGGGTGATCGTGCGGCGCGGGCGTTTCCTGTCACCGCAGGCGCGGGCGTTCATCGAGCTGATCCAGCCGGACCTGTTCAGTCCGCGCAGCTATGATGAAAGTGGTCATTCCGAGCGCTGACGCACGCCCCATGTCCATCGAACTCCGCCACCTGCGCTACTTCCTGGCCGTCGCCGAGACACTGCACTTCGGCCGCGCGGCCGAGCGGCTGGGGATGTCGCAGCCACCGCTCAGCCAGCAGATCCGTCAGCTGGAAACGCTGCTCGGCGCGCGGTTGTTCCTGCGTGCGAACCGCCGCGTGGAACTCACCGACGCCGGGCGCGTGCTGCAGGAGCAGGCGCGCGAGGTGCTGGCGCGGGTGGATACCGCGATCGATCTGACCCAGCGCGCGCAGCGCGGGGAAACCGGCGAACTGCGCATCGGTCTGACCCGGGCCACCCCGCTGTCCACGCAGATTCCGCGCGCGATCTTCGCCTACCGCCAGCAGTTTCCGCAGGTGCAGTTGAAGCTGCGCGAGATGAACACCCTGCAGCAGATCGATGCGCTGATGGCCGGCGAACTGGATGTCGGGTTGATCCGCAAACGTGCCCTGCCCGCGCCGCTGATGTCACGCAAACTGTTCAGTGATCCGCTCGCGCTGGTGGTGCACGACCAGCATCCGCTGGTACGTGAGTTGCCGGCCGATGCGGCGGTGGCGCTGCGGCTTTTCGCGCATGAGCCGTTCGTCGGGTTCCTGCGCGAGGTCGGCGCGGGCATCCACGATCACTTCATCGCGTTGTGCCGGGGCGCCGGCTTCACGCCGCGCATCGTGCAGGAAGCCGGGGAAGCCTCGACACTGATCAGCCTCGCGGCCTCAGGGTTGGGGGTAACGGTGCTACCCGCCTCGTGCAGCCATATCCAGGTGGACGGCGCGCGCTTCGTCGCACTCAGTGATCGAGCAGCCAGTTCGGAAGTGCACGTGGCTTGCCGCCGCGGCACAGCTTCGCCGTTGATCGGTCACTTCACCCGGCTGCTGCAGGGTGTCAGCGGCTGAGCGCGAGCGCGGCGGCGGCCGGTTGCACGCGCTGGCCCAGGCGCCAGGCGATCACGCCACCGGCCACGGTCAGTACGCCGACGAAACCGCACACGCCCAGCCAGTCCCAATGCGTGTAGAACACACCGCCAAGCACACCGGCCACGCTGGAGCCCAGGTAGTAGGCGAACAGATACAGCGCGGACGCTTCGGCGCGCATCGCGCCGGCGCGGCTGCCGACCCAGCTGCTGGCCACCGAGTGGCCGCCGAAGAAGCCGAACGTCACCAGCGCGATGCCGGCCGCCATGCAGCCCAGCCACGGCATCGCCAGCAGCACGATGCCCAGCGCGATCAGTCCGTAGCAGATCGCCAGCACGCGGCTGCGGCCATGGCGGTTGGCCTGCTGCCCCATCCACGCCGAGCTGAAGGTGCCGACCAGGTACACGCTGAAGATCAGGCCGACCACGGTCTGGCTGAGGCCATACGGCGGCGCGAGCAGGTGGAAGCCGAGGTAGTTGTAGAGGGTGACGAACAAACCCATCAACACGAAGGCGGTGGCGAACAGCCACGGCAAGCCGGGATCGCCGAACAGGCTGCGCCAGCGCGAAGGCAGTTCGCGCAGTCCCCCGCGACGGCTCTGGAAGTGGCGTGACGGCGGCAGCTGGATCCATAGCAGCACGGTACTGAGCAGTGCGATCAGCGAGACCACGCCAATGCCCCAGCGCCAGCCCCAATGGTCGGCAACGATGCCCGCGATGAGACGACCGCTCATGCCCCCGATCGCGTTGCCGCCGATGTACAGGCCCATCGCCAGGCCCAGCGCGCGGCTGTCCATTTCTTCGGCGAGGTAGGTCATGCCCACCGCCGGTACGCCACTGAGCGCGATGCCGAGCAGCGTGCGCAACACCAGCAGCGTGGTCCAGTCATCCACCATCGCGGTGGCGACAGACAACACGCTGGACGCCAGCAACGCCGCGACCATCACGCTGCGGCGCCCGATGCGGTCGGAGATCAATCCCGCGATCAGCATCGAGACCGCCAGCAGACCGGTGGTCAGCGACAGGGTCAGCGCACTGTTGGCTGCGGAGACGCCGAAGTGGCGACTGAATTCGGGCAGCAGCGGCTGCACCGTGTAGAGCAGCCCGAAGGTGGAGAAGCCGGCCAGGAACAGCGCGGCCGCCGTGCGCCGGAAGGCCGGGGTGCCCTGCTGGATCTGATCGCCGTCCGCCGCTGCGGTGGCCGGGGAGCTGCGATCGGGGACCGCTGCGGTGTCGCCATTCATGCCGGTAAGGCCCGCGTGGACGGGCCGGAGCGAGGAGTCAGCGCTCAGGATAGGCAGCGCCGGCAGGTCGATCCATAACCTGATAGATCTGAATCGAGACGATCCAGATATCGATTTAGATCGTGGCCGGGATTACAGCGCCTGCCAGGTCAGGCCTTCCCCACGGCGGTAGTAGACGTGCGACGCCTTGCCATACAGCGCGCTGGCCTGGACCAGGCCGAAGAAGCGGCCGTCGGCGCTGTTGCCGCGGTGGTCGCCGAGCATCAGCACCTCGCCCGCCGGGACGGTCAGCCCGGTGATATCGGGCCCGCCGCCCTGGCCCAGATCCAGCTGCGCCAGATGCTGGCCGAAGTCTTCGATCTCGCCGACCCCGGCCTGGGCCAGCGGATGGCCATTGATGCTCAGGTGACCATCGTGCAGCTCGACCCGATCCCCGCCGACCGCCGCGATGCGCTTGATCAGGCGGGTGCCGTCCTGCGGTGAATCGAACACCGCCACGTCACCCCGCTGCGGCTGGCCGGTGTGCAGCAGCTCCATCGAGGTGAACGGCAGGCGCACGCCGTAGGCACGCATGTCCACCACCACCCGGTCGCCCGGCATCAGCGTGTGCTGCATCGAGCCGCTGGGCACCTGGTAGTGATTGGCCAAGGTGTCGCGCGCCGCGGCGAGCAGGCCGAGCATCACCAGCAGCGGCAGGGCTTCCTTCTTCAGCCAGCGCAGCAGGCGATGGTCGGTGGGGGCAGCGGCGGCGGGGGTGTCCATACGGGCGCTCCAGGAAGTGTGTGGCTGTGACCGGATGGACGGCGGGCAAGTTCCCTGCCCCGCGCTGAAAAAGCTACGCACTGTTTACGCAGGGGCCGTCCGGTCGGCATCGCGGTTTTACGGGGCGCGGCCGCATCGTGGCGACACCGCGCCAAAGGGCGCTTCGAAGAGACGTTCCATGACCATCCTGCTGATCCGGCACACACCGTCGAACGCCGTGCCGGACGCGTCGCCGCTGCCTGCGCGGGTCGCCGGGCACCGCCTGGCCTGCCGCGACTGCGACTCCCTGCCGGCCCTGGTGCGCTGCCTGCAGCGTGCCCAGCGCAGCCGCCCGGCGCTGGTCCTGATCGCCACCGCGGCGGTCGATGCACCGCAGTGGGCTCGTTATGGCCAGGCGCTGCGCACCGCGCTGGAGGACCTGCCGGCGCCGTACATCGAGATGGCCAGCAACGACGACGACGCGCTGGACGAGCACCTGCATCCGCAGCATGCCCCGGCCGCGCGGGTGGTGTGCAGCAGCGGCCGCCAGGATGCCTGTCGCCTGTCGTTGGCGATCGCTGCCCATCGCCTGCAGGCCGTGGAGGGCTGAGCCATGTCGATCTTCATCATCCGGGGGCCGGAAGCGGCCGGGCAGCTGATCCGTACTGCGCAGCCGCTGCCGCCGCTCGTTCTCAAATCCCTGGTGCACCGTGCGATCGATGCGGGCACCACGGTGGCGATCCGCGCGTGCGGCTCGGAGCAGGAGTTGCTGGATGCCCTGCGCGTGGCCGATCACAGCCGCGGCGAAGTCACCCTGCTCGATCCGGGTGCGTGCGTGGACAGCGCGCGCCTGCAGCGCCTGCTGCCGCATCTGCACAACGCCTACGTGGAAGTGCACGACGACGATGCGCGCGCACCGGAAGCGTGCTTGCCAGCGGAGGTGGGCCAGCGCATCGGCGTGGCGCGCGGCTACTGCGCGCAGAGTTACATGCACGCGCTGGAGATCGCGCTGGATCACCTGGGGTGCAGTGAGATCGCCGAAGGCGTGCACGTGGGGACGTGATGCGCGGAGTCGGTGGGGCGGGTGCTGGGCCCCTATGCCCTTGGAGGCGAAATAAAGGGGGAGGCGGCGGCCGCAGGCCGACGCCGGAGGACATTCGCCGGAAAGGGCATAGGGGCCCAGCGCCCGCCCCAGCGGAGCCGCAACCAAAAAAAACGGCAGGGTTTCCCCTGCCGTTTTCGTTTCAGCGTGTACCGGTGGCAGGCGTATCGGCCAGTCACCGGCGTACCGACCAACGGTCGGTACCTACCGGGATGCCGCGATTATTTCAGGCCACGATTGACCAGCAGCGGCTCCACCGACGGATCCTTGCCGCGGAACTCGCGGTACAGATCGGCCAGCTCCACGCTGTTGCCGCGCGAGAGGATCTTGTCGCGGAACACCTGGCCGTTCTCCGGGGTCAGGCCGCCGTTCTCCTTGAACCACTCGAAGGCGTCATGGTCCAGCACTTCGGCCCAGAAGTAGGCGTAGTAGCCGGACGAATAACCGCCGCCCCAGATGTGGTCGAAGTAGCTGGTGCGGTAGCGCGGCGGCACCTGCGGCAGGTCGACCTTGAACTTCTTCAGCGCGGCCGCTTCAAACGGCGCCACGTCCTGCAGCTTGGCGTCGGCCGGCTGGGTGTGCCAGGCCAGGTCGAGCAGGGCCGCCGAGAGATACTCGGTGGTCGCATAGCCCTGGTTGAAGGTGCGGGCCTTGAGGATCTTGTCGACCAGCGCCTGCGGCATCGGCTCGCCGGTCTTGTAGTTCTTGGCGTAGTTGGCGAAGACCTTCGGGTCCAGCGCCCAGTGCTCGTTGAACTGCGAGGGGAACTCGACGAAATCGCGCGAGGTGCTGGTACCGGCGATGGACGGGTACTTCACCTTCGAGAACATGCCGTGCAGCGCATGGCCGAACTCATGGAACATCGTGGTCACGTCATCGAAGCTCAGCAGCGCGGGCTGGCCAGCGGCGGGCTTGGTGAAGTTGCACACGTTGTAGACCACCGGCTTGGCACCGGTCAGGCCGTCCTGTTCGACGAACACGTCCATCCAGGCGCCACCGGACTTGCTGTCACGCTTGAAGTAGTCGGTGTAGAACAGGGCCAGCGAGGTGCCGTCCTTGTCGAACACTTCGTAGACCTTCATGTCCGGGTGGTAGGTGGGGATATCGGTACGCGGCTTGAAGGTGATGCCGTACAGCTGCGTGGCGGCGTAGAAGACGCCGTTCTGCAGCACGTTGTCCATCTCGAAATACGGCTTGATCTGCGATTCGTCCAGGTCGTACTGCGCCTTGCGCACCTGTTCGGCGTAGAAGTCCCAATCGGAGGCAGCGAGCTTGAAACCGCCCTTCTGCGCATCGATCACCTTCTGCATTTCGCTGATCTCGCCACGCGCCTTGGCAGTAGCGGCCGGCACGGTGTCGGTCAGCAGCTTGAGCGCGGCGGCCGGGGTCTTGGCCATCTGGTCGGCCAGGCTGTAGGCGGCGTAGTTCTCGAAGCCGAGCAGCTTGGCCTTCTGCGCGCGCAGCTGGGCCAGGCGCTGGATGGTCTCGCGCGTGTCGTTGGCGTCGCCCTTTTCAGCACGGGTTTCCGACGCCTTGAGCACGGCGGCGCGCTGCTCGCGGTCGCTCAGCGAGCCGAGCACCGGCTGCTGGGTGGTGTTCTGCAGCGGCAGCAGGTACTTGCCATCGAGGTTGCGGGCCTTGGCATCGGCGGCGGCGGTGTTGATCGCATCCTCGTCCAGGCCGGCCAGCTTGGCCTTGTCATCGACCACCACGGCACCGGCGGCGGTCGCGGCCACCAGACGGGTGTGGAACTGCGTGGCCAGTGTGGTTTCTTCCACGTTGAGCTTGCGCAGCGAGGCCTTGTCGGCATCGTTCAACTGCGCGCCGGCGCGCACGAATTCCTGGTAGTCACGCTCGACCAGGCGCTTCTGCACCGGGTCCAGACCCAGCGCATCGCGCTGGTCGTAGATGGTCTTGATGCGGGCGAACAGCTTCGGGTCGAGGTTGATCTCGTCCTGGTGCTCGGCCAGCTTCGGGGCGACTTCTTCCTGCACCTTCTGGCGTGCATCGTTGGTGTCGGCCTGGACCAGGCCGAAGAAGATGCGCGACACGCGGGTCAGGGTCTCGCCGCTGCGCTCCAGCGCTTCGATGGTGTTGTCGAAGGTGGCCGGCTCGGGGTTGTCGGCGATCTTGCGGACTTCGGCCAGGTGCTGCTTCATGCCTTCGTTGAAGGCCGGCAGGTAGTCACTGTCCTTGATCTTGTCGAACGGCGGCGCCTGGAACGGCAGCGTGCTGGCGCTCAACAGCGGGTTGGCGGACGCATCGGCCGGCTGCTGGGTCGGGGCGGGCTGGGTATCGGTCACGGGGGTGGACTCCTTGCCGGAACAGGCCGCCAGCGCCAGGCTGATGGCAGCGGCCAAAACTACGGTACGCGACATGAAACGGGCTCCTTGGATGAGGGCGCGGGACGGAAAATCCCGCAGCCGATCACCCTACTCCCAAAGCCCGCAGGCGGCATGTGCCGGTCGTGGCGCGTGGCTGTGCGGGCCGTGGGGGCTACTCCGCCCGACCCGCCCGGCGGCGCTCAGACGGTGCCGCGGGTCTTGCCCTGCCAGGGGCGATAGTACGCGCGGATCGCGGCCATGTCGGCCACGTCGTTGCCGGTGGGATGGAACAACGGGCCGATGCCGATGGTCTTTTCCGGGTAGTGGAAGTACGCCGCCAGCACGGGTACATCGGCCATGCGCGCGATCTTGAGGAAGCCGGCCTTCCAGTGCTGCACCGCCTTGCGCGTGCCTTCCGGCGTGATCGCATACCACAGGCGGTCCGAGCCCCGGATCAGGCTGACCGCCTGCTCCACGGTGCCCTGCGGTGAGCTGCGGTCCAGCGGGATGACGCCGAGCTTGCGCAGCAGCGGGCCCAGCGGCCACCAGAACAGCGAGGCCTTGCCGAGCACCTTGACCTGCATGCCCAGCGCGATCTTCGCCGCCATGCCCCAGAAGCCGTCCCAGTTGGACGAATGCGGGGCGATGATGAACACCACTTTGGGCACATCGGGCAGGGTGCCGGTCACTTTCCAGCCGCCCAGGCGCAGCGTGCAGCGGGCCAGCCAGCGGAGGAAACGGTTCGGTTTGACCTGCGGCATGTTCGGCGGAACCACCGGCAACAACGGACTTCGGTTGTTCAAGCAATCACTCCCAATTGCGTGTGGTGCGCCCGCGCTTGATCTGCGCGCGCCCCTTTTTGGCGTCCAGACGACGCAGTTTCGACCCGTAGGTCGGCTTGGTGGCCACGCGTGCCTTGGGCACGCTCAGCCCCGCCTGGATGAAGGCGGCCAGTCGATCGCGCGCGTCTTCGCGGTTACGGTCCTGGGTACGGAAACGCTGTGCATCGATGACCAGCACGCCTTCGCCGGTCATGCGCCGGTCGCGGCGGGCCAGCAGGCGCGCGCGCAACGGCTCGGGCAACGAAGGCGAGCCGGCCACGTCGAAGCGCAGTTCGACGGCGGTGGAGACCTTGTTGACGTTCTGGCCACCGGCGCCGCTGGCGCGCACGAACCGCTCGACGAGTTCCGTATCCGGAATCGTCAGGTGCGCGCTGATGGTGACTGGCCCGTTGCCCATGGGCGGCATTGTAAGGGGAGGACCGCCGGTCGGGTGACTGCAACGTGCGTGGATGTCGCCGATAACGTCCTCAATTACGGCCTGATGACGCCATCGCAGGTATTCTCCGGAGTCCACGCAACGCAGGATGCTCCGCCATGTCCCTGATCCGCCCGTTGGCCCGCCGCGGCCTGACCCGCCTCACTCTGGCCCTGGCGCTGGGCCTGGCCGCGATCGCGCCGGCCTTGGCCGCGCCGCCGTCGGATGCCGACATCAACCGCCTGCTGGCCGCCTCGCGCGCGCAGAGCATGCTCGATACGATGCTGCCGCAGATCGAGGCGATGCAGCGCCAGCAGTTCCAGCAGGTGGCGCAGCAGCGTCAGCTGGATGCGACACAGCAGGCCCAGCTGCAGCGGATCGAGCAGCGGACCAGCCAGACCGTGCGTCAGGCGCTGTCCTGGAAGGAGCTGCGGCCGATGTACGTGGATCTGTACAAGCAGACCTTCAGCAAGGAAGACGTGCTGGCGATGGCGGAGTTCTATGAGAGCTCGGCGGGGCAGAGCCTGTTGGACAAGACGCCGGCACTGATGCAGAACGTGATGGTGGCGATCCAGGCCAAGATGCAGCCGCTGTTCGTGGATCTGCAGAAGGACCTGGAAGCGATCGTCAATGAGCCGGCGCCGGCAAAAAAATAACCGGTAGAGCCGACCGTTGGTCGGCTGTCGTGAAGTAGAGCCGACCGTTGGTCGGCTATCGCACGACCCAACCAAACAGATCCATCGCCTTGCAGAATTCGCCGTCCACGGGCGCGCTGATGTCCATCGGCGTGCCGTCCGGGTGCGGGAAGCGCAGGCGCTCGGCGTGCAGGAGCATGCGGTGGATGCCCTGCATGCGGAAGCTGCGGTTGTGGCGACCGTCGCCGTGGCTGGTGTCGCCGATCAGGTGATGCGAGAGGTGCTTGAGGTGGCGGCGGATCTGACGGAACCGACCGGTCTGCGGCTGGCAGCGCAGCAGGGCGTAACGTGAGGTCTCGAACTCGCCCATCGGAATGGCGATCTCGCCCACGGCGACGCGCTGGAAGTGGGTGATCGCCTGCTTCTTGACCGGCTTGCCGGGGCCGCCATCGAGGTCATGGTCGACGGTAAAGGCCTCGTCGGCCGGCCAGCCGCGGCAGATCGCGAGGTAATCCTTGGTGACGTCGCCGCCCATCAGCGATTTGCCGAGCACGCTGGCGCTTTCGCGATCAAAGGCGAGCAGCAGGCAGCCGCTGGTGGCGCGGTCCAGGCGGTGGACGAGGAAGATCGGCTTGCCGAGCTGTTCGCGCAGGCGGTCGGCGAGGAAGTCGTCTTCGCCCCGGGCGAGCTTGCTGTCGTGGACCATCAGCCCGGCGGGCTTGTTGACCACGGCAAGCTGGTCGTCCAGGTGCAGCAGTTGCAGGGGCGGAAGCGCAACAGGCGCCTCGGCGATGGCCTCTGCCTGCAGCTCGATCGCGCTCATCGGCGCCACCAGGCACTGGCCAGCGAGAACACGCCCGCCGCGCCGGTCACCCAGCTCCACACCGGGGCATCGCCGAAGTACCAGCCACCTGGCTGCAGGCCATACAGCACCGCAGCGACGATCATCAGGCCGACGCCGGCGATCGCGGCCACCGCGCGCTTCTGCAGCTTCTGCACGCTGACGTTCAGCGCCGCCAGATCGCGCGAGCGCATCGACAATTCGTGGTCGCCTTCCACCTGCTGGCGCAGCCAGGCGTGGACCAGGCGCGGCATGTCCGGCGTATGCGTCATGATTTCAGGCAGGCGCTTGCGCACTTCCTTGAGCACGCGGCGCGGGCTGTAACGCTCGCGCAGGATGCGTTCCAGCACCGGCCGCGCGACCGCCCAGATGTCCAGTTCCGGATCGAGCTGACGGCCGACACCTTCGATGTTGAGCAGTGTCTTCTGCAGCAGGATCAGCTGCGGCTGCAGCGTGAGCTCGTAGCGCTGGGCCACGCGGAACAGCTTGATCAGCACCTCGGCCAGCGAGATCTGCGACAGCGGGCGGGTGAAATAGGGTTCGCACACCGAACGCGCGGCCGCTTCGAGTTCATCGATGCGCACGTTGTTGGGCATCCAGCCGGCCTCGACATGCAGCGCGGCCATGCGCCGGTAATCCTTGTTGAAGATGGCCATGAAGTTCTCGGCCAGGTAGTACTGATCTTCTTCGGACAGCTGGCCCATGATGCCGAAATCCAGCGCGATGAAGCGCGGGTTGTCGCGGCGCGCCGGATCGGTGTCGACCCAGATATTGCCGGCGTGCGCATCGGCGTGGAAGAAGTTGTCGCGGAACACCTGGGTGTAGAACACCCGCACGCCCTTGGCGGCCAGCGCCTTGCGGTCGATGCCGGCCTTGTCCAGCGCGACGATGTCGTCCGAGGGAATGCCCCACACGCGCTCCAGGGTCAGCGCGCGCTCGGCGGTATGGCTCCAGATCACTTCCGGTACGTACAGATCGTCCGAGTCGATCCAGTTGCGGCGCAGCACGCTGGCATTGGCGCCTTCGCGCTGCAGGTCCAGCTCGGCGGCCAGGGTGTTTTCGACTTCGGCGACCACCTCGCGCGGGCGGATCTTGTCGGCGCGCGGGTGCGCGCGCTCGATCAGCGCGGCGGCCGACTTGAGCAGCGCGATGTCGGCGTCGATCTGCTTTTCGATGTCCGGGCGCAGCACCTTGACCACCACCTGGCGCCCATCGGCGAGCGTGGCCGCGTGCACCTGCGCGATCGAGGCCGAGGCCAGCGGCTGCAGATCGAAGCTGGCGAACGCTTCGCTGACCGGGCGGCCCAGCGCACGCTCGACGATGGCCTGCGCGGCGGCGCCATCAAACGGTTTGACCCGGTCCTGCAGCAGGGTGAGTTCGTTGGCGACATCGGCCGGGATCAGGTCACGGCGGGTGGAGAGGATCTGGCCGAATTTGACGAAGATCGGGCCCAGGTCCTGCAGCGCCAGGCGCAGGCGCGCACCGCGCGACTGTGCGGCGATGTCGGCCGAGGCACGTGGCACGAACGGCTTGGCCAGGCGCAGCCAGCGTTCGGCCGGGGTGCCCTGGAGCAGATCGTCGAGGCGGTAGCGCAGGATGATGCGGCCGATGCGGTTGGCCCGGAAGATCGCCTTCATGCGCCCACCTGCCGCAGGCGCTGGACGCGCACGGCCATGCGTTCAACGTCGTCGCGCATCACGTCCACATCGTCGTGGAAGGCATCCAGTTCTGCTCGGGGTACCACGTCGCGCGACTCCTCGGTGACAAATTCAGCGGCGCTGTGCGCCAGGTCGGACGCGCCGCGGCGGGCGTGCTGCAGTGCCGAGCGCAGGGTATTGGCGATCTGCACGCCCATGACCTCGCCGAACACGCGCACGAACGGCTGCTGCCAGTCCGGATCGAAACGGGTCGCCAGCTGCTGCAGGCGGCGGGCCAGCTCGGCATCGCCGGAGACCTTGACCCGCCCGGCCGGCGCATCACCGCCACGGCGTGCATTGGCCAGGAACGGCAGCTGGGCCAGCACCCCGCCCAGCGTGCTGCGCACGGCCAGGTCCGGCTCCTGCTGCGGATCGACCGGGCCGACCGTGAGCCGCTCACCGTCCACCCCGATCCGCATCGCCAACGCAGGCGATTCCAGGGTCAGGGCGATGTGGCGGCCATCCAGCGCGGCCAGCGCGCTGCGGGTGTCCGGGTCCAGCGCCAGCGCGCGGTTGAGCGTGAGCTGCAGCGCATTGCCAGCCAGCGGCTTGAGGGAAGAGAGCAGGGAACGGGCCATCACCGCATTCTACCGTGCCCCCTTGAACGGCGGGCGTCCGCGGGCATCACGCGTTGCGCGTTTTGCCATGCACCGCGCGCCGGTCCATCCTGTGTGGTTCCAGAAGAGGCAGGAGCGGCAACAGGCATGGGCAAGACCCGGGTAGGCATCATCTTCGGCGGCCGTTCGGCCGAGCACGAGGTCTCGCTGCAATCGGCGAAGAACATCCTCGATGCACTGGACAAGGACCGCTTCGAGGTCAGCCTGATCGGCATCGACAAGCAGGGCCAGTGGCACGTCAGCGACCCGCGCGACTTCCTGCTCAATGCCGGTGACCCGGCACGGATCGCGCTGCACCGCTCGGGCAATGCGGTGGCGGTGCGGCCGGGCCTGGAGCGCCAGCAGCTGGTCCCGACCGATCCGGCCACCGCGCTGGAGCAGATCGACGTGGTGTTCCCGATCGTGCACGGCACGCTGGGCGAGGATGGCTCGCTGCAGGGCCTGCTGCGCATGGCCAACCTGCCCTTCGTGGGCTCGGGCGTGCTCGGCTCGGCGGTGGCGATGGACAAGGACGTGGCCAAGCGCCTGCTGCGCGATGCCGGGCTGGCGGTGGCGCCGTTCGCCTGCTTCAACCGGGTCACGGCGGCCCGGGCCGATTACCCCGCGCTGGTCGCCGCGCTGGGCACGCCATTGTTCGTGAAGCCGGCCAACCAGGGCTCCTCGGTGGGCGTGAGCAAGGTGCGCACTGAAGCGGAATTCCATGCCGCGCTCGCGCTGGCACTCTCGTTCGATCACAAGGCGCTGGTGGAATCGGCGATCGACGGCCGCGAGATCGAATGCGCGGTGCTGGGCAACGAGCACCCCGAAGCCAGCGTCTGTGGCGAGGTGGTCGTGCACGATGATTTCTATTCCTACGACACCAAGTACATCAGCGAAAGCGGTGCGGACATCGTGGTGCCGGCGGCCATCACCGATGCGGAGCAGTCCCGTATCCGGGAAATCGCCGTGCAGGCCTACCAGGCACTGGATTGTGCCGGCCTGGCACGCGTGGATGTGTTCCTGACCTCGGCTGGCGAGGTGGTGATCAACGAGATCAACACGCTGCCCGGCTTCACCCGGATCAGCATGTACCCGAAGTTGTGGGCGGCCAGTGGGCTGGATTACACCGCGCTGATCACGCGGCTGCTGGAACTGGCGATGGCGCGGCACGCGCACGAGCGCGATCTGCGCAGCTCCATCGCAACGACGGCCTGAACATCGTTGCCGATGTCAGGCCGTCGTGATTTCCGCAGCGCGTCCCACGCCGGAGAGAGGTGGCGCGGGACGCGCCGGACACTAGGTCCGCTTGCGGAACATCGACACCACCGCCAGGATCAGGAAGACGACGAACAGGATCCAGGCAACGTTGCTGGCAGCGCCGGCAATGCCCGAGAAACCCAGTACCGCCGCGATGATGGCGATGACAAAAAAGATGACGGCGTAATGCAGCATGTCGACCCTCGCGTTGATGCGTGCCGGAGTTGGCGTGGGGCCATGTTCACCAACCTGCGGTGTTCAGGGAGTGATGGAATCCTGTGCGTTCGATGAAGATGCCAGCCGGGCCAGCCCTTCTTCGATGCTGACCCGGGGCACATAACCGAAGTCGCGGCGCGCCGGTTCCATGCTGTACCAGTGCGGGGTGCACAGCTGCTCGGCCAGGAAGCGCGTCATCGGCGGTTCGCCGCGCAGGCGCAGCAGCGGCCACAGCCGCTCGCAGACCGCGCCGATCCGGTAGGCCGCCTTGAAGCTGATCGACTTCCTCACCGGCGGGGCCTCCACGGCGGCCAGCAGCTTGTTGAGCAGCTCGCGCATCGGCAGCGGCTCGCCGTTGGAAATGAAGTACGCCCTGCCGGCGCAGGCCGCGCCCGGGGCCAGGTGTTCCAGAGCCAGGAAGTGGGCGAGTGCGGCGTTGTCGATGTAGGTGGTATCGACCTTGTTCTGCCCATCACCGACAAAGCGCAGGCGGCCGGCCCGGGCGCGCTCGGCCAGGCGCGGCACCAGCTGCTGGTCACCCGGGCCCCAGATCAGCCGGGGCCGCAACGCGACGGTGGCCAGCTGCGCATCGTTGGCGGCCAGCACGCGCTGCTCGGCGATGGCCTTGGTGGCCGCATACGGTGCCTGGAAGTTTTCGCCATACGGCACCTCGTCCGCACCCAGGCCCTCGACCGGATGGGTGGCGCGATGGGTCACGCTGGGCGTGGAGGTGTAGACCAGCTTGCCCACGCCGTGCGCGCGGCAGGCCGCGATGACGTTGTCGGTGCCGACCACGTTGGCCTGGTGGTAGCTGTCATAGCTGCCCCACGCACCGGCCTTGGCCCCGTTGTGGAGGACCGCATCGACCCCGGCCACCGCATGCATTACTGCCTGCGCATCGGCCAGATCACCGCGGATCTGGCCCACGCCCATCGCCTGCAGCGCGGGGTAATGGCCGCGGTTGAACGCCAGTACCTGGTGACCGCGCTCGATCAGCCCCTTGCACAGGGCCTGGCCGAGGAAGCCGCCGCCACCGGTCACGAGGATCTTCATGCGTGCTGCTCCAGTTGCGCGGTGGCCCAGACCGCGAGCTTCTCGCGGCCGATCTTTGCGTTGTGGCGGATGTCGACCGGGAAGCCCGGGTGGAGCAGGAAGCGCTCGATGCGCGCGGTATGCGCGTGCGCGGCGGCCTCGCGGCGCAGCCGCTCGACCAGCGCGGGGGAATCGACGGTACCGGGCAGCAGCTCGTAGCACAGCACCGGCACCTGCCGGCCCGGTGCACCCACGCCGACCAGCGCGGTGCGGGCGAGGCCATCGAGCGCGTTGAACACCGGCTCGACCTGCTCGGTGTAGAGCGGGCCCTGCGCGGTTTCCACGCGCTGGGTCTTGCGCCCACAGAACCACAGCCGGCCCTGCGCATCGAAGTAGCCGACATCGCCCATCCGGTGCACGACACGCGTGCTGCCATCGGCCAGGGTTTCGGTGATCTTCGCCGCCGCGGTGGCCTGCGGGCGGTTGAAGTAGCTGTCGGTGGCGGTCGGGCCGGCCACGGTGATCTCGCCCACCTCGCCGGCGGCCAGCACGCGCGCCTGCGACCAGCCCGGCAGCGGCGCGTCATCGATGGCGATGATGCGCACCTCGTTCGGCGCGACCACGCGGCCGACACAGGTGCCCGCGCCGGCCTCGGTGGCCTGGCGGGTGTTCTCCAGCTCGCGGCCTTCGATCACGGCCACCGGCAGGCACTCGGTGGCGCCGTAGGGGGTCCAGAACTGGGCGTCATCGGGCAGCAGGCGGCGGATGCGCGCGACCACGTCGGGCGGCACCGGCGCACCGGCCGAGGTCACCCGGCGCACGCTCGGCAGCGGCTGGCCGTGATCGGCCAGCACCCGCATCAGCGCCGGCGAGCCGAACAGCTGGGTGACGCCGAAGCGGTTGATGGCGTCATGCAGCTTGCGCGGATCGGCCTGGGCCGGGCGGGTCGGGTCCATGTCCGGGATCACCGAGGTCAGCCCCAGCGCCGGATCGAACAGCGCGAACGGCGGGAAGGTCGGCAGGTCCACCCCGCCCGGCGCCATCCCGAAGGCGGCGCGCAGCAGCTCGACCTGGCCGACGAAATGACGGTGGCGGTAGACCACGCCCTTGGGCACGCCGGTGGAGCCGCTGGTGAACAGGATCGCCGCGACATCCTCGCCATCGGTCGGGGCCAGCGCAGGTGCCGCCGTGGCGCCCTGGGCTTCCAGCCGGGCCAGGGTGGTGCCACCCCAGCCCCAGCGACGGCCGACGGTCACCAGCAGACGCGCAGAGCGGCACCAGCGCAGCACCAGGCGCGCCATGTGGGCCAGGCCGATGCCGATGAAGGCCTCCGGCTGCGCCTCGTCCAGGCATTGCTTCAGCGCGCGCTTGTCGATGCCCGGGTCGACCAGCACCGGGACCGCGCCGTTCTTGAACAGCGCGAACATCAGCAGGAAGAATTCCGGCGAGGGCCGCACCATCACCACCGCGCGCACGCCGCGGCCGATGCCGTGCGCGGCCAGCCCGGCCGCCATCGCATCGCTGCGGGCGTTGAGGGTGCGGTAATCCAGGGTGACGTCATAACGCGCCATGCCGCCGGGCCCGGGCTTGCCGGGGCAGCGGATGGCGATCTGGTCGGGGCGTTCACGGGCCAGCTCGGGCAGGCGCGCGGCGATATTGATGGCGCTGTTCATCCGTTCATTGTCGCCGCTGCAGAAAAATCTTGCGCGCCGGCCAAGGGCGTGGAAAATTCGCGGCCTTCCCACCCATCCACGCATGGCGTGGATCTACGTGTATTCAGCCGGTGCCCCATGCCCCATCCCTGCCTCACCTGCGGCGCCTGCTGCACCCAATACCGTGTGGCCTTCCACTGGATGGAATCGGACGAGGTCACCCCCGGTGGCGTCCCGCACGAGCTCACCCAGGTGCTGGACCCGCACCGGCTGTGCATGCGCGGCACGCTGTCCAAGCCGGTGTACTGCGTGGCGCTGGATGCGGAGATCGGCGTGTACTCGCGCTGCAGCATCCACCCCAACCGCCCCAGCGTCTGCCGTGAGGTGGATGCCTCGTGGGAGTACGGCAAGGCCAGCCCCCAGTGCGACAAGGCGCGCGTGGCGCACGGCATGCCGGCGCTGACCCTGGCCGATTGGCGCTGGCGGGACGAGGCGGACAATGACGATGATCATCCCGATGACAACGGCAATTCCCCGGCACCGCCGCAGGCACCGATCGCAGCGTAGTTGGGGGCGCCGGGTGTTATGACGCCGGGGCAGAAGCAGCCGACCAGAAAGCAGCCGACCAACGGTCGGCTCTACCGACGGGGTCGGATGCGACCCAGCGTCAATACCAACGGCTCAGATCGGGTTCGCGTCCAGAAACGCGCGGATCTTCGGCACCAGCACCTCGTGCTTGTCTTCCAGCACGTAATGCCCGGCATCCTCGAAGGCATGCACCTGCGCCTGCGGCAGTGCGGCCTGGAAGCCGGCCAGGAAGTGGTGGTCGAACACGAAGTCACGCAGGCCCCAGCCGATGAAGGCCGGGCGGTCGGCGAACGAAGGCAGCGCCTCACCGGCGCGCGCCAGCAGCGACCAGGCCTTGTCGGCCGGTGACAGCGGGATGTCCTGCATGAAGCGGATGGTGCTGATGCGGTTGGCGTAGCTGTTGTACGGCGACACGTAGGCGCGGCGCACCTCGGCCGGCATCTTCCGCTCCACGCCCAGCCACGAGGCACCGGACGAGAAGGCGTTGAAGGTGCGGATGATCCACTCACCCACCGTCCAGTGGCGGCCCAGCGCGATCTGCCACGGCATTTTCTTCGCGGCCGGCATCGGGAAGGCGGCGGTGTTGAGCACCACCAGGCGCTTGACCTGCGCGTGGTGCGACAGCGCCCAGCCGAAGCCGATCATGCCGCCCCAGTCGTGCACGGCCAGGGTCACCGGGCCGGTGATGCCCAGGTGCGCGAGCAGCGCGTCGAGGTCATCCACGCGCGACTGCAGGGTGTAGTCGTAGTGCGCGTCATCGGGCTTGTCCGACAGGCCCATGCCGATATGGTCCGGCACGATGCAGCGGTATCTGTCCGACAACCCGGCCACCAGGGTGCGCCAGTAATAGCTCCACGACGGATTGCCGTGGACCATCACCACCACCTCGCCATCGCGCGGGCCTTCGTCGAGATAGTTCATCGACAGGCCGGGGCGCACCTCGAAGCGGTGCGGATGGGCGGGGTAACCGGGCAGCTGGGGCATGCAAACGCACCTGTGAAAAGGGCCGGCAGAACCGGCCCTTGATGTTCAATTCCAACGCCGCAGCAGCCTGCGGCGACTGGTTTACCAGACCACTTCGGCCATCGAGCAGTTCAGGCCCGAGCCGATGCCGAGCAGCGCGATGCGATCGCCCTTCTTCAGCTTGCCCAGCTGCTTGAGCTTGCTCAGCACGATCGGCACCGAAGCCGGGCCGATGTTGCCGTGCTCGCCGAAGATCGTCATCACCTTCTTCGGGTCGATGCCGAAGTTCTTGATGAAGGCGGCGGTGTGCGGCTGGCTGACCTGGTGGATGACGAACTGGTCCAGTTCCTCCACGGCCCAGCCCAGCGCTTCACGGGCGGCCACGAAGGTCTTCTGTGCCAGCTTGATGCCTTCGATCAGCAGCATGCGGGTGTCGGTGACCATGCGGTCCAGGTTGCCCCGGCACAGCTGGTTCCACTCGGTGGCCGAGCGGGTCACGCCACCGCGGTAACGCGGGGCATCGGGCACCAGCTCGGTGCGCGCCATGACCATCGCCGCGGCACCGCAGCCCAGGGTCAGCGCGGCCATCTCGTTGCGGAAGTCATCGGCGGTCACGCCCGGCAGGGCCATGCGCTCGAGGGTCTTCTCGTACACCAGGTTGGCGGTTTCACCGTCGACGATCAGCGCGTAGTCGATCTCGCCGCGTTCGAGCATGCGGGCGGCGATGTCCATGCCGTTGATGAAGGCCAGGCAGGCATTGGCGACGTCGAAGGTCATGCATTCATCGCCGACCCCCAGGTTGCCCGAGACGATGCTGGCCGTGGACGGCTCCAGGTAGTCGCGGCTGACCGAGGTGTTGACCAGCAGGCCGATCTTGTCGGCGCCGATCCCGGCGTCTTCCAGTGCTTTGCGGGCGGCCAGCGTGGCGGCGTCGGAGGCCAGCATGTCGGCATCCCACAGGCGGCGGGCGTGGATGCCCGCGATATCGCCGAGCACATCGGTACGGATGCCAAGTCGATCCAGCGTCGGCTTCAGCCGTTCGTTGATTTCCTTGGACGTCAGCGTGTGCGGCGCGTCGATGTGCGCCAAGCCGGCGATCGATACATTCTTGAAGAGCATCAGTTAGCGCCAAGGCTCAGGCAAAGGGGGCGCTATTGTAAGCCGGCACGGCTTTCACCGCACCTTTACGAATTCACGCCCGGGCGTATGGTCCGGGCGCGGGGTGAAGGGTTCAGCGTGGCGGGCACTGGAAGGCCAGGAAACGTTGGCTGCCATCGGCGGGCAGGCCCGAGGCCTGCACGGCGTTGGCACCGGCGCTGGGCGCCTCGTTGCGGGCCAGGGTTTCCAGCTCCTCCTGCACGCGCAGCGGGTTGCGGTTGTAGAAGCCGACCTTGCTCTTCACGGTCACCACCACCTCGCCCTTGCTCTGGCAGCCGCTGGGAACCGCACCGGCCGGCAGCACGCGGACCGTCTTGCCGGAGGACTCGATCGGCACCCAGGTGCAGGCGGAAACGCTGAGGATCAGGGCGGACAGAAGCAGAATGCGCATGGACAAGGCCTGGCTGGAATACGTAAGGGAGTGTGCGGGAAACAACTGAATCGGGGGTGATCAGGGGCCGGGATGGTTCCCGGCACCTGAGGGGCGGGCCAGCGCGATGGCTGACCCGCTGTCGGCATCACCGGGCCTTGGGGGCCGCGGCCGGGGCCGCCGCCGCCGGAGCAGCCGGAGCCACCACCTTGCCTTCGGCATCGATCACCTGCACCTGGCCGAGGTTGAGCGCACGCACCGGTGCCTCGGTCTGCTTGAGGTCACCGACCACCACCCAGGTCAGCGCGTTCGGGTCCAGCGTGGCCGCGGCCTGCTGCACCTGGGCCGGGGTCATCGCCTCGATCTCGGCCTTGCGCTGGACCACATAGTCGTCCGGGCGCTGGTAACGCACGATCCCGCTGATGGTCCCCATCACCGCGCTGGCGGTCTCGTAGGCGCCGGGCAGGCTCAGGTTCTGGATGTTGCGGATGCGCGCCACTTCGGCCGGGGTGGCCGGCTTGGTACCGCTGGCGAACTCGGCGATCTCCTTGCGCATCTCCTGCATCGCCTCGGCGGTCTTGTCGATCTGCACCGGTGCGCGGGCGCCCCACGGGCGCTGGCCCAGGGTGTTGCTGGCGCTGCTGCCGGCACCGTAGGACCAGTGCTTCTGCTCACGCAGGTTCATGTTCAGGCGCGAGGTGAAGTCCCCGCCGAGCACGCCATTGGCGATGTCGAAGCGGGTCGAACCCGGGTCCTTGGACGAGGGCACCACCTGGCTGGCGAACAGGTTGGCCTGCACCGCGCCCGGCTGGTCGATCAGGTACACCCGGGCCTGGGTCGGCCGTGCCACGTCCACCGGGGCCTTGACCTGCGGCGCCGGACCCTCGGCCTTCCAATTGCCGAGCTGGCGTTCCAGCAAGGGCACGATTTCCTTCAACGTGGTATCGCCGACCACGATCAGGGTGCCCTGCTCCGGGCGCAGCCAATCGCGGTGGAAATCGACCAGGTCTTCGCGGGTCATGGACTGGATGTCCACTTCATTGCCGCTGCCGGTGAACGGGATCGCATACGGATGACCGGCGCCGTACAGCAGGGTCGGCATCACGCGCATCGCAACCGCGCTGGGGTTGACCTTCTCCTGCTGGATGCCGGCGATCCAGGTGGCCTTGACGCGATCGATCTCGGCCTGGTCGAAGCGCGGCTGGCGCAGCATGTCCGCATACAGGGCCAGCGACGGGGCCAGGTTTTCCTTCAGCGCGGACAGGTACACGCTGGTGCTGTCCAGCGAGGCGGAGGCATCGAGCTTGGCACCCAGTGCATCGGCGGCATCGGCGAACGGCAGCGCGCCGAGCTTGCCGGCGCCCTCGGTGAGCAGCCCCATGGTGAAGTTGGCGGTGCCGGACTTGCGGCCCTGGTCGGCGGTGAAGCCACCCGGGAACTCATAACTGAACTGCACGACCGGGATGTCGTGACGCTCGGCGAGGATCACCTGGGTGCCGTTCTTCAGCGTGGCGCGGTGCAGTTCCGGGAATTTCAGATCCGGGAAGGTCTTGGTCTGCGGCACGCCGGTGCTGCGGTCGACCTGCTTGGCCAGGGTCGTGAAGCTGGGGTCCACGGCGGGCACGGTGAACGGCTTGGGCGTTTCCGAAGGCAGTTCGGCCAGCGCAACGCGCGCGCCCGGCTCGACCACGATGGTGTGGTCGCCGGCGCCCAGCCACTTGGCACCGACATCGCGCACCTGCGCGGCAGTGGCCCCATCGATGGTGGCCAGCGACGTGCGGAAGCAGCCCGGGTCGCCTTCGTACACGGTGCACTCGGCCAGCGCGTCGGCCTTGCCGCCGAAGCCACCGATGCGCTCGATGCCGCGGATGAACCCGGCGCGGAAGGCGGTCTTGCCACGGCTGAGCTCATCGGCGGTCGGACCGTCCCTGGTCAGGCGCTTCACCTCTTCATCGATGATCGCCTCGACCTTGGCCGGGTCCACGCCCTGCTTCACGCTGGCCATGATCACGAAGTTGGAGCCCAGCTGCGAGCTGTAGGCGCCGGCGCTGATGTTGTCCACCAGCTTGTCCTGGTGCAGCAGGCGCTGATCCAGACGCGAGGACTTCGCACCGCCGAGGACCTGCGCGAACAACTGCAGCTGGTCGATGTCGGTGGTGCCGACCTGGGCGACGTTCCACGCGCGATAGATGCGCGCCTGCGGCACCTTGTCGGTCATCACTTCGCGCGTGCTCTTCTCGCGCTTGGCCACGTCCACCTTGGGCTGGGCCATGCTCGGGCCGGCCGGGATGTCGCCGAAGTACCTGGCGACCTTTTCTTTCGCGGTGGCCACGTCGATGTCACCGGCCAGCACCAGCACGGCATTGTTGGGGCCGTACCAGGTGCGGAACCACGTTTTCACGTCGTCCAGCGAGGCCGCGTTGAGATCGTTCATCGAGCCGATCACGCTGTGGTGATACGGATGGCCTTCCGGATACATCGCGCGGGTCAGCTTTTCCCAGACCTGTCCATACGGCTGGTTCTCGCCCTGGCGCTTCTCGTTCTGGACCACACCACGCTGTTCGTCCAGGGCCGCCTGGTCGATCGCGCCGAGCAGATGGCCCATGCGGTCGGACTCCATCCACAGCGCCATGTCCAGCGCGGTGGTCGGCACGTTCTCGAAGTAATTGGTGCGATCGGTGTTGGTGGTGCCGTTCTGGCCGGTGACACCCACCTGCTTGAAGGGCTCGAAATACTCGCCGTCGTGGTTCTCGCTGCCCTGGAACATCAGGTGTTCAAACAGGTGCGCAAAGCCGGTGCGGCCGGCCGGTTCGTCCTTGCTGCCCACGTGGTACCAGATGTTGACGGCCACGATCGGCGCCTTGCGGTCGGTGTGCACCACCACGCGCAGGCCATTGGGCAGGGTGAACTGCTCGAACGGAATATCGACCTTGGCCACCGTGGCCGGCTTGGCCAGGACCGGTGCCGGCGCGAGTGAGCCCAGTGCGGCGGAGAGCGCTACAGCCAGCAGCGCGGCACGCGGTCGAAGTTGGACGGCCATTCCGGTTCCTTGGTCATGAAAGTGAAGCCGGATGCTAGCGCGCCGTCCGGGCAAAAGGCATCGGCCAACAGTCATTGGGGGGGAAACGGACAGCGCACACGCCTGCCAGCGGACACCTGTCCGGACGGCGGACACCCCCATTCCCCCGAAAAATCCTTTGAAATCAACGTTGAAAAGTTGGCACGCGTCCTGCGTGGTACTGGGCGAAGGAAACAGGGATCAAACCGAAACTGACTGGACGCTGAACAAAACCAAGAAAGACCAAATTGTTCTTGCAAGCCCCGAATCGGTGTACTACCTTACTACCACACCACTGCTCACCAACACTAAACAGGACCTCGCCATGAACACCAAGACGCTCGCCATCGCCATCGCCCTCGCCGCCGGCTCCGCATTTGCTTCGTCGGTGCAGGCCGCTCCCGCCATCGTCACCCTGGACACCGTGCAGGTCCGCCCGTCGGCCGACCAGATCGCCCAGGCCGAGGTTGAGCGCACCAGCAGCATCCCGACCCTGGCCGTCGTGGAAGTGCGCCCGACTGTCGGCCTGATCGCCGATTACCGCGCCGAACTGGCCGCCAACCGCCGCGTCACCACGCTGGCCGCCGTTGAAGTGCGCCCGACCGCCGAACAGCGCCAGGCCCTGGCTGCCGAGCAGACCCGTGACCGCGGCTACGTCGCCACCTTCACCGCTGCCGCCACCGCCGTCGCCAACGAAGTGATCATCAACCTGCCGACCCTGCAGGTGCGTCCGTCGGCTGCCGATCTGCAGGCCCTGGCCCTGGAAACCGCCGCTGCCGCCGCCTCGACCCTGATCCGCCAGTAAGCCGTAGCTGCGGTCCCCCGCAGCCACGGCGTACACTTCGCCGATGACTGCCACGCCCACGTTCCATGTCGTTCTGTTCCAACCCGAAATCCCGCCGAACACCGGCAATGTGATCCGCCTCTGCGCCAACACCGGCGCGCGGCTGCACCTGATCGAGCCGCTCGGTTTCGACCTGAGCGACAAGCAGCTCAAGCGCGCCGGCCTGGACTATCACGAATACGCCCGACTGCAGGTCCATCCAGATCTTGAGACCGCCCTGCAGGTGATTGCGCCCAAGCGCCTGTTCGCGCTGAGTACCCGCGGCAGCGTGCGTTACGACACCCAGCAGTTTGAAGATGGCGATGCCTTCCTGTTCGGCCCGGAAACCCGCGGCCTGCCCCAGGACCTGCTCGACAGCCTGCCCCACGGCCGCCGCCTGCGCCTGCCGATGCAACCGGGCAACCGCAGCCTCAATCTGTCCAACACTGTCGCGGTGGTGATGTACGAGGCGTGGCGCCAGAACGGGTTTGCCGGCGGGGAATAAGATGCCGTGCCGACCAACGGTCGGCACCTACCGGTGACACAGGCACCTGCCGGCCGCGTAGCACCTGACCGTTGGTGTAGCACCTGACCGTTGGTGTAGCACCTGACCGTTGGTCAGGTGACCTCAGAACGCATTGATCCCGGTCAGCTCGCGCCCGATCACCAGCTGATGCACGGTCTCGGTGCCCTCGTAGGTGATCACCGATTCCAGATTGAGTGCATGCCGGATCGCCACATGCTCGGTGGTGATGCCGGCGCCACCGAGCAGGTCGCGGCACTCGCGCGCGATGTCGATGGCCATGCGGCAGTTGTTCCACTTGGCCAGGCTCACCTGCTGCGGCTGCAGCTGCCCGGCGTCCTTCAGGCGCCCCAGCTGCAAGGCCAGCAGCTGCGCGGTGGTGATCCGCCGCGCCATGTCGGCCAGCTTGATCTGCGCACTCTGCGTGGCCGCTACCGGCCGGCCAAACAGCACGCGCTGCTTGGTGTAAGCCAGCGCTTCATCCAGGCAGGCCACCGCGGCACCGATCGGGCCCCAGCTGATGCCATAACGCGCCTGGTTCAAACAGCCCAGCGGGCCTTTGAGGCCCTGCACGTTGGGCAGGCGGTTACGGTCGGGCACGCGCACATTGTCGAAGAACAGCGCGCCGGTGAGCGAGGCACGCAGGCTCATCTTGTGCTTGATCTCCTGCGTGCTGTAGCCGGCCATGCCCTTCTCGAGCACGAAGCCCTGGATGCCGTCTTCGGTGTGTGCCCAGACGATGGCGATGTCCGCCACCGGCCCGCTGGTGATCCACATCTTGCTGCCGTTGATCAGCCAGTCACTGCCATCGCGCACCGCGCGGGTCTTCATCGCCGCCGGATCGGAGCCGCCATGCGCCTCGGTCAGGCCGAAGCAGCCGATCACCTTGCCGGTGGCCATGTCCGGCAACCAGCGCAGGCGCTGTTCTTCGCTGCCGTAGGCGTAGATCGGGTACATGCACAGCGAGCTCTGCACCGAGACGAAACTGCGCAGGCCCGAATCGCCACGCTCCAGTTCCTGGCAGATCAAGCCGTAACTCACCGCGTTCAGTCCGCCGCCGCCGTACTGCTCGGGCAGGCTGGAGCCGAGCAGACCCAGTGCAGCGATCTCGGGGATCAGTTCGTCCGGAAAGCGACCTTCATCAAATGCATCACCGATGATCGGCAGCACCCGGGTATCAGTGAAGCGCGCCACTGTCGCCTGCACCGCGCGCTCCTCCTCGCTCAGCAGCGAACGGATATCGAACAGATCGAACGGATTGAGTGACATGGCATCCCGGCAGGTGGCGGTGGAACAGGCCCCCATTGTGGTCGTTGTGCAGGAAGCGGCCAAGGGACGGCGCCGCAGCGCGGTTGCTGCGCCGCAGCATCCCGGTATCCAGCACGCGCCGACACCGCTCTCATCGTCGGCGATCTAGGCTTACATGCGCCGTGCCGGTACTCTGGCGCACTGATCCACCGTTTCGCCGTGGTGTGACACGCGCGATTCCCAGGCAACCGCCGCCGTTCAACCCGCGGCACTACCCAAGAGTTACGCAGCCCCATGAGCGAAGAAATCAACGTCCTGCCCCCGCGTGAAGTGATGGAATTCGATGTGGTGATCGTCGGTGGCGGCCCTGCTGGCCTGGCCACGGCGATCCGGCTGCGCCAGCGCGCCATCGAGGCTGGCCGCGAGCTGTCGGTCTGCATCCTGGAGAAGGGCTCCGAACCCGGCGCGCACATCCTGTCCGGCGCGGTGATGGACCCACGCGCGTTGACCGAACTGTTCCCGGACTGGGCCGAGCGCGGCGCGCCGCTGAAGCAGAAGGTCACCCGCGACGAATTCCTGTTCCTCAATGAAACCGGGTCGCGCAGCACGCCCAACGCGTTGCTGCCGGAGTGCTTCCACAACGAAGGCAACTACATCGTCAGCCTGGGCGAGGTCACCCGCTGGCTGGCGCAGCAGGCCGAAGCGCTGGAGGTGGCGATCTTCCCCGGCTTCCCGGCAGCGGAAGTGCTGTACAGCGACGACGGCGCGGTGATCGGCGTGGCCACCGGCGACATGGGCATCGAGAAGAACGGTCAGCCCGGCCCGGCGTTCGAGCGCGGCATGGCGCTGCACGCCAAGTACACGATCTTCGCCGAAGGCTCGCGCGGCCATCTCGGCCGCCAGCTGATCGCCCGCTTCCAGCTCGATGCCGGCAAGGATCCGCAGGCCTACGGCATCGGCATCAAGGAACTGTGGCAGATCGATCCGGCCAAGCACGAACCGGGCCTGGTGGTGCACGCCGCCGGCTGGCCGCTGGACAACGCCACCTACGGTGGCGCGTTCCTGTACCACGCCGAGGGCGGCAAGGTGTCGATCGGCTATGTGGTCGGCCTGGACTACAGGAATCCGTGGCTGAGCCCGTTCGAAGAGTTCCAGCGCTTCAAGACGCACCCGGACATCCGCAAGCACCTGGAAGGGGGCAAGCGCATCGGCTACGGCGCACGCGCGATCACCGCCGGCGGCCTGATGTCGCTGCCCAAGACGGTGTTCCCCGGTGGCGCGCTGGTCGGCTGCGAGGCCGGCTACCTCAACGTCAGCCGGATCAAGGGCAGCCACGCCGCGATCAAGACCGGCATGCTCGCCGCCGATGCGGCCTTCGATGCGCTCGCCGCTGATCGCCAGCACGACGAGTTGAGCGCCTATCCGAAGGCGTTCGAGAGCAGCTGGCTGCATGCCGAGCTGCAGCAGGCCAAGAACTTCAAACAGTGGTTCAAGAAGGGCCAGACCGTGGCCACGCTGATGACCGGCATCGAGCAGTGGCTGCTGCCCAAGCTGGGCATCCGCAACCCGCCGTGGACGCTGCGCCACAGCACGCCGGACCACGCGTGCCTGGAGCCGGCGTCGAAGCACGCGAAGATCACTTATCCCAAGCCCGATGGCGTGCTCACCTTTGATCGGCTCAGCTCGGTGTTCCTGAGCAGCACCAACCACGCCGAAGACCAGCCCAGCCACCTGACGCTCAAGGACGCCAGTGTGCCGGTGCGGATCAACCTGAGCGAATACGCCGGGCCGGAAGCGCGTTACTGCCCGGCGGGCGTGTACGAGTTCGTCGGCAGCGATGGTCATGAGCAGTTGCAGATCAATGCGCAGAACTGCGTGCACTGCAAGACCTGCGACATCAAGGATCCGACCCAGAACATCGTCTGGGTGACCCCGCAGGGCGGCGGCGGCCCGAACTACTCGGGGATGTGACCGGCCCGACCTGCGACCACCGGTCGCAGGTCATCGGATGCGGCAGGCGCCACCGCGCTCGCTATCCTGAGCGTCCTGTTGGACCTGACCGTTGCGCCATGGCCCCTGCTTTCCGATCGACATTGGCGTTACTGGCCTGCCTGCTGCTGGCAGCGTGTTCGCGCACCCCGCAAACGCCGGAGCAGGCCCATCAGCAGGATCTGCAGCGCGCGTTCGCGATCTGCGCCGGCTGCCACACGGCCAGCCCCGGGGGTGTGCACCGCTTCGGCCCGAACCTGCACGGCGTGATCGGCCGGCGCGCCGGCAGTGTCACCGGCTACCCGTACTCCACCGCCATGCGCGAGGCCGGGCTGACCTGGAACGAGCAGACCCTGGATGCGTTCCTGCGCTCGCCGACCCACGTGGTGCCGGGCACCCGCATGGTCAACACCACCGCCGACCCGGAGCGCCGGCGGCAGGTGATCGAATACCTGCAGCAGCAGCGATGATCGGCAGGGCGCCGGTCAGGACGCCTGCAGCTGCACCAGATAAGCGCGCAACGCCGCATCGAATGCGCTGACCGCCTCGGCGTGCGCCGCCACGCCTTCGTCGTCGACGCGTTCCATCAGGCTGCGCGCCTGTAGCGCCAGCGCATCGGCCCCCAGCGTTGCCACGGCCCCCACCAGCCGGTGCAGCACATTCACCAGCGCGGGCCCGGCCTGCGCATCCAGGGCTGCCTGCAGCTTCACCAGATCCTCGGCCGAGGCCGTGCACAGGCTCTCGATCAGCACGCCAGCCACGTGCTCCGAACCAAACCGGCGCACGAGCGCGGCCCGGTCCGGCGGTGCGTCATCCGTACCCGATGCCTGCACCGCGCCGGACGGCGGGCGATCCCCGTCCGGCAGCCACTGCACCAGTGCCTGGCGCAAGGCGCCCAGTGCGACCGGCTTGGCCAGCAGATCGTCCATGCCGGCCTCGCGGCAGCGCTGCAGATCGTCCTCCATCGCGCTGGCGGTCAGCGCGATCACCGGCAGCCGGGCGCTGCCGCGGTCGCGCTCCTGCTCGCGGATGCGGCGGGTCATGGCATAGCCGTCCATGACCGGCATCCGGCAGTCGGTAAGGACCAGGTCGAAACGGGTACGCGCCAGCAGCGCCAGTGCCTGTTCGCCGTTCTCGGCCAGCACGTGTGGCAGGCCCAGCTGTTGCATGCGCCACCCCATCAGCGCCTGGTTGGTGGGATGGTCCTCCACGATCAGGATGCGCCGCTGCTGCACTGCGGTAGGCAACGGCACCGCCTGCGTGTGTTCTTCCGCGGCGCCGGGCGGTTCGTCCACCGGCACCACCGGTACGGTCAGCAGCACCTCCACGCGCGTGCCCTCACCGGGCACGCTGTGCAGCGTCAGCGTGCCATGCATCATCGCCACCAGGCGCTGGCAGATGCTCAGCCCCAGCCCGGTGCCACCGTACTGGCGGCTGGTCGCCGCGTCGGCCTGTACGAACGGCGCGAACAGCCGTTCGCGCTGCTCGGGCGAAATGCCGATGCCTGTATCGCGAACGGTCAGGCGCAGCCGCTGCGCGCCGTCGGCCTCACCGTCGAGCACCGCCAGCGCGATGCCGACCTCGCCGGCACGCGTGAACTTGATGGCATTGCTGAGCAGGTTGAATGCGATCTGCCGCAGGCGCATGCCATCGATCAGGTGCATGGCCGCGAGCGCGTCGTCGATCTGGATCTGCAGGTCCAGTCCCTTGGCCACCGCCTGTGGGGCAAGCAGCTGCTGCACATTGCCAAGCAATGCGCGCAGCGCGACCGGATGCGGTTGCAGCGACAGCGCGCCGGCCTCGATCTTGGAGTAGTCCAGCAGGTCATCGAGGATCTGCCGCAGCATCTGCGCCGAGTCCTCGATCACGCTGATGATGCGGCGCTGCTCGCCATCCAGCGAGGTATGCGAGAGCACCTCCACCATGCCCAGCACGCCGGACATCGGCGTGCGGATCTCGTGGCTCATCGTGGCCAGGAATTCGGATTTGGCGGCGGTGGCGCGCTCGGCGGCCGCCTTGGCCAGCGCCAGCGCGTCGGCCTGGGCGCGCGCATCGGTCACATCGATCCAATAGCCGCTCCACAGCAGCACCCCGTCCTCGGCGTCGTAGGGCAGCGCGCGCGAACGTACCCAGCGCAGCATGCCACTTGGGCGGGTGCGGAATTCCATGTCCAACGGGGCGAAGTCACGCGCGGCGCTTTCCATGGCCTGGCGCACACTGGCGCGATCACGCTCGTCGATGCGCGCCATCAGCGCGCTTTCATCGGCCATCGCCTCGGCCGCGGTGAGCCCGAACAGCGCTTCGGTGTCACCGGCGATATACGGCAGCGACAGCCGGCCATCCCGTTCGCGACGGCCCTGGTAGACGATCGCCGGCAGGTTGTCGGTGACGTCGGCCAGGCGCTGCTCGGCACGGCGGCGCATCGCCACTTCACGGCGCAGGCGCCAGTGGCCCCACCCATGGACGAGCAGTGCGGTCAGCAGCACCAGGGCCAGCGGCACCGCCCAGCGCGCGATCCTGCGCCAGTCCAGATCGCTGCGGTACTCGGCCGACAACCAGTCGCTGCGGATCGCTTCGTGCTCGCGCGCGCTCATGTTCAACAGCAGGCGGTCGAACGTGGTGGCCAGCGGCGCGTACTGGCGTTTGACCGCCAACGACAGGCGATCGCTGAATCCTGCCGGCGCTGCCACCTGCAGCTGCGCGGGATAGTGATCACGCACGATCCGATCGATGACGGCCAGGTTGCCGATGTAGGCATCGGCGTCTCCCTTGGCCAGCCGTGCCAGCGCCAGTTCGGCGCTGCGCGCGGGCACGATGCGCGCATTGGGGGCCTGCTGCAGGACATACCCGCGCAACCGCTCCGGATCGGACAGCAGGATGCTGCGGCCATCCAGATCGGGCACGCCCAGCACCGATGCACTGCCACTGGCTGTCACCACGACGTCGGGAACGGTGATGAAGGGCTGGCTGAACACCCAGCCGTCGCCCAGGTAGTTCGAATCGTTGGGGATGCCCATGATCGCGTCGACCTCGCCACGGCGCAGCTGCTCGCGCACATCGAACCAGTCGTGCGCCGGCACCCGCGTGAGCTGCGCCCCCACCGTGCGCAGCAGGCGCAGGTACTCGGCCGAGACACCGCTGGGCCGGTCGGCACTGTCGATGAAGGCCAGCGGTGCCGCGTTCGGCGCGAAAGCAAGGCGCAGCGGCGTTTCCAGGACACGCCTCTCCGCGTTGCCCAGGATCACCTGCGACTGCACCGACCATCGCGGCGTCGGGAGCCAGCGCCGTTCCAGGCGCTCGCGCTCGCTCTCGGCGAGCGCGGCCAGGCCCATGTCCAGCGCTTCAGCCAAGGGCTGCTTGGCGTTGGGCACACCGAAATGCAGCCGCTCCGGTGGCAGGTCGCTGGGGCGCAGCAGGCTGACATCGGTCAGCCGTCGCTCGGCGATCAGGGTCGTGGCCACATAAGCGTTGCCGATGTAGACATCGGCCTCGCCCCTGCCGACCATGGCCAATGCGGCGGCGGTGCTGGCCGCGGTCACGCGCCGGGCTTCGGGAAAGCGCGCGCGCACTTCGTCGCTGGTGACGAACTCGCGCTCGGTGACCACGCGCAGGCCGCGCAGGTCAGGATCAGACGATGCCCGGGTTTCGCCGGGGCGGCCCACCAGCGCCAGTGGCGCATGGGCATAGGGGCGGGTGTAGACCATGCAGCGCGTGCGATCAGCGGTGAGGGTGATGTTCATCACCACATCGACTTCGCCCCGACATGCCGCCTCCAGGACGTCGGTCCAGTCGCGATACATCCGCACCTGCACCTGCACCCCCAACTGCCGGGTCAGCAGGCTGAGATAGTCGTAGCCGAGGCCGACCGGCGTGCCGTCGCGCATGGACTCGAATGGCGGCCAGCCGCTGTCGTACATACCCAGGATGATGGTAGGGTGCCTGCCAAGCCACTCGCTCTGGTGGGCGGGCAAGGGAGGCGACGAAGCAGCGGATGCCTGCATGCCCATCGCCATCGCGAGCACGAACAGAACCAGCCAGCGAACGACGTGGGTACGCATGCTGCCTGATCTCCGTAGAATGACATTCCCATCCCGGCACGGCCCGACGGCTGCCTCACAGGCAATACTAGTCCATGACCCTGCGCATTATCATTGCCGATGACCATCCAGTCGTACGGATCGGCACGAAGGCCGTGATCGAATCCAGCGGCGTTGGCCAGGTGGTGGCCGAGGCCAGCACCGTGGCCGAGCTGATGACCGCACTGGGCGACCACGAGTGCGATGTCCTGGTCACCGACTACTCCATGCCCGGCGGCGCGCAGGCCGATGGCTTCGCGATGATCGCCATGATCCGCCGTCGTTTTCCCGAGCTGCCGGTGCTGATGCTCAGCGTGTCCAACAATCTGGCGATCCTGCGCATGGTCGTCGCTACCGGCGTGCTGGGGCTGGTCGACAAGACCTCGTCGATGGACGAACTGCCGCTGGCGATCCAGACGGTGCAGCGTGGCATGTCCTACGTCAGCCTGTCGCTGAAGGAACGCATTGACGCAATCGGCACGGAGAGTGTCGAGGAAGGCGAAGCCCGTCCCCTGTCACCGCGCGAAGTGGAAGTGCTGCGTCTGCTCGGCAGCGGCATGACGGTCAAAGAGATCGCCATCCATCTGCACAAGAGCGTGAGCACCATCAGCCGCCAGAAAGGCGATGCGATGTTGAAGCTCGGTCTGAAAGGCGACGCCGAGTTGTTCGATTACCTGCGCGACGGCGAACGCTGATCCCAGACGCCCGATAGCGGGCGCGTTTCTCATTTTTCTGCGCCGGCGATGCACCGTCATCGTCGTCATGCAGTGCGCGCGTGCATAGCAGATTAGCCATCTCCCCATAGTTTGGACGCCACCTAGAGCAATAGTTGCGACGTTTCGGAGAGATTTATGCACTGACTATGCTCACAGCTGAGTACATAGCTTGGCACACGACTCCATAGGCCATTGATTTTAAAGGCGATTGACGCATAGTTCGTGCATCCGGCAGCAAATGCACAGACTATGCGCAGATGACAGATAGCCACCGCCCAATCGAGGTCGCTGTCTGATGCTGGGAGTTGGGAAGTTTGATGAAGTCGCCCAAGGATTGCGGGACGTGCTAGATGGTTGCGAACCGTCCAAATATCGATCTATTTGGCACCCAAAGGGTAAGCGTGAAGGGCCGCTCCATTCAATCGATTGATTCACAAGACTTTTTTCGACATCCGGCGGGTCCCCTCTGTAAGGCTAGTAACACAGTCACCAGATTGCTACAGGGCGTGCATCACTGTGAGTGTGTGGTATACGTCTTGTGAAGAAGCTATAGACACGGAAGCTGAATTGGGGGCAGCTGGAGATGGCAATTGAAACGAGACCGTATACCGTGGCTTCGCTCTGCGACGGCAATGAGTGGTCAGTCCCGGATGCAGACCTCTTGGCAGTTCAGATTGCCATGGTCGCCTTAGGTCAAGCGGATCATTTGGCAGAGATCCTAAAGGCCTCCGGAGTTCCGCAAGTGGAAGCAGACGGTATCGCCAGATCGGAAGCCATTAAACTCGTCACGGCCAGCGCAGATAACCCTTACCACCGCGATGGCTGGTTGTTCCAAGTCATGTCGTGGATATGCGCGCATCGCCTCAATGCAAACTCAGCTATCCGAACACCACACATGATTCTTGCCCACAAAGGGCTGGACGGCCTGCAAGTTGAGGCAGGTGAGAATGGAATTAGCCATGTCGTAATCTTCGAGGACAAGGCGACAGATAATCCCCGGGATGTGATCCGTGATGAGGTCTGGCCAGAATTTCGCGAACTGGAGTCTGGGTCCCGTCAGAACATGATTGCTGCAGAAGTGGTTTCCCTACTCAAGAGTTCTGGCTATCCAAACGCCACCGATGCAGTTAAGAGCATCATCTGGAGAGAAGCCAGGGTGTTCAAGGCATCCATCACGGTTGGAGACTATCATGCATCGCCGCGAGGTCTGAGTTCACTCTTTATGGACTATGACGAAGTTGTCAAAGGCGACATGAGCCGACGTAGAGGGGACATCTTTCATGTCGCCGACCTGCGAGGATGGATGCAGGAGCTAGCCGAGAAAGTAGTCGCCATTCTTGATTCCGGGGTGAAGAGTGTTTGATCGAGAGACCCTGGATCTAATAGCATCCGCCCCCAGCCTTCAGGGGCTTGAGTCCCGGGATTTGGCGAAGGAGCTAACCGCTGCTTACACAAGGATCGTTGCCGCACGAATAAGGCTTCGTAGTGGTGAAGAGGCTGATCACGGCATCGACAGCCTAATTGACGAGATGCGAAGGCTTGCATTCGTACAAGAGTCGCTGGTTTCTCTGGCCCCAGAGTCTGATATCAGGAGGTCAGCGGCGTTTGTCGCAGGGACCGCGCATCATGTGGTTTTTCAAGCAGAGGCACTCTCTGCTGAAGCATCTGCCAGCTGGGAGCTTAGGCTGGACGCGATACCGGCGGGCATTTCCTCTTCGCTGCTGTTTCTAATTGCGCAGTCTCATGCGGACGCGGTGGAAATGACGAAGACGATGGCTCCGCCTGAAAGCTCCGGGAGTGTAAGTTCGTCGCTCATCGACGCACTTCGACGCCTCATCAGAGGCGATCTTGCGACAGTGGCTACCGGTAGCAACTCGACAAGCAGTTGGATGGAGAGCCCTTCGCCTAGCATTGGCCTGGGTGCCACTGCTCTCTACGGCATGATACTTGACGGGGTCAGACTTCTTTCGAGCGAGCTGATGGGAAGGCCGGAGCCGGTCAGGAGCAGCAATGAGATTTTTTCACGTGTGGCCGAGCTATCCATTCGAAAAACAGAATCGACCAATCTCTCCAACCGGCCTGTAGTCTCTGAAAGTACTTACCCAGGGCCATTTCATCTGGCATCTTTGCTCTTGGCGGCAGGAACAGAACTCCGAGCGTCCTCGCTCGTATCGATCAAGCCGCCATCAGGAGTTCCAGAAGACAGGTGGCGCGAGAAAATGGGGTTGATTGCAGGTAGTAGACCCTATCTCTGGAAGAACCATCTACAGGCAGTTAGTAGAGGTTATCTTGATAATGGAGTTTCATCCGTAGTCAGCTTCCCAACCGGCGCAGGCAAATCCACTCTATCTGAGCTAAAGATCGCAAGTACGCTGCTGGCGAATCGGAAGGTGGTGTTCCTTGCGCCCACGCTTGCTTTGGTAGATCAGGTCGCCCGTTCTTTGGGGGCGGCTTTCCCATCTGGAGAAATTCAGAAGGAACGGAGTTCAGATTCTGTTGAAGACATCGTCAACGAGGGACTTCCTGAAATTTCAGTGATGACCCCTGAGCGTTGCTTGGCACTCCTCGGATACGAGCCCGCCGCGTTCGCTGAAGTTGGTCTTCTGACGTTCGACGAATTCCACCTCATCCACTCTGCCGGAGTTGGCCGTGACAGGAGATCCATCGATGCAATGGTTTGTCTACTGAACTTCACGCTTGCGGCTCCTTCTGCAGATCTTCTGTTGATGTCCGCAATGGTCAGCAATGCTTCGCAAGTGGCAGCATGGGTTGAAAACCTAACCAGCAGGCCATGCCTTGCACTGGATTTGAACTGGAAGCCCACTCGGCAGGTACGCGGTGTCGTGCTTTACCAAGCTGCCGAGGTCGCGTCGAGCCAGGCTGTGTTAGCTGCTGCAGCGAGGGCCAGAAGGACGGCGGCGCCTCCTGTCTCAGTAAGACGCCAATTGCAGGTTAAACCCTACGGCTTTATGGGCCTTCAGCAAACGTGGATGACCAACCATATAAGTGATTACCTCCTCGTTCCGCTGCTAGACCGAAATGTCAAGCTGGGTGCGGCGGGCACACGCACGTCGGACTGGTACCTTACCCCGAACTCCACCGAAGTTGCGGCAGAAATTGCCATCGGTGCAGCCACACGTTCTGCAAGCGAGACCTTGAAGACGCTGGTCTTTACCCAAACCATCCTTTGGGCAGCCAGTATCGCGAGGAAGGTTTCAGATGCGCTCCCAGTACGAACGATTTCACTGAACCAGTCTGAGCGGCAAAATTTTGACGCGGCACTCACCGAGCTGGGCGAACGTAGTGCTCTGTATGCTGACGTTGGCGACGGACACGATCTGAGAAGTCGGGCCCTTACGCATCATGGCCTGTTACTTCCGCAGGAGAGGGCCCTTCACGAATCACTTTACAGGCGGCCCGATGGGGTTGATGTCGTCGTAGCGACCTCAACCCTAGCACAAGGGATGAATCTACCAAGCCAAGTCGTGATCATATCCAGTGATCAGAGATTCGACGCCGACTCGGAGCGAATGGGGACTCTGGAGGCTCATGAGCTGCTGAATGCAGCGGGCAGGGCCGGGCGGGCGGGGGAAAATTCATTTGGCTTCGTCCTAGTTATCCCTGGTAGGGTTATGCGTTTCGACGGTGAGTCCAACACTATCAGTCGTTACTGGAATCAGCTTAGGGAGGTGTTCTCTCAAAGCGACCAGTGTTTGGCAGTTGAGGATCCGCTTGCTCGAGTGCTTGACCGGATGCATGCATCCACAGACGAGTTGGATGAAACCGCCCGATACATGCTTCGACGACTCCCGATTTCCTTTGATCGCGAGTCTTCTAGATCTGCCGTTCGCGAGTACCTTGGAAGAACGATGGGAGCCTTCTCAGCAAGTGCCCAAGGAGGCCAAGACTGGGTGGACGTAAGCTCCGAGGTAGTAGCTAGGTTCCGAGACGAATTCGGGGCTGAGCAGAATCCAGACTGGATAGACAAGTTGGCGGCTTCAACGGGAGTTGAGCCCACTGTCATCAGGGGCTTGGAGGCTCGTATGCAGAGGAACTGCCCAGGTGATTTCGCCAATGTGAGAGAGTGGACCGAATGGGTCTTTGACTGGCTTGCAGAAGACCCCTCTCTGGTCCCGCAGCTAGTGAGGAAGGGAAATCTTGAAGGCCTCTTTGAAAGAGACTACGCGCGATTTAGCTCAGACCGAGAAAAAGGGCAGTGGGCTATACCCCGGCTTCAAGAGTTGTTGCTCATGTGGATGGAGGGTAGGTCATTTGTAGAGATGGAAGTTTCGCAGGCCATCGGAGCTAGTAGTGCTGGCAAATGTAAATGCTCGCGGATATTTGCCTTGAGGGTAGTTCCCGACCTTTCATTCATCTTTGGCCTTCCGGAGCAGTTAATCAGAGCTAGGCGGAGGACTGCCAATGACGATGGCGAGTCCGCGGCAAGTGCTTCGAAGCTCTCTGCCTGCGTCAAAGAGGGCTACGCAGAGGTTGAACTTCTTGCACTGTCTTATGTAAAAAATCTTTCTATGGTCCGTCGTGCGGTTCATGAACTCTGGACCGATGTTGAGCGAATCGCACTGTCGCCAATACATCCTGAAAGGTGGGCTGAGACACTGGCTCGAGTGCGGTCGGCCCATCAGGTATACGAAGAGCTGAGGTAGTCATGAGAGGTGCAGCAGACATGCTCTCGTCTCGCTCCCGTGGCGACATCACTCTTGCCTGTCTACCCCAACAGTTTCACCGTAACTGACGGGGGGCTGGTGTGACATCCAACCTATTCTCACTGTTGTTGAAGTCGAGTTGACCGCGCGCCTTTGGCTCAGCTCGTGCCAAGTGCTCTCGATCAATGCCCCCATTTCGGCTTCTTTCATTCACAAGTGAACAAGGGAGCAAGTGTGAGCCGGCTTCAAGTAATGCTTGCCACCTACGTGCTTCTCACCGCCTGCGGACGCCACGGCGACTACAACGATTACGAAGCTGATGCAGAGGTGGCAGCTGCCGCGGCAGAGGATGCAACGCAAGCGACATACGAAGAGTACGGGGCCGACAGTGAAGGTACGGGGGCTGATCTCAGCAGTGTTGATCCTTACGCCATAGAAGACAGCGGCAACTATACTTGCACGCAAGATTGCTCAGGTCATGAAGCCGGCTTTGCGTGGGCACAGGCAAACGACATCTCTGACACGTCGGAGTGTGGCGGCAACTCTCAGCCCTTCATCGAAGGATGCGAAGCCTTCGTCGAGAATCGCCAGGAGTACGCCGATAAACAAGCACAGGAAGCCGCTTTGCAAGCGGCTGAGGCTGCCGGCAATGAAGCTGAGGAGTACGAAGACGATCGCGGGCACCTGATCGACGGGCGCTATTAGCGCAAGCGTTGGCTAGCTCGCTATCTGGCCAATCGCTAGTACTCATCCATAGGACTGAGCCGCCCAAGCTTCTGTGGACACCTAGCACACGTAATGGACTGGCCCCACCACTTCTCGCCGGCAGGGAAGCTGTCCGCGCAATCTGCAAAGTAAGGCCACAAAAGGCGCCATCCCGAAGGCGTCGGCTGTTACGCGTAAGCCTTTGATTTGATGGAGCCCATAACCATTTATGGCTCCTAATGGCCTGCCGAACCCAGATCGCTTGCAACGGACCGTGGATTCCGTATGTTTCGGTGGCATGAGCACCCTTTCACTACCAAGAGCAGCACTTCAATCCCAGTCCGAGGATGAACTGCTAGGGACGATCGTGGATGAGTTTGGACTCTACGTACGTATTGCCGATGCTTGGCAGGCCCTGGGCTTCCGCAGTCTCGAGGCAGCAAGGCGTGCCGCCGTCCAAGGCCGCCTAGGCGTTGACGTGGTGCATATGCCCGGCCGTCGAGGTCGCGTAGTCCCTTCACAAGCCCTCGCCCGCTGGCTCTTCGTGGCCTCAAGAAGCAGGACCCAATAACCTGCTCGCCCTCATTTCCGCAGCGACCGTACAGGAGAGCACCCATGCGATGAGCTGAGTTCAACCACTAGGGTAGAAACAACAAACCCCGGCTTGCAGGCCGGGGCTTGTGTGCAGCTAGCGTTTGGATCCGCTGAGCTGAATCTACCCCCGTCCCGTACTTCTTTCAAGTACCCGCGCGGCCGGGAGGGTGAGGTATTGCCCTCGCCCAGCCAAGGGAGGCCTAGATGACGCCAGATGAACTGCAAAACCACCTAAGAACCTTGGATCTTTCTTTAGAAGACCGGGCATTCGCGTTTGACCTGTACGGCCATGGTGCCGGGCGAACCGTCGGCGCCTATGCACTAGACAATGTGATTGTCGATTTCAGTTCCAAGAAGTGTCGCGCAATACGCCGGCTCGAAAGCCACACAGTTGAGCAGACATATGCCTTAGAGCTTGAGCTGGACCCCGACGTAATTTCGTATGTCTGCCAAGTCAGGTGTCACGGCATACGACGAGGACGCCACATAAGCACCGCACACGCAGATTTCTTCGTGATTCGGAGGTCGAATGTTGAGGTGGTCGAGTGCAAGTCGATCACCAAGCTTGATTCGCTGGTTAAGAAGAAGCCAGATGAGTGGATTCGGGATGGCAGCCATTACCGTAACCTGGCGTATGAGCGATGGGCGGAGTCGCATGGAATTACGTACGTCGTGCGGGCCACCTCCCCATACAACAGCCGCTACCTCCGGAACCTGCAGTTCATCTATCAGAGCTGGGATGAGGAGCTATCACTCGCCCGCCGCGAGGGATTCATAGAAGTCCAGAAGCGACTCACCGCAGGGCCTAAAAGCATCTCAACGTTGATGGTAGAGATAGCTTGGTTCAATGCCGGAATTGCCGCCGCCCTGCTCGCCGATAAGCTTCTTTTCGGCCCGATAGAACATGTGCCTCTCATAGACGTACGGAACTTCTACCTTAGCCTTAATCCGGAACAGGCGCTGGCCATCGGTGTGGAGTTCAGTAAAGGCATCGACGCTCTCTATCTGGACGCGAGCGATCCAATGTCACTCGCCAGTTCAACCGACGTGGAAAAAGCGGTTGCAAGACTCAAGAAGCTCGACCGAGTCATCGCAAGTGGAGAGCCCTTGCCTCGCCGCATGCGGGCTCTGGAAAGGAAAGTTAGGGCCGCACGCGCGGAGGGGCGAAATCCGCTGCAAGAAGCGCTTACCAAATATGCAAACTCCGGGAACAGGTCAAGCCGCCTCACGTCCACCCAAACGGAGGTTCTCAACAAAACAATCAAGTCCCACTGGCTAGGTGGCTTGGTGACGAGCAAGTCTGATCTACATCGAGAGCTCGTCGGCCAGTGTGAAAAGCTCGGCATAGTTGCGCCCGGTTATAAGGCGCTCCTAAGCCGAGTGAAGAACACGTCCCGAGCGGTTCGCGATCTTGCGGTTGGCGGAAAGCGTCGATATCAGGCAAATAAGCCTCGCTCTGACGCGCGCGTAAGATCGGGATCCGCACTGGCCGTACATTCCGTGCTTCACGTTGATGCGACAAAGATCGACCACAGAACATTCATCCAAGGACAAGAAGGCATGGAGGACCAGTGCCCGCTGCTCTATTGCGGACGCGACGAAGCTTCTGGACACGTCATGGCGCACGCGTTTGTCTTCGGTCCAGCCAGGCGGGATGGAATTCTCATACTCTTGCGGAACTATGTTCGAAAGCACCAGAAGCTCCCTCATTCAATACTGATCGATCGGGGCTCTGACCTAAAGTCCGTCCGATGTGAGGTCTGCCAGATACCTGGAGTAACATTTCTTACGGCGCCGACTGGCGGAAGCCGATATAACTCTGAGTGCGAGACCATCCAAGGCCAGATCAATGCGATGGTGAGTCATCGGTTGATCGGCAGCACGAAGCCCGATCAGGCCGGAAGAAGCGTCGACGGAAAGTTCAAGAGCCGCTCGACCGCTCGAATGGAGTTCTCGACCACCGAGTCCGAGATCAATGAGCTCCTGTACGGCCTGCTCCCACGGCTCCCTGGCGCAGATCACTGCGGATCTGGTGAGCGCATGGAAGAACTCATCCGCTTGGCACCTAACTCAGGCCTCCCCATCGTCTTGAACGACGACCTGCTTTTCCGCACCGCTGTGAAGCTTAAGTCAACGTCTTATGAGACAACGCGCGGATTCCGCTTCTGCGGAAGAAACTACACAAATTCAGAACTCTGTAGCCGCCTAGCCTCTGAGAAGATTCTGGAGGCGCGTCGGGACCCAGAAGATACAACATTCGTATGGATTCAGACGACCGCCAGGCGCTACAAAGCGTGGTGTTCTGAGGTTACCAAGATCGGCCACTACACGCCTGAAGATCGATTGTTCGAGGCAATGTGGGATCAGTTCCTTCGCCCGGAAACGGTGATTAGGAAGGAAGACATCCAAAGGCAGAACTACGAAAGGACCAGCGCGGCTAATGCAAGACAGCGCTCTTTGGATGCAGAGCAAAGGAAGGGTGAGAACAGTGCGCCTCCTCTTAGGAAATCAAAGCCGCTCAAAGCGGATGGCGGTCTGAAGATTGACTTCAGTGCTCTTCCTGACCTGGTCACCGAAGGTAGTCGCGATGAGCATTGAGTTTCCGTTGGTCAATCTGCTCTGTAACGAGTCACTTCCCTTCATTCCACACGAACGGTTCGTGACAGCTGAGCGCGAGATGCTTGGCTCCATTGCACGCGCGAGGCCCGGGGAGTTCGTATGGCTTGTTGCCCCGTCGTGGTCAGGCAAGAGTGAGCTGCGACGTCGTCTTATGCCATCGCTTGCAGGCCGACCTAAGCACTGGCCTATCGGCAGCATCCCCTTGATCTCAGTAAGAGCTGTCCTGAACCAAGGCGACAAGTTCAACCCCAAGGATTTTGCCTTGAGGCTCCATCAGGAGATCACAGAACCTGAGATAGGTTGGCTAGAGCCTGACTCCCATCTTGGCAGTCCCCACAGGTTTGACGAGTCTGCTGAAGAACGCGCGTCCTCTCATTTCTGGCAAGACGTTCGATCGCGTCGAGCGGAGAGAGAGCTCCGACTCTCCTTTGAAAGAATGGCGAAGGTTCGCGGCCTAAAGTACATAGTCATCGACGAAGTCGCAAATATCTGTCGAGTCACAAGGACGCAGAGTGCTCGCAACTACATGCTTGGAATCATGGCCCTCATCGAGGAGATCGGCTGCGCGGCGGTCATGTTCGGTACGCATGAGGCCTCTCCCCTCTATGAAGATGCTCAGGAAATCTTCAACCGCTCGGACATCGTCTACATGCGACCGTACAACCTGAAGATGCAGCAGGACCTAGTAGGCTACGCGACGTTGGTAAAGGCAATCGGCGCAGGCTTTCCGTTATCCCATCCCACTCTGCTTCAGGACAACCTGGAGCTGGTTGCATTGAATGGAGGAGGAATATTCGGCCCAACTGTAAGATATCTCCGACGTGCAAATGAGCTGAGGTGCAGAGCTGGATGCTCGAAGCTGACTTCTGACCACCTCAAATCGGCTTCAGGCACACCAAAGAACCACAGCTCGTTCTGGCGAGACATCGATCATTTCAATCGTCTTGCGAGCTCAAAGCCTACAACGTCACTAGCCGACTACTTGAACATTGAGCCTAGCGCTGACGGTGCGGCCGGCGCATGACAGTTCACATTCCAAACTGGACGAAGCTTCCACCCCTAAAGCTCATTGGGGCTGGGACCTCCGGCACTGAGTCCCTCAGTAGCTACTGCCTGCGACTAACGACCCTGTGCGCAGTTCCTTGGTCATCGTTTATCGCTCTTCTCGATGCTGCATCAGGGTCTGAGCCAGGCACTTACAACGATTGCTCGAGGCTATCCGGCTCCGGTCCTGTAGTGCGCAGGCGAGCGAAAGCGCTGGAACGATTAACCGGTCAGTCACTTCTAGGGGGAACGCTCCTAGGAATCGGTGAGCTTGTCTCAGGGAAGTCAGCGACGCTTTGCAAGGGTGCATCGTGGTGTCCAAGATGTCTAGTCGATAGCGTCCAGGAAGATGATTTTCCATATTCGCGTTTGATCTGGCGCTTCGCTGCGTACTCTCACTGTGCCACGCACGGAGCGAGAATTGAAAACACCTGTCCACACTGCGGCAGTTCTGGGTTCAGAGCTGTGAACATCTTAGTGTGTCCAGGATGCAAGGGCTCACTCACCGTCGGCGCACGCTTCGATCCTCCAAACCGTGCTGAGAAATGGACAAACCACTGCGTCGAAGAGCTAATCCAATGGACCGCCGATGACCCCGCTCGGGTTCTGGAAAGATCCAGGCTGTTAGCGTTTGTCCAAGCCGTGGACGATGTTGGCGAGGCCAAGAACCAACGTTACCGGCCACTCAAGACGCATAGAGAGGATTTCGTTCGCTACATGGTATGGCGCGACGCCAATGTTCCGACATTGAGATTGCGACCAAACATTGGGCGAGTAGACTTGGGGGACCTTCTCAGGGCGGCAGCGAGACAGTGTGTCTCTGTGCTGGACATGTTGCTCAGACCAGCAGAGTGCGCATCTGCGCTGCTGCCAGGGGTTCACTATTCCGTCGACATCCCACTTGGACGCGCAAATCTTCCCGATGCGTGGATAGCATTCTCCAAGACAATCGAGGCGTTGATTTCAGACACGGCTTGCCTCCTGCCCTCAATGCAGGAGTTGGCTCGCACTTGCGGGATTCGTGGCTACGACAGCAAATGTTTTCCCGGTCAGGTTGCCCGCTATTCCGCCCAGCTGCGCATGCAACGTACGCTGTATCGGGACGTTCCACCCCATCGCGTGAATGCTGCCTTTCATCAGTCCGTGCGACAGCTTAAGGAGGGCCTCACACCGCAGCAGGTGCATGGAGCGATTCAACGATCGTTGCCGGCGAACAGTGCGACTACCCGGCAGATTGTTCGATCAGCATCTATCGTGTATCAGTCCATGTTTCTCCTACGTACGCCATGAGGAGCGAAGGTAGTGAAGGAGATTGCGGGTGACTTCGCTTTTCAGCCCGAGTGTGGGGGCATCGACTTGAATCGAGCGTTCTGCGTCCTTATCGCTCCAAGTGACTTTCAGATATGGCTTGCGTCCTCGCGTCCGCTTTCGGCCAGAAGCAGAAGCCGCTTATAGAAGGACGTCCGTCGTCATCGTCGACTTAAAGTGATTGCGCAGCTGCATTTCCTGGGAGTGAGATGTCGTCCCATGCCTGTATCCGGCTCTGGATTCAGTCGCGCGACGCAAACTCAGTATGACTGTTTACCAGCAACAGTAGTGTTGCAGGCCAAGGTCTACGCCAGCGAAGACCGAACGGCTCTGACATGGAAGGGCTGGCGACGGGGCGAAGCGCTTCACCGGCTCGCATGTGTCAGGGACTTTTCCAGCCGCCTTCTGTTGGGAAGCCACCCCATTGAAATAGTAACGCTGCTCTGGACGGGGCAAGTCCCGCAGGAAGCCGGACAGCAAAATGCAGCGAGGACTGCTTGACGGCGTCTCCTTGATCTTTCATGCGGGCCAATCTGTCCATGGGGAAGGCGCTGGAAGTGGCCACCTCTGCGCCACATCGCCACATCGCCACATCGCCACATCGCCACATCACCTTATTCGCGCACGCCTGTCACATCTGAAGCGTGCAAGCATCACAGAACGAGACATCTGTTCCGTGAGCACGGCTGGAAGTTGCCGCCCGATGGATTAAATCACAAGGCCCTCACCCGCTCCGTAGCCAATATCCAGATTCCTGAGCAAGGATAAGCCGCGCCTTCGAAGTGGCATTTATCCATGCAATCCCGAACACCATTGTCGAAGGAGTGAAATGCATGGATCTCGCTCTCCTTGAGAAACCCCGCTGTCGGGGTAGAAGTGTGGTGCTGGCAGATGACCACACTTTGGTGGCCCAGGGGATCGAGCGGCTGCTGATGAATTCCTTTGAATCAATTGTGTTGGTATCCGACGGGGAAAAGCTGATCGAGACGGTCGAGCGCGACCCGCCAGACGTGGTGGTCGCAGACATTAGCATGCCCGGCATTAGCGGAATCGACGCAATGAAAGAGATTCTGGAGCGAGGCTGCAGAGTTCCCTTCGTGTTCCTGACCATGCACGATGAGCCGTCTCTGGCTGCCGGGGCCATCCGCGCGGGGGCACGGGGCTTCGTGCTCAAGAGCGCCGCCGGAGAGGAACTGATCTTTGCCATTAAAGAGGTCTTGAACGGAAATACATATGTATCGGCAAGCGTTGCCGCGCAGGCCATCATTCATGGATCCACGACGCAATACATCCCGACAGATAAGCAGCTGCGTGTGCTCGAGCTTCTAGCGCTCGGGCTTCGTGCCAAGCAGATTGCGCATAAATTGGGACTCTCGGTCCGAACGGTCGAATCACACAAATACGCGATGATGCAAGAGCTGGGTGTGCACGGGACTATTGAGCTCGTGCGTAAAGCCGAGGCTCTCGGGGTAGTTTTTCTTCGGACCGAAGGGTAGAACGTCGTGGATCAGATCGACGAAAAATAGCTCGGACCAGCTAGGCCACCGAGCTTAACCCTTGGCACCAGTAAAAATACTGAGCGGAACACAGTGAATACGCTCTTGCCAACCCTGCGGCAGGGAGAACAGAGTGGAGATACACCCTCTCATGCGCCTCGCGGGAAAGAGCCGCACTGGTGTCGCCAGCATCGGCTGCGCTTGCGAGCAACAATTTTCATCACCATACCCCGCCTACTCGAGCCCATTTCCATGCGCCCAATGCCTCGTGGTTCGTCCCTCTTGCTGATGTCAGTCCTGTTTCTTCCAGCATGCCAGCGGCCTGAGAGCCAGCCCAATCGAGTGGAACCGACGACGGCTCCAGATACACGATCGGCCGCGGCAGACGAACAGGACGAGGCAGAGGCGCGCGTGATCGCGAAAGATGCCTACATCTATGCGTTTGCGATGCTCGAGAACTACAACACGCTCTACAAGCAAGTGGCCTCGCCTGATGCGCCCGAATACATCGGCGGCTTCGGCAAATTCAGGCACTATTCGCAGCTCTACACGCCGGATAACCACGATGTCGTTACGCCCAATAATGACACGCCCTATTCCTGGGCCTGGCTGGATTTGCGGGCTGAACCTTGGGTCGTCACGGTGCCCAAGGTGCCCGAAGGACGTTACTACGTTCAGCAGTGGGTAGATCTGTTCACCTACAACTTTGCCTACATCGGGTCGCGCGCCACCGGCAACGGCGCCGCCAGCTACCTGATCGCCGGGCCCGGCTGGCAGGGCGATACGCCTGCTGGCATCAAGCAGGTTTTTCCTTCGGAGACCTCGCTAGTATTGACGCTCACACGCACCGCCTTGAACGGACCCGACGACATCGGCAACGTCAAGAAGATCCAGGAAGGGATGAAGCTGCAGCCCTTGAGCAGCTACCTGAAGACGCAGGCCCCTTCGGCGCCGCCAGAGATTCAGTTCCCCGCTTATGACGCCGATAAGGTCCATTCCCACGATTTCATCGCCTATCTGAATTTCCTGCTGCAGTTCACACAACCGACGAATCCGAGCGAAGCAGGCCTTATGGAGCGTTTCGCGAAAATCGGGATCGGCCCAGGACGACCGTTCGACGCCAAGTCCCTGAGTCAGGCTCGCTTGTCGGCGATCGATGCCGGCGTAGCCGATGCGAAAGCCGCAATGGCCGAGAAGGCCAAGGCAACGCTATCGTCCAACGGACTGTTTGGATCGCGCGCGGTTCTGAAGGACGACTACCTCACCCGTTCCATTGCCGCCGAGAAGGGACTATATGGGAACTCCATCGAGGAAGCGTGGTATGGCGGGTATGTAGGCGACGGCAATACTCCTTCGGTGATCCACTTCAGCAAGGATGCCATCCCGCCTGCGAAGTTCTTCTGGTCGGTCACGCTGTATACCTTGCCGGACCGGTTCCTCTACGCCAATGAACTGAAGCGGTATTCCATCGGCGACCGGACCCCCGGGCTCAAATATGACCCCGATGGCGGACTGACCCTCTACGTCGCCCACGTCTCGCCTGGGAAGGAAAAGGAGAGCAACTGGCTTCCCGCGCCGGCCGGTCCTTACAGTGCTGTTGGGCGTGTTTACGGCCCGAGCCGCGCCGCCATCGAAGGCAAGTGGAACCTGCCTCCCCTGCAGCCGGTGCCGACCCCGACCCCCTGATTCAAGGAGAGATGCATGTACCACCATCGAATTCGATCGGCTACGGGAATCGGGATGCTGCTTGCCCTGGCCAGCGGCATGATGCTCAGCGCCTGCGGCGAGCGATCGTCCGGCAATGAGAAGGACCGCGACGCCGCGGCAGGTCACGCCCCTGCCGCATCCCCTGCTGCTCCCGCTGCATCGGCAGACACTGCTGCGCTGGAAGAGGCCAGGACCATCGCGCGCGAGGCCTACGTCTACGGTGTCCCGATGGTGGACACGTACAAGACCGTCTATGCGTTCAACGTCAACACCTCCAACCCGCAGTACAAGGGGCCGTTCAACGCCATCCTGAACATCGCCCGCGTGTTCACTCCGGACGACACTGCCTTCGTGACGCCGAATTCGGACACCCCCTACTCCTTTGCCATGCTGGATCTGCGGGCAGAGCCGGTGGTGATCACCGTGCCCAGGATGGCGAAGGATCGATACTTCGTCTTCCAGCTGATGGATCTTTACACCTTCAATTTCGACTACATCGGCAGCCGCACGACTGGCAATGACGGCGGCAGCTTCCTGATCGTCGGGCCGGGCTGGAAGGGGGAAGCGCCCAAGGGCATCACCAAGGTGATCCGCTCGGAGACCGACCTGGTCAGCGTGGTTGGCCGCACCCAGCTCTTCAACGCAGCAGACCTGGAGAACGTGAAGAAGATCCAGGCCGGCTACAAGGTGCAGCCGTTGTCAGCCTTCGCCGGGACACCAGCGCCGCCGCCGGCGCCCGCCATCGCATGGATCACGCCCACGCCGCCGGCGCAGGATCGGACGTCGCTGGAGTTCTTCAACCAGCTGGCGTTCCTGCTGCAGTTCGCGCAGCCGCCGCATCCAAGCGAGGCGGCCCTGCGCGAGCGCTTTGCCACGCTGGGTATCGAGCCGGGCAAGCCCTTTGATGCGAACCGCCTGCCGCCGCCGATGCAGGCCGCGCTCAAGGAGGGCATGGCCGAAGGGCAGAAGCAGATCGATGACAAGCGCGCCTCGCTGGGCGGCAGGACCGATGCCCTGTTCGGTAGCCGGGACTTCCTGAAAAATGACTACGTCGCCCGTGCGACCGGGACCCAGGTGGGCATCGGTGCGAACTCCCGCGAAGAGGCGATGTACCCCATCCTGGACAAGGATTCCGAAGGCCAGCCCCTGGACGGCAGCAAAGGCGCCTACACCCTGCGCTTCGCCAAGGACCAGCTGCCGCCCGTGGATGCCTTCTGGTCGGTCACCATGTACGGACTGCCGCAGCAGCTGCTGGTCAAGAATCCGATCAACCGCTATCTGATCAACTCGCCGATGCTGGCTGGATTGAAGAAGGATCCTGACGGTGGGCTGACGATCTACATCCAGGCGGATTCGCCCGGCAAGGAGAGGCAGGCCAATTGGTTGCCCGCGCCCAAGGGACCGTTCGTGATGTTCATGCGCTACTACCGTCCCAAGCCGGAGTTGCTGGACGGCCGCTGGACCACACCCGAAGTGATCAAGACGCCGGACGGCACCAAGCAGTAATTGCGCTCATCTGCAGCGAGGCGAGCATAGCAGAACTACCCCTCCAGCATTGCCAGGATCGGATTCTATGGCGCTCGAGCTTTCTTATGCCATCACCAATCAGGAGACCCTCTCATGACCGTCATAGCAAAGCTGATGGTCCTCGGCTGTGTGCTCCTAGCCGCCGAAGCTGCCGCGCAGAGTGCAGCTCCTGATGTAGGAGCGTCCAGCGACGACATCGCCCGCAAGCTAGCAGATCCCGGCGCGGCATTGATCTCCGTACCCTTCCAGTACAACTACCTGGGCTCGGTGGGCCCGGGAGGGGACTTTCACAACCAGCAGCTGAAGATCCAGCCAGTGATACCCTTCGTTGGGGAGAACGGCAAATTCATCCTACGGCCTATACTGCCGCTGAGCTGGAACCAGTTCCCCGAAGACAAACACGGCACCGGCGATTTGTTCGTGCAGGGATATTACATCCCCAAGACCGCCGCCGAGGCGGGTGGCACAGAGTTCGGTTTTGGTGCCGCCGCGTTGCTCGATACTGCCTCACACAACAGTCTGGGCACCGGAAAGTACTCACTGGGACCAGCGTTTATCGTCGTCCACAAGACCAAATCGTGGACGGTAGGCGCACTGGCCAACCACATCTGGTCGATTGGTGGCGATAGTGACCGCGACGATGTCAGCAGTACCAGCGTGCAGCCCTTCGTTACCCGTAACCTGCCCGATGGCTGGTCGCTCAGTTTCACATCGGAGACCAATTACAACTGGAAAGCCGCCAGTGGCGATGCGTGGACCGTTCCATTAGGCGCCACCGTTTCCAAGGTTCTGCGCTTCAGGCACACCCCGGTAAGCCTGGGCATAGGCGGGTTCTACAACGTGGACCGTCCGCAGTACGCCAGTCGATGGACAGGGCGCTTTTCGGTCACTCTTGTTTTCCCCGAGTAACCGACGTCGCTCCGTTGTGTTCTGCTACCGTCCCAGCGACTTGGGGGCTCTCTGGGTGTCCTAGCTGTTGAGTAGACTGCCCGTAGCCTTGTCGGTACTTGGCGCACCGCCGACCCAAGCGTGGAAGGCTTCCGCTGAGACACGAAGGCCCCCAAGTTGGGGCCTTCGTGTCGATCAGGCTCTCAGGCCCCGCCGCTCATAAGTAGCAGCTAGAGCGCCCGCTTTTGCACAGCGGGGCAATTGCTAATCCCTGCGTCACTGCGGGGAGCCGCCAGATGAGTGAGAGTCGGGACGTGCGGCGGGTCATCTCGGCAATCACATAAACATGCGCTTTTATGCGAAGGGGCGATGGATCCGGCGAGGCTGAAGCAGATGGAGAAGAAAAGTGCGATCAAAGCCGGTGTTTTCATCGAGGCGCAGTGCGGTGAGGTACTGCTTCTTGTATGACATCCTCAGGCGACGATCGCTGTAAGTCCAGAGCCGCCTGATGTCCACGGCAAACACGACGCGGGCTTGGTAGCGGCGCTGCAAACTCCCGACATGCGCTCTCCGTCTTCGTCACCAGTTCCAACGCATGCCCACCTTGCTGTTCCAAGATGTCTCAGCGCCGTTGAAGCTCCACGTGTAATCCACGTCCGCGAACAGGTAGCCGGTATCACTTACCTGCCACGTACCCCCCAGGCCGACCTCGCCCCAGCTGTCGCCGAGATCAGCCGTAAAAGGCACATACCCTGTCGCGCTGGAGAACTCTGTCCTGGGCGATCCGTTGAACTCGTGCCAGGCGTTCAGGCGAAGCCACGCATCGCTGGCCCGGGCGCCGCCGTTGCGGCCCTGGCCACTGCCGATGCGGTTGAGCCGGATGCCCAACCTGCCCACCGTGGAATCGCCGTCACTGTAGCGTACGCGCGCGATGTCATCGACCAGGTCGTCGACGTCCACGCGCTGCCAGATCACCTGCGCCTGGGGTCCGATTCTCCAACCGGTCAGATCTTCCGCGGTGTCACCCGAACCCAGGGCGAAGGGCCACCCGCCCTCCAACGAAAGAACCGTGCCATTGCCGTTGGTGAAGGTGTCGGGCAACCGTGTCGATCGCGCGCGCAGGTCATATGACGTGTATTGGGCCACGGCATCCAAGTAGCCGCCGCGGGCGTTGAACCCGGTCCAGTAGGCGCCGATCGTGCGGGCATCGAACTCGTCGCTGCCGGCGTGGAAGTCATGATCCAGGATGTTGTGGCGAACGTCTCCCTTGCCCTTGCCGTAGGCCAGGTAGCCACCTGCGTGCTGACGGTTGCCCTCCGAGTCGATGGAGCGGTAGAAGTCCAGCCCGATTTGAAGCGCTTGGAATCGGTAATCGAAGCCCGGGCCACGGTTTCCGTAGATTCCCTGGTTCCCGCCGTCCCGCTCGCCGTCGTGGGCCAGCACTCTCACCCATGCGCCATTCAAGCCGGTCCGGTCTTCGTCCAGATCGGTGCGCTGCCTCAGCAGGTGTTGGTCACCGACGCGCTCGTGCAGGGTGTCCACCAGCGCCCGGCCATACAGCGCGGACATGACCGGCAAGGCGGCGGCAAGCGACACCTCTTGCCGATATGCAGGCGTCGGTGGCACCGGTGGCATAGGGGGTGTCGGCGGCGGAACGGGCGGAGGGTCTGGCGGTGCCGGGCACGGCGGGACCGGAGCACCGGGGGCGGCGCAGTCGATTGTCGACCGCAGGAACCAGCTGTTCTGGTTGTCGGCCGAGCCGACGCCACTGGCACCTCCGCGGTAAAGGAAATACTCATACGGCCCGGCCACGACCGGGGCCGAAAGTGCGAATGTGTCAGCGGCTGTGGTCGCGTTGATCGCTTGGACCAACAAGATGCCGTCAGCGGCGGTAAGCGCGCCTACCCCGCCGGTGTTTCGCACCTGGATGGTGCCCGGCCCCGTCCCTGTGCCATCGAGGATGACCAGGCGATCAGAGGGCGAGTCATCGGCAGCGAGCCAAGCGTTCATCGCCAGCGTCCCATCGCCGGCATAGCGGTTCACGGTAAGCGTCTTGTAGCTGCTGGCCAATGTGGGTGAGCCGACAGGGGGAGCGAAATCGATCACGCTGGGGTCGTTGACCAGGTCGGTCAGCACCGACGAGCCGGTGAGGAACCACGTGCTGTCGATGAGCGTGACTGAGGACGTGCTGCCAAGGGCAGTCTGAGCGGAGCCTGTCAGCGTGGAGCGGGCGATGGTCAGGATGCCATCGGCCGCCGCGGAGCCGCCGGCAGCGGGGCCCACGTCCAGCCATTGCCCACTGCCACCTACCTGGGTATCGCTTAGATCAACCAACGCCCCAGTCCCGTCTATGGTCACCGTGCCGCCTTGGGCATTGCCCAGGCTCCCGCGGGCGAACCGGACTGAGGCATCTGCTCCCGTGAGCAACAGCGCAGGCACGGCAGCACCAGTAGCCGCAGAGTTCACCACCACGTTGGTCGCGTCCAGGGTTGCTGCATCGCTGACCTGGATTACCGGGGCGCCCGCCCCACCACCGCTGGCAGTCCCTCCACCCGACAGCACTGCGCTCGTGCCGCTGCCGTTCGCCGAGAGAGCGGTGCCGGGACCGGAGACGGCGATGCTGCCCGCATGGTTGAAGACAGCAGCATTGGTGAGGGAGATGCCGGTGCCCGTTGAGCCACTTGCCGAGACGGCCAATGACGAACCCCCGGCACCAGTAAACGTGCTTGCATCCAACTGGATGGCCGTCGCCGCGTTTTGTCCGACGCCTACCCGAAGCGTGCTCCCGGACTGAAGTTCGAAGGTGCTTGCGGCGATGCCGTTCAAGCCGAGATCACCGCCCGTGATGTCCGGAGTGCCCGGGCCAAACACGACGTCTCCAGAGTCGTTCCGAATGCCGACAGACCCTGCTCCGGTCGCAGTGATAGCACTGGTTCCATCGATGGTCAGGCTGGTGCCGTCATGCATCAGGGCACCAAAGCTGTTCGCGCCCGCTGAAACCGTCGTGTTCGTAAGGCGCCCGACAGCGCCCGTGGCCATGAACAGGCCCCAGCTTCCGGTGCCGACCTTGAACTGGCTGTCGGTGGCGGTGAGGCGGGCCGGTGCGAGTGCGCCATTGCCCCACCACCCCACGCTGTCATTGCCGAGCGTGATCGAGCTGCGGAGGACATTTGATCGGGAGCCTGCGATGGCGCCTGTGTAGGACCCGGCGAAGTAGTTGTAGATGCCGAGCGAGTAGCTGCCTGCGGTAATCGTGCTGTCGGTCAGGTTCAACTCGGCCTCGCCCCCGACCAACGCTCCACGGGTCCGGCCGGTGCCAGCGATTCCATCGCCCAACGTGACGGTCATGTTCGACGCATTGATCTGGCCCAGAGCACTTTGACCCGGCAGACCGCCCCCAGGTCCGGAGTTGGTGATCTGGAACGCGGTGGCCAACGTGGTGGGCAGGTTGACCACCGTGCCGTTGGCGTTGACCACACCGCCTCCGAACGCCGTCAGCGCTGCGAGGGTCATGGTCGGCGAGTAGGTGTTGGCGGGATTGAGGCCCACTACCGTCCCCGCCCCCAGGTTGAGCACGCCCCCCGTGGTCGCGATGGCGTTGGCCAGGGATTGGGGTGCCATGTAGATCGTGGTGTTGGTGAACGTGCCGGTTGCGACCGCATAGGCGCCATCTGGCCCACTGAACACGGTGATTGGGCTGAAGAAGCCCGCGCCGCCGGTCGGTATCTCGGCCACGATGTTGTAACCGTTGAATGTGGCCGTGGTGCCATACCCCACCCGGACCACGTCCCAGGTCGTCCCGGGGATTGTTGCATCGGGTAGCTCGTGAGCGGCTCCATCGCACAGCGATACCACGCGGGGGGTGGTCTGGATGCCTTGACAGCCAACCCCCTCTGACGGTGCGGTCAGCAGCGTCGTTCCCGACAGCGTCGGCAAAGGCTCCAAACCATCGTCCGGGGGCGGGGCCGCGAATGTTGCGTAGCTCATGAAGCACGCGGATGCCAACGCGGTCAGCCGCAACGCCTCTCGAGAGCGCCCCCGGACATCCCCCGTCCCTATTGCCATACCCATCGGCTTAGATGACATGTCGAGCTCCACTTGGGAACATCGAGTCTATTTTTGCCTCCCGCCACGCGCATCCGCACAACTGCCGGTTATTCGCCAGTATGTTTACTGATTTCCGGTGTGCCAACCAGCTCCTACACGCCACTCAGAGACGAATCGTGAGCACCCTAGCCATGATAACGATCCCTAATCACCCACGACGACCGCATATCCGCTTTCGGCCAAGAGACGACGTGCACAAGATTTGGCTCAGTAGGAACAGTGACGTAGATCAAGTGCAAGTTGAGCTGGTTCGCGGATCCCCGCCCGCCGCCCGCCGCCCGCCGCCCGCCGGGGAGGATCACTGGTCAGAGCGACAGGCTCACTGGTAATGGTTCGATTTTCGCCACGAACTCAGTGACGATGCAGCCACCCTGCCCGCAAAAGTGGCGCGTTTGACCTGTTGAGTGTGCTATTTCTTCACGATGTAGCTATAACGCCCGCAGTTGTGCGCCTTTGCCTTCGGTAACATTGTCAGTGGCTGAGCTATGAGGCTGGAGCTGTTGTCCGGTCTCCAGTCACTCGCAATGAATACCTTGCAATGACCAGGCTACCTGCTCTCGCCTTTTTAGCGTAGCGGTTGCTCGAAATGAATTCGGCACCTGCCAAGCCTACCGAACATGGTCCTTCGTTGATTTGGGCTGCACCACTCTCATTGAGGCAGAGGCAAATGGAGAACTTGAGCACCTTTGCTCAGATGAGCATCGTTGCTGGCATCGTCTTGTCGTTTCCGGTTTCTGTAGTGATCGTGGTCCTACTGGTCGTTCGCTCATATAGCCGGTCCGAAGCAAGTCGCCCACCCAAGCGCAGAAGACGACCGCGGCGACGCGCTAAAGCGCGTTATGCGACAAAGTGGCCTACGAAAGCTGCTAACGATGATTGAAGCTGCCGCGTCCACTCATCAGGAGCCTCGATGGAGCAAACCACTGCAGCGGCCAGACCAGCCATGTGGAGCTTGCTCAAACCTAGGGCAGTAGCAAGCCCGCGTTCAGGCTAGGGTTCGCTCCCCCATAGTCTGTGCAGGCTCGCTCCCCCATAGTTTGTCCAATCCGCACGAACTATGGGGTCATGGCTAAGATCGCGTCGGCAAAGTTCCCTGGAATGCCCTTGTATTTATGTACTGCTCAGTTTGATATTCAGGGCTAATTGGGGTGACTAACGGATAATTCACACCTGTCGCCAGCAGCGATTTCCCCTCCCCTCTGCTGGCGGACAAAACCAAAAAATACAAAGGTGTCCCCGAAAATGAAGACTTCCCTGCTTGCTCTGGGTCTGCTGGCTGCACTGCCGTTCGCTGCGTCGGCAACCGACGGTCTGTCGTACAACTATGTTGAAGGCGGCTACGTGAACACCGATGCCAAGGGCGGCGACGCTGATGGTTGGGCGGTGAAGGGCTCGGTCGCCGTGGCGCCGAACTTCCACATCTTCGGTGACTACAACGCGCAGGAAACCAAGCGCGGCAGCAACGATGTGGACCAGTGGAAGGTCGGTGTCGGCTACAACTACGGCATCGCCCCGACCACCGATCTGGTCGCCCGCGTTGCTTACCAGAAGTTCGATCCGAAGCACGGCCTGGACTTCAACGGCTACTCGACCGAAGTCGGCGTGCGCAGCGCGTTCACCCCGAACTTCGAAGGCTACGTGATGGCCGGTTACGAGGATTACAGCAAGAAGCACGGCATCAACCCGGACGGCGAGTTCTACGGCCGCGTCGGCGCCCAGGCCAAGCTCAACCAGAACTGGGGCCTGGCCGGCGAAGTGAAGCTGGCCAAGGGCGGCGACAAGGAATGGTTCGTCGGTCCGCGCTTCACCTGGTAATACGCGATACGCAACACCGCGGTACGTTGTTGGATGGCGCGGTCTCTCTCCCCTGCGCCATGAAGCCCGGCTCACGCCGGGCTTCACTTTTACAGCAGCCGACCAACGGTCGGCTCTACCTGCACGGCCGTCGCGGTTTTTTTGCGGTTGGCATGGCGACACCCTCGTCGGTACGCCACGAAACAACCCGGCCACGTGCCGGGTTGTTTCGTTCTGGCGTGGCCCAGCGCCCGACCCATCCGCCGTCGCGCCTGAAGGGACTCAGAGCGCGCTTCATGCCTGCAACGCGGATGGAAGAAGAACCCAAAAAAAACCCCGGCGTCTGCCGGGGTTTTTCGTGCCTCACTTGAACAGCGTGTCCGGATACTCCGGCTTCTGCTCGCGTGCCAACAGCGCACGCAATCCTTCTTCCGGCGTCTGCTCACCGTGCAGCACCGCGCGCACGCGGTCGGAGATGGGCAGGTCGATGCCGTGACGCCGCGCCTGGCGCATCACCTCATCGGCGGTCTGCACCGATTCCACCACCTGGCCGATCTCACGGACCGCATCGGTCAACGTCTGGCCGCGACCCAGGGCCAGGCCCAGGCGACGGTTGCGTGACAGATCGCCGGTGCAGGTCAGCACCAGATCGCCCAGCCCGGCCAACCCCATCAGGGTCTCCGGCTTGGCACCGATCGCCGCGGCCAGCCGCAGCATTTCGTTGAGGCCACGGGTGATCAGGCCGGCACGGGCGTTGAGGCCCAGCTGCATGCCATCGGCGACGCCGGTGGCCACGGCCAGCACGTTCTTCATCGCACCGCCGAGCTCGGCACCGACCATGTCATCGCCGGTGTAGGCGCGGAACGCCGGACCGTGCATGGCATCGGCCACCTGCTGGGCGAAGTCCGGCGCGTCACCGTGCACGGTGATCGCGGTCGGCAGACCCTGGGTGACCTCCTTGGCGAACGACGGACCGGTCACCACCGCCAGCGGCACGTCCGGCCCGAGGACCTCACGTGCCACTTCGTGCAGGAACCGACCGGAGCCGGGCTCGAAGCCCTTCGTCGCCCAGGCCACGCCGGCATCGGCCGGCCGCAACGGTGCCAGCGCACGCACGGTTTCACCGAAGGCGTGCGAGGGCACCACCACCAGGATCCAGGCAGCGTCCTTGACGGCAGCGGCCAGATCGGTGGTCGCGCGCAGCGACTCGGGCAGCGGAATGCCCGGCAGATAACGGGTGTTCTCGTGGCGCTGGTCGATGGCCTCGACCATCGCCGCATCGCGCCCCCACAGCACGGTCGGATGACCGTGCCGCGCGAGCAGGCTCGCCAAGGCAGTACCCCAGGAGCCGGCGCCGAGAACCGCGATTTTGTCTGCGTGGTTGCTCATCCGTACTGCAGCGCCGATCAGGCGTTGCCGGCCGGCTCGGAATCGGCGAGCGAGGTTTCGCCCTGTTCCTGGCGCTGGCGCAGGGTTTCGGCGTACAGGCCTTCGAAGTTGATCGGCTGCAGGAAGAACGGCGGGAAGCCGCCGGCCTGGATCAGCTCGCTCACCAGCGAACGCACGTACGGGAACAGGATGTTCGGGCACTGGGTGCCGAGCAGCACGTCGATCGACTGCGGGTCCAGGCCGACCAGGCCGAACACGCCGGCCTGCTGCACTTCGGCCACGTAGGCGGTCTTCTCGCCGGCCTTGCAGGTCAGGGTCACGGCCAGCACGACTTCGAAGGCGCTCTCGCCCAGGCGCTGCACGCGCTGGTTCAGGTTGAGCTGCAGTTCCGGCTGCACGGCGTCATTGAAGACGGCCGGAGCGTTCGGCGATTCGAACGAAACGTCCTTGACGTAGATCTTCTCGACGGTGAACGAGGGACCGGTTGCGGCGTCGACCGGCGCGACAGCGCCGTTGGTGTTCTCTTCGGACATTTCCTGTTGCTCCAAAAATGAATGCTGTAAAAACGGATTGTTACATGCCCTGCGATGGGGGCGCTGTGCGCCGCGTACAAGGCGTGCGCTGCAATCCGATGGGGATCAGTTGCGGCCCTTGACCAGCGGCAACTCGGCCTGCTGCCACGCCGGGATGCCACCGTCGAGCACGTTGACCTGGGTGAAACCGGCCTTCTTGAGCGCCTTGGCGGCCGTCTCGGAGGCATTGCCACTGCGGCACACCAGCACCACCGGGCTCTGCTGGGCCTTGGCGACCAGCTTGTGCTCCGGACCGAACTGCGCCGGCTGCACGTTGCGGCTGCCCGCGATATGGCCCTTCTCGAAATCGCTGCTCGAAGACAGATCGACCACGATGGCGCCACCGGCATTCATCAGCTGGGTCAGTTCGGCCGGCTTGAGCGACTTGAAGCCGCGGAACAGGCGGCGGACTTCGGTCACGATGATGGCCACGGTCAGGCCGACCAGGGCCATCGACAACATCGGGTTTCGGCCGGCAAAGGCCAGCAACTCTTCGTAATTCACTAAGATCACGGGTCGATAAGCGGGCGCCGATTGTCGCACATGCGGGCGAATCGGCGTCCAGCCCCGTGCGGGCGGGGGTCAGCGTTCCTGCCAGAGGTCCGGCAGGCCGTTGGCCTGGAGCCAGCGCTTGCCCTCGGCGTCCCAGCGCCAGATCTCCCGGACCCGTACCGTCCGCTCTGACTGGGTGTTGTTGTTGATCACCCGCACCTCGGCGTTGCGCCCGACCCGGCCATCGGGCAGCGGCACGTTGTCGCCGGCGCGATAGCTGGAGATCTTCACCTGCTCGAAGCGGCGCAGTTCCAGGTCGGTCATCGGGTGGGCACGGGCATAGTCGGGATCCAGGTACGGCAGCGCGTCCTCGACGGTGCCCCAGCGCATCGTGGCGTCGTACTTGACCTGGGTCTCCTCCAGTTCCTTGCGCTGCTTCCTGGTGGTCTTCTGCTCGGCAGCCAGTGCGCTCACGCTGGTCAGCGCGAACAAGGCGATCAGCAGGATCTGAAGCGTACGGCGCATGCGAATTCCCCAATAGGCAAGGCGCCCATCCTACCGCCTGGCGAAGGCCACGAAACGGCCGCTCAGTTCCGCCGCGGCCTTGTCGCCCTCGCCCGGCTGGCGGGCGGTGAGGCTGATGCGGGCCTTGCCACGCTGGGCGAAGGTGGCCAGGAAGCTGTCCCAGTCGGTTTCCGCATCGGCCTGGGCCTGTGCGTGCAGATCGCCATAGACCGGGGCGAGGTAGCGGATATGGCTGTCGGCGACGTAGACATCCGCATCGAACCCGGCCAGGCGCAGGCGCAGGGTCACCAGCGCCCACCCGGACAGGGTCAGGGCCGAGGCCAGGCTGCCACCGAAGGCATTGCCCTTGTCGTTGACGTTGGCCGCCAGCGGAGCGTGGATGTGCAGGACGCCATCGCGGTAGTCGTGGACCCGGATCTGCATGGCCGCCACCGGCGGCATGGCATCCAGGACATGCTGCAGCGCGGACAACTGCGCCGGCAGGGAATCGGTTGCGGACATCTGGCTGATCACGTCACATCGAAGGGCTCGCATAATGCCCGCAATGAACACCGAAACGAAAGTCGCGCCCTGGACCCTGATCTCGCTGCGCCCGCGCGGCCAGCATGCGCCGCTGCGGCGTGCGGCGAAGGCGGCGGGTGCCCACCTCATCGCGCTGTCGCCGTGGGCGCTGCAGGCCCAGCGCGATACTGCCACCCACGTCGACCTCACCGCCGCGCTGGCGGCCGAGCGGGTGGTCTTCAGCAGTCCCGCCGCGGTGCAGGCCGCCGCGCGCCTGGTGGATCTGGCCGCACCCCACCCGGGGCAGTGGCTTGCCGTGGGCGCCGGCACGGCGGCGGCGCTGCACCGCCAGGGCGCGCAGGACATCGCCGCACCGGCACGGATGGACAGCGAGGGCCTGCTTGCGTTGCCGGCATTGGCTGACCTGCACGGCCTGCGCGCGGGCCTGGTCACCGCCCCCGGCGGCCGCGGGGTGATCGCGCAGACCCTTGAGCAACGTGGTGCCCAACTGCTGCGCGCCAACGTCTATGCGCGCCAGCCGCTGCCGCTGGCCCCGCGCACCCTGCAGCGCCTGCGCCGTGCGGCCATGCCCTGGGTGCTGGCGCTGAGCAGCGGCGAGGCCCTGGCGCTGTTGCTGGCGCAGTTGCCCGACGATCTGCAGGCACCGCTGCGCGCGGCCACCGTGGTGGCCGCCAGCGAGCGGCTGGCCGCACAGGCGCGCGCCGCAGGCTTCGGGCAGGTGCGGGTCGCCGCCGGGCCGATGCCGGCACAGCTGGTTGCGGCTGCACACGCCGCGCTCATCCCGCCCGCATCTTCCTGAACAGGGAGCCGGGGCGGTCTTGCAGGGGCCTTGGGCGGCGGGCGATGCTGTGTGCCACGTCGCTCGCCAGCCAAGCGGATTGCCCGGCGCGCGCGACAAGGATGCCCGTATGAATGACCCTGTTTCGCCCCCCTCTCCGAGCCGCCCCCTGCGCTGGATCGTGCCGATCACGGCGCTTGTCGTGTTGGCCGGCGGCGGCGCCTGGGGCTGGACGCAGTGGCAATCGCGACAGGCGCAGGAACGACTGCGGGAAGAGAACGACCAGCTGCAGGTGCAGGGCCTGCTGGACAGCGTGGAAGCACTGCGCCGCGACCAGCGTTCGACCTCCCAGCGCGTGCAGGACGCCGCCGCCACCAACCGCGTGCTGCGCGATGAAATGCTCGGCCTGAGCCAGCGCAATGCGCTGCTTGAAGAGAACATGGCCAAGCTGGCCGACAGCACCCGCCACGGCGCGCAGGCACTGCAGCTGGAAGAAGCCGAACTGTTGTTGAGCCAGGCCGGCCAGCGGCTGGCCTATGCCGATGACGCAGAAGGCGCCAAGCGCCTGTACGCGTTGGCGGCCGCCTCGCTGGACGATGTGCAGGGCAACGAGTATCTGAACCTGCGGCAGGCATTGATGCAGGAGCGCAATGCGGTGGACGCGCTCGGCCCCGGGGTGCGCGCGCAGACCCAGGCACGGTTGGGCCGGTTCGCCCAGGCCCTGACCACCCTGCCCGAACAGATCGACGCCCCCGCCGATACCGCTGGCGCCACGCCCTGGTGGCACCAGGTGCTGGCGCCGTTCGTGACCATCACCCCCACCCGCCTGCAGGGCCCGCTGACCGAAGCCGACCGCGTGGCCGCGTGGGATTCGCTGCAGCTGGAACTGACCTTGGCGCGGGCAGCGGTGGAGCGCGGCGATCAGCCGGGGTATCTCCAGGCGCTGGACCGCGTTGCCCTGTGGCTGCCGCGGCTGTGGCCGGATTCACCTGCTCTGCGCGAGCAACGTGCTGAACTGCAGCAACTACGCGCCTGCGAGCTGCGTCCATCGCTGCCCGAACTGGGCAGCACCCTGCAGCAACTGCGCTCGATGCGTAACGGGAGATAATCGATGAAGCCCTTTCAATCTCTGGTGGTCCTGCTCCTGGCCGTGGCCTTGGGCGTGATCGCCTCACAGTGGCTCGGCACCGAACAGCTGCGCCAGTTCGGCGAAGTGATCTACCGCTACGGCGGCACCGACTACCGCTCCACCGTGCCCCAGGTCGCCCTGATGGTGCTGGTCGGGCTGCTGGTGCTGTGGCTGCTGTGGAGTCTGCTGGCCTCGCCGTTCCGCGCCTGGGGCCGCTACCGCCGCAAGCAGGGCCGCGCGCGCCTGACCGAAGGCCTGCAGGCGCACGAACACGGCCACTGGCAGCGTGCGGAAAAACTGCTGACCAGTGCGGCTGAAGACAAGGAAGTGAGCGCTGTCGCCATGGTGACCGCGGTGCGCAGTGCGCAGGCGCGCGATGACGATGCTGCGGTCAATCAGTACCTGCAGCGCCTGGCCACCGAAGATGCCACCAGCCATGCCCTGCTGCTGGCCGAGCGCCTGCTGGTGCAGGAACGCCCGGTCGATGCGATCAACGTGCTGGACGTTGCCGCGATCCAGCCGCTGCCGCCGCGTGGCCTGTGGCTGCGCACCGAAGCGCTGGCACGTGCCGATCGCGCGCATGAGGCCTATGGCCAGCTGGGCGCACTGCGCAAGCAGAAGGTCCTGCCGGATGCAGCCGTGGCCGAGCTGGAAATCCGCCTGGCCGCACAGTCGCTGCTGGAAGCCGGTGACGTCAACGCGCTGGCCGCACAGTGGGAAGCCACGCCAAAGGCCCTGCGCAGCGATCCCGATGTCGTCTCCGCCTATGCGCTGCGCGCAGTGGCACTGGACTGGGACGAACCGGCCCTGCTCAACCTCGAACAGGCACTGGACACGCGCTGGGACGAATCGGTGGTGACGCTTTACGGCCAGATGCCGGTGGAAAAGCTGGCCACGCGCCAAGCCAATCTGCAACGCTGGTTGACCACGCAGCCCTCCAGCCCCGCACTGCTGCTGGCGCTGGGCCGCATTGCCGCCCGTCAGCGCCAGCACACGCTGGCCGAGGATTACCTGCACCGCGCGATCGCCGCCGGCGCCGGCCCGGCCGCGTGGGAAGCGTTGGGCGAGGTGTTCCTGGATCGCGGCGAGACCGCACTGGCCTCGCAGTGCTTCGCCAATGCCCTGCGCCAGCAGCGCGGCGACGACAGCGTGGCGCTGGCCCGTGCATCGGCCACCCCTCCGCTGGATCCGATCGTGCCCGAGCGCGCCACCATCGAAGAGCAATCACTGATGGGCGAACCGGCCCCGGTGCAGGATCGCCTGCACGTGGAACAGGGGCGCGTGCACGTCGAAGAAGATCGCCTGCACGTGGAACGCGACGAGTTCGGCAATCCGCGCCTGCCGTAAAGGGCGACGCGGCACCCGGTAGTGCCGGCCGCTGGCCGGCAATGCGGGGCCTCTGAGACGGTGTGGAGGAGCCGGCCAGCGGCCGGCACTACCAGAGCCCAATGGTGCACATCTCCGCCAGATACAAAAAAAGAAGGCCGCCCCGGGGCGGCCTTCTTCGTTCAATGCAGCCGGCGATCAGCGCTCGACGATCGCCACCACGCCCATGCCACCGGCGGTGCAGATCGAGACCAGCGCGCGACCACCGCCGCGTTCGGCCAGCTGCTTGGCCGCCGTGGCGATCACGCGGGCGCCGGTGGCGGCGAACGGGTGGCCGGTGGCCAGCGAGGAACCCAGCGGATTGATCTTGGCCGGGTCGATCTTGCCCAGCGGCGCATCCAGGCCGAGGCGGTTGCGGCAGTAGTCTTCGCTTTCCCACGCGCGCAGCGTGCACAGCACCTGGGCGGCGAACGCTTCGTGGATTTCGTAAAGGTCGAAATCCTGCAGGGTCAGGCCGTTGCGCTTGAGCATCTCCGGCACGGCGATGGTCGGCGCCATCAACAGGCCTTCGCCGTGCACGAAATCAACGGCCGCCACCTGCGAATCACGCAGGTAGGCCAGCGGTTCGTGGCCGCGCGCGCGCGCCCATTCCTCGCTGGCCAGCAGCACCGCCGAGGCGCCGTCGGTGAGCGGGGTGGAGTTGGCGGCGGTCAGCGTGCCGCGGCCGGAGACCTTGTCGAACGCCGGCTTCAGCGTGGCCAGCTTTTCCAGCGAGGTATCGGCGCGCAGGATGTTGTCGCGCTCCACGCCGCGGAACGGCGCGATCAGATCGGTGAAGAACCCGCGCTCATAGGCAGCGGCCAGCTTCTTGTGCGAGGACACTGCCCACTCGTCCTGCGAGTCGCGGGAGATGTTCCACTCCTTGGCCATGTCTTCGCAGTGGTCGCCCATGCTCTTGCCGGTACGCGGCTCGGCCACGCCGGGGAATTCGGGCTTGAGCTCGCTGAGCTTGAAGCCGCGGGTCAGCGCCTTGAGCTTGTCGCCGGTGCTCTTGGCGCGGTTGGCCGCCAGCAGGCGCGCACGCAGCTTCTTGCCGTACACGATCGGCACGTCGGAGGTGGTGTCCGAGCCGCCGCCGATGCCCGAGTCGATCTGGCCCAGCGCGATCTTGTTGGCCACCGCGATGATGGTGTCCAGCGAGGTGCCGCAGGCGCGCTGCATGGTGATGCCGGGCGTCAGCGGAGACAGGCCCGAGGACAGCGTGGCTTCGCGGCCCAGGTTCCAGTCGCTGGAATGCTTGATCACCGCGCCCATCGCCACTTCGCCGAGCTGCTGGCCGTGCAGGCCGAAGCGTTCGACCAGCGCACCGAGGGTGCGCACCGACATACCGAGGTTGCCGACGTCCGAATAAGCCGTGTTCTGGCGACAGAACGGAATGCGGACGCCGCCGAGGATGGCGACGGGACGGGCGTTGGGCATGGAGATACCTGGCATGGGAGGGGTGTCTGCAACATGGCCTGCACGAAGGAGCAGGCATAATGGGGCCAAGTGTAGCTGCCGCCCTGTGATGGGCCAACCGTGAAACCATGAGCAAACCCGACCACGGCATGAATGCCATTGGCGTACTGGCATTGGAACTGGCCGGCGGCGACGCCCCGCGCCATGCCGCGCTGTCCTCCGAACAGGCTGGTGAACTGGCCGAGCGCGTCGGCCGCGATCTGGCCAAGCTGGTGCCCGGCGTCAGCGGGCTGGACTTCGTGTTCGCCGGCGCCCATTTCGATCCGGCGGAAATCCTGCGCCCGGGCTGGCCGGTGCACCGGCGCCTGGAAGAACTGCAGATGCGCGCCCCGGGCCGCAACCAGGGCCCGCGCGTGCTGGCCTTTGGTGCCGGCGCCGACGGCGATGTGCCGTTGCCGTTCCAGGCCGATGCCAGCCTGACCGGTGGCGGCCTGCGGGTCGTCCCGTTCCTGCTGACCGGCACCGAAGTCGTCCAGACCCAGGCCGTGGCCGAAGCACTGGAAGAGGTGCTGCTGGCCCAGGGCATGGCGCAGGCCGATACCGCGCTGCAGGCGCAGAACGCCTTCGGCGCGCAGATCGAGCATGCCCGCTATTTCACGGTGAATGATCTCGCCGCGATGATGTCGATGCAGTACGACAACCAGGGCCTGGCGATTCTGTGGCCGCTGATCGAAACTGCGCTGATGGCACCGCACGTGGAAGAGTGGCTGGATGCCGCGCCGGAGCCGCTGCTTCGATACGCTGATGGCGAAGTGCGTATGGCGCTGTTCGATCCCGCCGGCTGGTGTGCGTACTACAACCACGGCACCGGCGACTGCGATCGCCTGCAGGGCATCTACGACCAGTACCTGATCCGCCAGCGGCAGATGGCCGCCGTGCTCGAAGCGCATGGCCTGCCGGTGCTGTTCGTGCATTGCGAGGCCGGACAGGACGCGCGCGAACTGCTCACCCGCTAACGGTAGTGCCGGCCGCTGGCCGGCTCCCTCGGGAAAATCGATATCGCTCATTGCAGCCACGCATGGCGTGGCTCTACCAACGTTCAAAAAAAACGCCGGCTTTCGCCGGCGTTTTTCGTCAAACACGGCCCGGATTACGGGGCCGCTTTGATCACCGCGCAGGCCAGCCGTGCACCGGCATTGCCGGTCGGCTGGGTCTTGTAGTCATCCGCGTCGGCATGGACGATCAGGCCGCGGCCGATGATGTCAAAGCCATCCCCCTTGCCGATGTTGACGTTGGTCGACACCGGGGCGTCGACCACGGCGTTGCCCTGGGCGTCGGCCTTGATGTTGGGCATGTCGCCACCGTGATGCGGTTCGCTGGCCACGCTGCCATGGTCTTCCTGGCCCGGGTTGAAGTGGCCGCCGGCGCTGGCGCCGTCCGGCGCGCTGCAGTCGCCCTTCTCATGGATGTGGAAGCCGTGCTCGCTGTTCGGCTTCAGGCCGCTGACCTGGCCTTTCACGTGCACCTTGCCGTCAACGACGCTGAAGGTCACGGTGCCTTTGACGTCATTGCCCTGGGTGGCCGCGAGATCGGCACTGGCGGTGTGGTTGGCATGGGCTTCGCTGGTCATCGCCGGCGGTGCCTCGGGGGTCGCTTCAGCGGTCGGCTGGGCGGCAGTGGCTTCGGCGGCCGGGGTGGCTTCCGGGGTGGTGTCGGCCGGCTTGTTGCAGGCGGTCAGGCCGAGCGCGGCGATGGCAGCGAACAGCGTGGTGTGGATCAGGCGCATGTGGATCTCCTTGCGGGTAGCGTTGGAAGAAACGACGTCGTGGGAGGGCGCGATCAGCGCACGACCCGGATGACGCCGCAGGCAATGCGGGCGCCGGCGTTGCCGGCCGGCTGGCTGCGGTAATCGTCGGCGTTGGCGTGCACGATCAGTTCCCCCCCCGCGCTATCGGTGGCTGCGCCGCCGCCAAGCGTAACCGCTGGCAGGCGGATGTCGACGTTGACGCGACCCTGCGCATCGGCGCGCAGGTTGTCCATGTCACCGGCGTGATGCGCACCGGCACTGTTGCGGCCGTGCGGCTGACCGGCGGGATTGAAATGCGCGCCAGCGCTGCTCGCATCGACCGCACCGCAGTCGCCGCGCTCATGCACGTGGAACCCGGCCACCTGCAGCGGCTGCAGGCCACCGATGACCCCGGTGATGTGCACGCCACGGGCATCCGGCACCAGCGCCAGGCGACCACTGACCAGACTGGCCGAGGCCGGCGACAGGTTGGCCTCGGCCATCTGCGCGGTGCTGACCACCGGTACGACGGGGGCGACGGGGCGCGGCGGCGGTGTGCTGCCGCAGGCGGCCAGACCGACCGTGATCGCCGCAGCGAGGACGACATGGGAACTGCGCATGGGAATACTCCTTGGTTGCAAACTAACCGTGTGCTCGTCCACAGGCCATGAAAGCGGCCCGGACATGGCGCACACGCGGTGTGGACATGCGGTTCATCCGCCGCGACGGCGGCCGGCGCCGAGCTTGCGGGTCAGGGTGTTGCGGCCCATGCCCAGCCGCGCGGCGGCCTCGGCACGGCGGCCGTGGGTGATCTGCAGCGCCGCTTCGAGCAGGGCCTGGTCGACCCGATCGCGCACCTGCGCGTGCAGGCCTTCGGCCCCTTCGGCCAGACGCTGGCGCGCCCATGCCGAGAGCAGCGTTTCCCACTGCCCCGGATCGCCGGCACTGCGCGAGCGTGGCGCACCCGCACCGCGATGCAGCGCGCTGTCCACGTCGGCCACGCCGATGCTGTCGGCCGCGGCAAGCGCCGCCATGCGCCAGCAAACGTTCTCCAGCTCACGCACGTTGCCGGGCCAATCGTGTTCGCGCAGCGCCTGCAGCGCCGCCGCGGTCAGCCGCTTGGGTGGCGTATCCAGTTTGCGCGCGGCCGCGGCCAGGAAGGTCTCGGCCAGTTGCGCGACATCGTCGCGACGCTCACGCAGCGGTGGCAATCGCAACCGCACCACATCCAGCCGGTGCAGCAGATCGGCGCGGAAGCGCCCCTGCGCGACCAGCGTTTCCAGATCCTGATGGGTCGCGGCGATCACACGCACATCGACCCGGATCAACTCGCGCCCGCCGACGCGGAAGAACTCGCCCTCGGCCAGCACGCGCAGCAGCCGTGTCTGCAGCGGCAACGGCATGTCGCCGATTTCATCCAGGAACAACGTGCCGCCATTGGCCTGCTCGAAGCGGCCGATGTGGCGACGCTGCGCACCGGTGAACGCACCGGCCTCGTGGCCGAACAACTCGCTTTCCAGCAGTTCGGACGGAATCGCCGCGGTATTGAGGGCGACGAACGGCCCCTGCACCCGCGGCGACTCGTGGTGCAGCGCATGCGCGACCAGCTCCTTGCCGGTGCCGGTTTCGCCGTTGATCAAGACCGACAACGGCGCCTGCGCGAGGCGCCCGATCGCGCGGAACAACGCGCGCATCGCCGGCGTATCGCCGACCAGCTGCGGACGCTGATCGGGCGGTGTCGTGCTGGCGGTCTCGCTCGGCTCGGCCAAGGTGACATCCGGGGCCGGCAGGACGCGCTGCGCCAGGGCGACCGCATCGTCCAGATCGAATGGCTTGGACAGGAACTCCTGTGCACCGCCGCGGAAGGCACCTGCGGTGCTCGCCACATCGGTATAGGCCGACATCACGATCACCGGCAGCTGCGGATGCGCTGCCTTGAGCTTGTCGAGCAACACCAGCCCATCATCGCCGGGCATGCGGACATCGGTGAACAGCAGATCCGGCGGCGCCTGCTCGGCAAGCATCGCCAGCGCGGCAGCCGCACCGTCGAACCCTTCGACACGGTAGCCGGCCTCGCGCAGCGCGGTGCACAGCACGAACCGCACCGCGCGGTCATCGTCGACCACCCAGACGCGCTGGGCGGTGGTGTCGACCTGGTCAGCCATGGGCGGCAGTGTCCTCGGCGGGGGTGCCCTGCCCGATCGGCAGCAGCACGGTGAAAACGGTATGGCCCGGGCGCGAGCGGTAGGTCAGGGTGCCGCGATGCTCGCGCGCGACCTGCTGCGCCAACGCCAGGCCCAGCCCGGTGCCTTCGGCGCGGCCGCTGACCAGCGGCAGGAACAGATGCTCGGCCAGGTCTTCGGGCACGCCACGGCCGTCATCCGCGATTTCCAGCCGCAGCGCCAGCGGATGCAGTTGATCGGTGATGCGCACGCCGTGCTCCACGCGCGTGCGCAGGGTGACGGTGCCCGCACCGGCCTGGATCGCATTGCGGACCAGGTTCCACACGGCCTGGGTGAGCCGGTCCGCATCGCCATCAAACTCGGGAATGCTGGGGTCGTAATCGCGCTGGATCCGGACCGCCCAGCCGCCTTCGCTCTCGGCCAGGCGCAGGACGCGTTCCAGCGAGGCATGAATGTTGAGCGGTGCATGCGGCGCGGCCGGCGCGGGTGACAGCAGTTGCTCGAGCAGGCCGTTCAGGCGCTCGATCTCCGAGCCGATCAGCTCGATCAGTTCACGCTCGTCCGGATCGCGCTGCGCGTTGCGCCGCGCCAGCAGCTGGGCCGCGCCCTTCAAGCCGGCCAGCGGATTGCGCAGCTCGTGCGCCAGGCCCTTGAGCGCGGCACTGAGTGCGCTGGGCAGCGCCTGGGTGGGGTCCAACCCCGGGAACTCATCGACCGGATGCGCCTCCAGCAGCCAGCCGCCCTCGTCCCAGCGGCTCAGCCACCCCTCGGCAAAGCGCGGCGCATCGCCCGGCAGCGCCAGGGCCAGCCGGTGCAGGCGCAGGGTGTCGCGCTCATCGCGGGCCAGAAAGTGGGCCAGGGCGTCGCCCTGTGCCTCCAGCGAGGCCAGCGGCTGGCCCAGCAGGCGCCGCACGCTCACGCCCAGCCAGCGGGCGAAGGCGGGATTGCAGCCCACCAGGCGGCCACTGGCATCGGCCCAGGCGACCGGGGTGCCGAGGGCGTCGAGGGCGGGAGGCGGGAGCGTGGTGGTCATTGCACCAATGTAGTGCAAAACGGCAGGCGTGTTGATCTTGCGCTGCGCGCAGCCGACAGCTGACAAACGCTCGGGGAGAGCGTACCCGCCGTCAGTTGGCGGGGTCCGGCGCCTTCGGCAACGCCACACCCTTCGGCCACAGCATCCAGATCGTGCCCTTCTGCTTCATGTGCCCGGCCAGCTCGCCCGCAGCATCGCCGGTGCCCCAGAACAGGTCCGCGCGCACTTCGCCGGTGATGGCACCGCCGGTATCCTGCGCGGCGACCGGGCGCACCAGCGCGGTACCGTCCGGACGCGTGGTGGACAACCACAGCAGGCTGCCCAGTGGCACGACGTTGCGATCCACCGCGACGCTGTAGCCGGCAGTCAGCGGCACGTTCAACGAGCCGCGCGGGCCGTCATCGCTGTCCGGGCCACGGGTGAAGAACACATAGCTGGGGTTGCTGGCCAGCAGCTCGGGCACGCGCGCGGGATGGGCATCGGCCCAGGCGCGGATGGCGGCCATGCTCACGTCGGCCTGCTTCAGCTCACCCTGCTCCACCAGCCAGCGGCCGATCGGGCGGTAGGGATGGCCGTTCTGGTCGGCGTAGGCGATACGCAGCTGACGGCCGTCGGCCAGCTGGACGCGACCGGAGCCCTGGATCTGCAGGAACTGCAGGTCCATCGGGTGGGTCAGCCAAGCCAGTACCGGCGCTTTGACGCCGTTCGTGGCGATCCGCGCGGCATCGTCATACGGTTTGAGCACGCGCCCTTCCACCCGGCCGCGCAGGCGCTTGCCCTTGAGTTCGGGGTAGAGGCTGTCGAGCTGGACGCTGACCATGTCGCCCGGCACGCCGTACACCGGCACCGATGCCTTGGCGGTACGCGTGAGGCTGCCCGCGTAGATGGGCTCGTAGTAGCCGGTGATCAGGCCGTCAGCCCGGTTGTTGGCGGCGCGCAGCGCATAGACGTCGAGATTCGCCTGCAGGAACTGGCGGATGGCGGCCGGCGTGGTGGCAACCTTGGCCGCCGCTACGCAGGTAGGTGCCCAGTTGGCCTCCGTCTTCAGGCGCGGGCAGGCACTGCGCCAGGCCGCGAAGCCGGCTTGCAGATCGGCGTCCGCGACGGCGGGCAATGCGCTCCAGTTTGCCTTCGCATAGGTGCTGGTTGGCGCTGGCGCTGGTGATGCCGGGCGCTGCGGCGCGACCGCGCACGCGCTCAACAGCGCCAACCCGACGCCCATCAGCGCGGCGTGCTTGAGTGTGGACAGGACGGGCGTGAACTTCATGGGCGGCGTTCCTGTTGCAGCAGCAGCGAGTGCAGGATGCGGGCGTCTTCGGCATCGAGATCCGCGGGGAGATCATCGCGGCCGCGGAAGCGGCGATGGAAGGCGCCGACGGCAGCAGCGCGGTCGTCCATCGGGTAACCGAACGTCTGCAGGGCCATCCAGGGATCGAAGCCGACCGGTGCCGGGCCATCGGCTGCGCGCGGCCACACGCCGAAACCGGCTTCGGCCAGTTGCTGCCACGGGAAGAAGCGGCTGGGATCCTGCTTGCGCGACGGGGCCAGATCGGCATGCGCGATGATCTGGCTGCGCGGGATGCGCAGGCGCGTGCACAGGTCATCCAGCAAGCGGATCAAGGCCGCGATCTGTGCCGGTGCGAACGGTGTGTCGCCGTCGTTGTCGATCTCGATGCCGATCGAGGCCGAGTTGAGATCGGTGATGGTGCCCCAGCGCCCGGGACCAGCATGCCAGGCGCGGCGGTCATCGCCCACCAGCTGGTAAATGTGGCCATCGGCGCCGACCAGGTAGTGCGAGCTGACCTTGCCGCCGCTGTTGGCACTACGCAGCGTATCCAGGCTCTGCTGCACGGAGTGCTGATCGGTGTGGTGCAGCACGATCACGACCGGCGCGCGCGCGTTGTGGTTCGGCGACGGCACCCAGGTGGCGAGCGGGCTGCGGACGGTGGTACTGGCGCAGGCGGCGAGCAGCAGAAGGGCGAGCAGTGCGAGGGAAGTACGGGTCACGTGCATGCCTGCATTGTGCGTGATTGCACGATCAGCTGCCAAAGCGCGGTAATGCCCGGCAGGCGCCCACAAAAAAGCCGGCGACCCGAAGGCCGCCGGCGAAGGTAAAGCATCTCTCTCTCGTTTCTAATGCGGTATCGCGCAGCTCAGGCCTCGTAGGCCGACTCGCCGTGCGAGGTGACGTCCAGGCCGGTGCGCTCTGCTTCTTCGGTGACGCGCAGGCCGAACACCATGCGTACCACCAGCAGGATCAGCACGGTGGCCACGGCACACCAGACGATGGTGAAGCCGACGCTGACCAGCTGCACCCAGACCTGGTGGCCGATGTCCAGATCGGCCTTGGTGCCGCCCAGCGATTGCGCGCTGAACACACCGGTGAGCAGTGCACCGACGATGCCGCCGATGCCGTGCACGCCGAACACGTCGGCGGTGTCATCGACCTTGAGCAGGCGCTTGAGACCGGTGACGCCCCAGACGCAGACCACGCCGGCGACCAGGCCGATCACGATCGCGCCCAGCGGACCCACGGTGCCGCAGGCCGGGGTGATGCCGACCAGGCCGGCCACGGCGCCGGAGGCGGCGCCCAGCGCGGACGGCTTGCCCTTGCTGACCGCTTCGACCAGGGTCCAGCCCAGCACGGCAGCAGCCGTGGCGAGGATGGTGTTGATGAAGGCCAGCGAGGCGACGGTATCGGCCGCGGCGGCCGAGCCGGCGTTGAAGCCGAACCAGCCCACCCACAGCAGCATCGCCCCGATGTAGGTGAACGGCACGTTGTGCGGCTTCAGTGCCGTCTGGCCGTAGCCGATGCGCTTGCCGACGAAGTACGCGCCCACCAGGCCCGCCACGCCGGCATTGATGTGGACCACGGTGCCACCGGCGAAGTCGATCGCGCCCATCTCACCGAGATAGCCGCCGCCCCACACGATGTGCGCCATCGGGATGTAGCTCAGGGTGAACCACAGGGCCGAGAACAGCAGCACGGCCTTGAACTTGATGCGCTCGGCGAACGCACCGACGATCAGGGCGGTGGTGATGCCGGCGAAGGTCGACTGGAAGGCGACGAACAGGTAGTCCGGCAGGCCGGCGATCGGCGTGTTGCCGACGGTGTCCGGGCCGAAGCCGTTGAGGAAGGCGAACTGCGTGAACGAGCCGAAGAAGGCGTTGCCTTCACTGAACACCGCGCTGTAGCCATAGGCCACCCACAGCATCAGCACCAGCGAGAACACCACCAGGATCTGGCTGAGGATGGACAGCACGTTCTTGGAGCGGACCAGGCCGCCGTAGAACAGGGCCAGGCCCGGCACCACCATCAGCAGCACCAGCAAGGTGGAGGTCAGCATCCAGGCGACATCGCCGTGGTCGAAGGTGGCTGCAGCGGCGGCTTCGGCGACCGGGGCAGCCGTGGCCTCCGGCGCAGTCGGCAACGGCTCGACCGCGACCGTCTCCGACGGTGCCGGGGTGACCTGCGCCTGGGCGTGCGCGCTGCTGGAGAAAGCACCAACGGCCAATGCGCTGAGCAACATCATCAGGCACACGGCATGGAACCGGGCTTGCCACCCGGTGAACAAAGAGGTCTTCATTGTGGGCTCCGAGTGGGGTTAGAGCGCGTCAGCGCCGATTTCGCCGGTGCGGATGCGGACGACCTGTTCGACCGCGGTGACAAAGATCTTGCCGTCGCCGATCTTGCCGGTGCCGGCCGCGGTCTGGATGGCCTCGACGACGGCCTCCAGGCGATCGTCGGTCACGACGGTCTCGATCTTGATCTTCGGCAGGAAATCCACGACGTACTCCGCGCCGCGATACAACTCGGTGTGGCCCTTCTGGCGCCCGAAGCCTTTGACTTCGGTCACGGTGATGCCCGACACGCCAGCGTCGGAGAGGGCCTCGCGGACCTCGTCGAGCTTGAACGGCCGGATGATGGCGGAGATCAATTTCATGCGCATATCCCGATGGTGGATGGAACCGGCCCACGTGGGACCGATGTCAGGTCAACCGGCGGCCACTTGCACATGGCCGCCGGTCGTTGCGCCGAACGTTGCATGGGCCACGCCGTTGCCGACGCCCGAAGGGCGACGCCAGCGGTGACGCGGGAGGGAGGAAGGGCCCATGACACGCGTCCGGTCTCTCTTGCCCCTGGTGGTGAAGCGGACCAACGGTCCGCTCTACCCTTTCATAGCGGACCAACGGTCCGCTGTACGACGTACCTTGCCGGCTCCCCAGCCGGAAAGGCGGCGACGATGACGAAGGGTGGGAGGGATATCCTTCGTCATCGTCACCTGTTGCTCAGTTCGCGTAGTACATCTGGTACTCGAGCGGATGGGTCGCCGCGCGGAACTTGGTGACTTCCTGCATCTTCAGTGCGATGTAGCCGTCGATGAAGTCGTCGCTCATCACGCCACCGGCCTTGAGGAACTCGCGGTCCTTGTCCAGCGCTTCCAGGGCCTGGTCCAGCGAGGAGCAGACCTGCGGGATCAGCTTCTCTTCTTCCGGCGGCAGGTCGTACAGATCCTTGTCGCTCGGTGCGCCCGGGTCGATCTGGTTCTTGATGCCGTCCAGGCCGGCCATCATCAGCACGGTGAAGGTCAGGTAGCCGGACTGGATCGGATCGGGGAAGCGCATTTCGATGCGGCGCGCCTTCGGGTTGGACACCCACGGAATGCGGCACGAGGCGGAGCGGTTGCGGGCCGAATAGGCCAGCATCACCGGGGCTTCGAAGCCGGGCACCAGGCGCTTGTAGCTGTTGGTGCCGGAGTTGGCGAAGGCGTTGATCGCCTTGGCGTGCTTGAAGATGCCGCCGATGTACCACAGCGCCAGCTGGCTCAGGCCGCCGTAGCCGTCACCGGAGAACAGGTTGGTGCCGCCCTTGGAGAGCGACTGGTGCACGTGCATGCCGCTGCCGTTGTCGCCGACCAGCGGCTTGGGCATGAAGGTGGCGGTCTTGCCGTTGCGGTGGGCGACGTTCTTGATGACGTGCTTCATGCGCAGCAGTTCGTCGGCCTTCTGCACCAGGGTGCTGAACTTGGTGCCGATTTCGCACTGGCCGGCGGTGGCCACTTCGTGATGCTGCACTTCCACTTCGATGCCGACCTGTTCCAGCGTCTTGCACATTTCCGCACGCAGGTCGTGCAGCGAATCGGTCGGCGGGACCGGGAAGTAGCCGCCCTTCACGGCGGGACGGTAGCCGCTGTTGGCGCCGTCGTACTTGTCACCGGTGCTCCAGGCCGCTTCTTCGGAATCGATCTTGAAGAAGGTGTGGCCCATGTCGTTGGCGAAGCGGACCGAGTCGAAGATGAAGAACTCCGGCTCCGGACCGAAGAAGGCCTGCTCGGCGATGCCGGAGGACTTCAGGTAGGCCTCGGCGCGCTTGGCGATGCCGCGCGGGCAGCGGCCGTACGGCTGCATGGTGGCCGGATCGAGGATGTCGCAGCTGATGACCAGGGTCGGGTCGGCGTAGAACGGGTCGATGTAGGCACTGGACGGATCCGGCAGCAGAACCATGTCCGATTCGTTGATGCCCTTCCAGCCGGCGATCGAGCTGCCATCGAACATCTTGCCTTCTTCAAACAGCGACGGCTCCACGATGCTGACCGGGAAGGTGACGTGCTGCTCGATACCACGCATATCGACGAAACGCAGGTCGATGAACTCGATCTGGTTGTCCTTGATCAGCTTCTCAACATTTTCCACGGACATCGGTGAAACCTCAGATGGGTGATTGCGTAGGTAGATACAGCAAACCCCGTGCCAACTTTTCAGCGTTCACAAATCCTTGATTTCACTGGCCTGGCGCGCCGCGCGTCGCGTGGGCGGACGCACCAAAGCAGTGCAAACGCTGCACCACGCACACCTTTGGTGCGATGCGCGATGCTCTATGCTTTACGCCCACGGGCCGTCGACAGGCGACGTTGGCCACAGCGTCCCGCTGTCGCCGCTGCCCGATTCCTCCCTTCCGCGAGCTCCAGTACCGCCGATGTCCGACCTGTTCTCCGCCCTCCTTCTGGGCATTCTTGAAGGCCTCACCGAATTCCTGCCGATCTCCAGCACCGGCCACCTGCTGATCGCCCAGCACTGGCTGGGGGCACGCTCGGATTTCTTCAACATCATCATCCAGGCCGGCGCGATCCTGGCGATCACGCTGGTGTTCCGGCAGCGGCTGTGGTCCCTGGCGACCGGCCTGCATGAGCGCGCCAACCGGGATTACGTGCTCAAGCTCGGGACCGCCTTCCTGGTCACCGCCGTGGTTGGCCTGCCGGTCCGCCTGGCCGGCTGGGAGCTGCCCGAGACGGTCACGCCGGTGGCCTGGGCGCTGATCATCGGTGGCCTGTGGATGATCCTGGTGGAGGCCTACACCGCGCGCCTGCCCGAGCGCGATGAGGTGACCTGGAAGGTCGCCATCCTGGTCGGTGTGGCGCAGGTGGTGGCGGGTGTGTTCCCGGGCACCTCGCGTTCGGCGGCGGCGATCTTCATCGCGATGCTGTTCGGCCTGAGTCGCCGCGCGAAAGCCACCGAGTTCGTGTTCCTGGTCGGCATCCCGACCATGTTCGCCGCCAGCGGCTATGCCTTCCTGGAACTGGCCAAGGACGGCAAGCTTGCCAGCGAGAACTGGACCGATGTGGGCGTGGCCTTCCTTGCCGCGGTCGTCACCGGCTTCATCGTAGTGAAGTGGTTGCTGGGCTACATCAAGTCGCACAAGTTCACGGCGTTCGCGGTTTACCGTATCGCACTGGGCGCGGCATTGCTGCTCTGGTTGCCGGCTGGCAACTGAACGGCCCGGCGCCGACGTCACCCCGTTGTGGCTGCGCCGGCGTTTTTCCCCAGGTTCCCAAGGAGATGTACATGAAACGCACCCTGATGCTGATCCTGCCGCTGGCCCTCATGGCCGCCTGCAGCAACCCCTCCACCGCCCCGGCCGGCCGCGATGACCTCGCCCCGGCACCGACCGCCGCCGCCGACCAGGCCGCCGTGGCCCGTCTGGACGTGCAGCGCCTGCAGGGCAGCCATTGGCGCCTGGATTCGGCCACCGACGCCGGCGGCAAGCGCATCGATGCGCTGTTCGCCCGCGCCGACAAGCCGGTCACGCTGGACTTCAAGGATGACCGCATCGCGATCAGCAACACCTGCAACCGCATGGGCGGCGGCTACACGCTGGCCGATGGTTCGCTGACCATCTCGCCGATGGCCTCGACCATGATGGCCTGCACGGACAAGCACCTGATGGCGCTGGACCAGGCCGTCGGCAGCCGCCTGGAAGGCGCGCTCAAGACCGAACTGGGCGATGCCGGCCAGCTGACCCTGCGTACCGCCAACGGGGATGTGCTCGTGTTCACCCCGGAACCGACCGCTGAAACCCGCTACGGCGGCGAAGGCGAAACGGTGTTCCTGGAAGTGGCCGCGCAGACCAAGCCGTGCCCACACCCGATGATCCGCGACAAGCAGTGCCTGCAGACCCGCGAGATCCGCTATGACGCCAACGGCATCAAGCAGGGCGGGCCGGGCGAGTGGCAGAACTTCTACGACGTCATCGAGGGCTACACTCACGAAGACGGCGTGCGCAACGTGGTGCGCGTGAAGCGCTACACGATCGCCAACCCGCCGGCCGATGCCTCGTCCAACGCCTATGTGCTGGACATGGTGGTCGAGTCCGCGAACGAGACAAAGTAAGACGCAGAAGGGCGGCCACCGGCCGCCCTTCTTCATCCCGTAGTGCCGGCCGCTGGCCGGCTCCCGACTGTAGTGCCGGCCGCTGGCCGGCTCCCGACAGCGCAGTACCGACCAACGGTCGGTACCTACCGGGGCGCGCCGACCTGCGGTCGGCACGTATCACCTCACGCCAGCGCCGGATTCAACGTGTAGGTGCCATGCAGCGAGGCTTCGGCCAGCACGTGCCCGTGCATGGCATGCAGCACATCCGCGGCGGTGAACGGCGTGGGCAGCACCAGCTGGGCCACGTCCAGCGCGAACACACGGAAGAAATAGCGGTGCACGCGCTCATCGTTGAACGGCGGGTACGGGCCGTCGTAGCCCAGGTACTGGCCGGCCATGTCCGGATTGCCGGCGAACCAGCCGGTGAAATCGTTCAGGCCCTGGCGGCAGCCTGCCGGGCCCGCCGGCTGCGTCTTGCCGCCCACGGTGAAGCCATCGCTGCAGCTGCCCGCGGCCAGCGCGCGCACGTCGGCCGGGATATCGGCCATCGCCCAGTGCGCGAAGTGCGCACGCGGCTGATCGCGCGGCACCGTGCAATCCTGGCGGCCGACCGTGTCCGGCACGGTCGGCACATCCGGGTCGATGCACAGCAGCGCGAACGACCGGGTGCCGGCCGGCACATCGTGCCAGGCCAGCTGCGGGTTGCGGTTGGGCGCGAAGCCCTCGGCATCGCCGGCCGCGAAGGTGGCGGCGATCGGTTGGCCGTTGGTGATGCTGTCACTGCTCAGATGCATACCGGTCTCCTCATTCTTCCGGGTAGCCCAGGCGCACGGCGACCGAGGTCAGCAGCGCGAAGGCCGGGCCCATTTCATCGCGGTAATCGCGCCAGTGGCCCGGTGCCATGCGGGCCGGGCCAAGCGTGGGTGCGGGCGGGAAACGCATGCCGAACTGGGCGCCGAGGTACTCGGCCATCGCCTGCGGATCGTTGCCGATGTCGTCGATCTTCAACAGCGCGTGCGGGTACAGGCTCTGTTCGTGCAGGGTGGCGACCTGGGCCAGCGAACGCGCCAGCCATTCGGCCGCTTCGTGCACCGAGGTCACCGCGAGCGGCGCCGGGGCGCTGAAGGCGATCCACTCCAGCAGCATGTCGCGCGGATCGCGCAGCACGATCACCAGGCGTGCTTCCGGCAGCTGCGGGCGCAGCGCCCACAGCAGTGCGTTGTCCCACCACAGCAGCCAGTCGATCACCGCGCCTTCGGCGATGCCCCGGGCCGGCAACTGGCTGCGCCACTGCTCCACCAGCGCCTCGGGCGTGAGCTTGCCGGTCGAGAGCTCCTGCAGCGTGTGATAGCGCTGGAAGGGATCGTTGGGCGGCGTCGGCCCGAAGCGGTCACCGCGCATCACCGGGCTGGCGGCCGCCATCGCGGCGACCACCCGCTCCACCCCGGAGCCCGGCGCACCCCAGATGAACAGCGGGGCGATGGCATTGTCCTCAGCCACCGGCGCCAGCTCCGGCCAGCTCAGCGGGGCTTTGGCCTGCGGCGGCAACGGCAGGCGCTGGGGTGCCTCGGCCGCATGCAGGTCCACCCACGTCCGCAGCGCATCGTGGTACTGGCCGGCACGGTCCTGGACGGACCCCAGCCACGCGCGCAGCCCGGCCTTCGCTTCTTCAGGTGCGTTGTCATGCAGCGCCTGCACGCGCGCAATGGCGGCGGCCGGCTCGCGCGTGAGCAGGCCGTCGACCAGGCGCACTTCAGCAGACACCCGGCCCGGCTCCAGCGCGACGATGCGCTCGGCCACGGCCTCGGCCTGGTCGGCTTCGTTGTTCATGTCGTGCAGGCGCAGACGCGTTTCCAGTGCCGGCAGGTGCTCAGGCATGGCCTGCAGCCAGCGTTCGCCCACGGCCACCGCTTCCGGGCCACCCACGGGTTCCACGGTAAGGCGCGCCATCCACAGGTCATGCACCCCGGGATGATCGGCCAGGGTCGCATCCAGCGTTTCCCGGGCCTGCTGTTCACGCCCCAGGCGCTGCCAGGCCATCAGCAGCATCTGCAGCGTGTGGCGATCGGACGGCCACTGCGCCAGCACCGGCAACAGGTGCTCAAGCGCCAGCAACGGCTGACCGGCCTGCAGTTCGAGCTCCCCGGCCAGACGGCGCATGGCCGGGGTGTCGCCACCGGGCGCCGCCAGCACCTGGCGCATCATGTCCGACGCGCTTTCCAGGTTGCCTTGGCGCAGCGCAAGCTGGACCACCAGCCCCTGCAGGGCGGTGGTCGCCGGATTCAGGGCAAGCACACGGCGGAAGGCCTGTTCGGCGAAGGCCAACATGTCTTTGCCGAGGTAGGCGAAGCCGAGCGCATACAACACACGGGCGTCATCGGGCAGCGCCTGGCTGGCTGCCGAGAGCTGGGCCAGCGCGCGATCCACCTCGCCACGGCGCAGCGCGACCATGCCCGACAGCGCGGCCAGTTCCGGATGCTCGGCGTCCACGCGCAGCGCCAGGCGGGTCAGTCGATCGGCTTCATCCACGTCGTTGCGGGCCAGCGCCAGATGCGCCTGCATCACGTACGCGGACAGTTCGTTGGGATTGAGTTCGGCCGTGCGGTCCAGCGCCGAGCCGGCCGCATCGAACTGGCGCAGGGCCAGCAGCAGGCCCGCCTGCTGCAGATGCAGGTCGGCGTTGTCCGGCGCCAGCGTCAGCGCCTGCTGCAGGCTGGCCAGTGCGTCATCGAACTGGCCCTGCTGCTGCAGCGACAGCGACAGCCAGCGGTGCGCCTGCGGCTGCTCCGGCTCGGCCGTGGTCCATTCGCGCGCCAGCTGTACCGCGTCGTCGGCCGCATTGCGGCGCAGGGCTTGGAGAATCTGGTCTTGCATGACGGTCCGAACTCGAGGGCAAACCCCGATTGTAGCGGGGCCGGCCGGCCAGAACGCCCGATCAGGCGGGGGTATTGGCCTCGATCCGCAGCCGCTGGGCTACCCAGCGCTCGGAGAAGCCATCGCCGCGCCAGTTTTCCAGGAAGCCGCAATGGCCGCCCCACGGGGCAATCTCCAGGTGGGCATGGGCCGGCAGACGCCAGCCGTTGAAGGTGGCGAACGGGATCACCGGATCGTCCTGGGCCATCAGGATGTCGGCCGGCACCTGCAGCCCGGCCAGGCGATCACCCGCGATGGAGTAGCCATCGAAGTAGGCCTGCAGCGAACCGAACTCGGTGTGGTGCTCGACCAGCCAGGCGGTCAGCGCGCGGATGTCCAGCTTGAGCACGCGGTCGTCCCAGTCGCTCAGCTCGGGAAACAGATCGCGCTTGCGGCGCAGCGAGCCAGCCCATTTACGCCGGAAGTACCAGTCATACATTGCCGGGCCGTTCTCGATGCTCTCCATCGTGATCGCCGGGTCCAGCACCGGGCAGACCGAGGCCACGCGGCGCAGCAGCACGCCGGCCGAGGGCGCACGCAGGGCCAGGCGGAGCACGAAGTTGCCACCCAGCGAATAACCGGCCGCGACCAGGGGCAGCTCGGGCCAGCGTCGGGCGATGTCGCCGGCGGCCTGCACCACTTCATCGATGCGGTTGGAGTGGAAGATGCCGGGGTTGAGGTGGTGGGTGTTGCCGTGGTCGCGGAAGTTCAGCCGCACCACGTCGTAGCCCTCCTCCAGCAGCCGCGCGGCAGTCATGCGCATGTAGCTGGATTCGGCACTGCCTTCCCAGCCATGCAGCAGCAACGCCATGCCGATCGGCTGGCGCCCCTGGATATAGCTGTGCCACCCCTGCAGGCGGACGCCTTCGCCGCCATCGAGAATGAGTTCGTCGGTATGTGCGCCGGTGGCCGCCAGCAGCACCAGGCCGCGCTGCATGCGCATCCGGCTGGAACTGAGCATCGACTGCAGGTGCGGATTGCGCAGCCAACGCGGGGGGTGATAGTCGGCAGCGGTCAACATGGGCGCGAGCCTGCTCCCGGCCGCGACGCTGGCGTGTGAAGGATCACCACCGCCTACTCGGCGGACATGGCCGCCAGGATGCGCGCACGCGAGGTTTCTGCGATGCGGCGACGGCCTTCCAGATCGTGGGTATCAATGGGCGCGAGGAAGTGCACCTCGGCCCGCCGTGCCGGCTCTCCCAGCACACGCAGGAAGTTGGCGAAGAAGCTCTCTTTCGGGCCGAACGCGACAATTGTCTGCGCATCACCGCGCCAGCCATACCGCAACGCGACCGGCTGGATCGGGACCTGGGTCTCGACGGCGGCCTGGAAGATGCGCGCATGGAACGGGCCGACTTCATGGCCACCGCGGGTGCGCCCTTCGGGGAACACGCCGACCGCCTTGCCTTCGCGCAGGCGCACGACCATTTCCTGCATCACGCCGCCCAACGATTCGGTGCTGCCACGCTGGTGGAAAATGGTCTGCCCGCGCGCGGCCAGCCAACCGACCACCGGCCAGCCGGCGATCTCCTGCTTGGCCACGAAGCCCATCATCCGCTGGCTGTGCAGCATCGAGATATCGACCCAGCTGACATGGTTGGCCACGAACAGCACCGCGCCCGGCAGCGGCGTGCCGATCCGGTGCAGGCGGAAGCCGAAGATCCACATCAGGCCGGCCGACCAGGCGTTCACCGCCGCATGTTCGAACGTGCGCTCGCCCACACGCATACGCCCCCACGGCGGCAGCATGGCGATCAGCAGCATCGGCAGGAACAGCAACAGGTGGACCAGCAGCAGCGGTACGCGGTACAGGTAACGGCACACACGCGCCACGCCGCCACGTGAGGCCGGAGTGGGGGAATTCATCCGCGAACGATACCCGAGCGCCGCAGGCTCTGCCAGCGGAATCCGGACAAATCGATGGCGTGCGCAAGCCAGCCGCCGCAAGCCGTCAAGCCAACGGCCACCGGCGGCACAACGGCCGTGCCCACATGCGCCGGCGCACTGTCGCGGGCCACGCAACACAGCATCCGTGCCATGCGCGCGATCAGCCCGGGCGCACGGCGGGCACCACCGCCAGGGTCAACCGCGAGGTACAGACCAGCTTGCCGGCCTCGTCCTCGATGCGGATGTCCCACACCTGGGTGCTGCGCCCGACATGCACCGCACGCGCGGTGCCGGTCACCGTGCCGGCGCGCACGGCGCGGATGTGGTTGGCATTGATCTCCAGCCCGACGCAGACCTGCGCGGTGGTATCCACGCACAGGTTGCCGGCGCTGCTGCCGAGGGTTTCGGCCAGCACGACCGACGCCCCGCCGTGGAGGATGCCGTACGGCTGGCGGGTGCGTTCATCGACCGGCATGGTCGCGCTGATCCAGTCCTCGCCGGCGGCGGTGAACGCGATGCCCAGGTGCTCGATGAGCGTGTTGCGGCTGAGCGCGTTGAGCGCTTCGATGGACACCGCGTCGCGGAATACCTGGGACATGCAGCTTCTCCGTGGGGTTGCAGACTTACAGGATCGGGACCAGCCCGGCGCCGAAGGCGGTGAGCATGCGCACCAGCAGCCACTTCGGCCCGACATTCACTTCGGGAAAGTCACCGACGGCGACATAGCACGTGTGGAAGGCCGGGTCCTGCCGCTTGAGCGGATCCGGGCACGCGGGCCCGGGCTGGAATTCGTAATCGGTGGCGTAGCGCCACGGCCAGAAATCGAGCACCGGCAGCGCCTCGGAGGCCTTGCCGACGCTGTAGTTCAGGCCGGACAGCACCGGCGGCTTGGCACGCGGCGCGACCACCCAGGAGTTCTGCGGGTGGATGTCGCGCAGGATGCTCTGCGCCAGCGCCTCGGCGAACACCGGGTCATCGATGATCACCGCGCCTTCGGTGTTGTAGTTCTCGCTGCGCGGATCGAAGTTGTGCGTGCCGATCACGCCGATGCGGCGGTCAACCACCATCGACTTGGCATGCAGGCCCATGCGCGCGCCCTTGCGGGTGACCGGCAGCGGCTTGTTGACCGCCTTGGTGCCCAGGAACGAGGGCCGGGTTTCGGCACGCAGCACGCGGCGCTCGACTTCGCTGCCATCGGTACTGCGGCGGCGACCGCTGGCGCTGTTTCGATCGGCGCTCCCTCGGCGGGGGCCGCTGCTGGCACGGTTGTCGGCGCTGCCGCGCGCATTGCTGCCGGCCGCGCTGCCGCCGAGCAGGCTGCTGCGCTTGCCCTGCGACGGCGGCTCCTCGGTTCCCAGCGGTGCGGGCAGCAGATTGCGGTAATCCACCGGCGCATCCAGCGGGAACGGCTTGAACTCGTAGATGTTGAAGCCAAGCTCACGCAGGTTGCGGCGTTTGTACTTGTAGGACAGCGCGTAGACGATCGGGTTGTCGGTGGCGGCCAGGCTGTTGGTCGAGACCACCACGCGCGGCGCCTGCTCGCGCTTGCGCAGGGTGCGGAACAGCTGCTGCGCCGGCTTGGACAGGACCAGATACGGCGTCTGCAGCAACACCTCGGACTGCGCGCTGGCAATCAGCGCATCCAGCTGCGGTTCGGTCACGTGCTGGCCGTTGGCCGGCTGGCTGGCGCGTTCGCGGCGATGTTTGCGTGGCAGGTCCGCGACGTACTGCACCGAGGCTACCGGCAGAGCGGTGTCGACGAAGGTACGCCGCACGAAGTCCGGATCGTTGGCTTCTTCGCTGACCCGCTCGACCCGCTCCGGGCGCCGGAAGTCGGCCGGCGGCATGGCCGGTACGCCCTGGCGGAGCAGGGTTCGCCCCACATCGTTGAGGCGCTCGGCCGGCACGCTGCGCGGCGCGCGCCAGAAGGCATCGAAGTTGGCGGCCATCTCACGCACTTCCGGGCCGGCCACGATCACGTCGCGGTCGCGGAAATTGTATTCACTGTCCCAGTCGTAATAGTCGTCCTGGTAATTGCGCCCACCGACCACGCCCAACGCATCGTCGACCACCAGCAGCTTGTTGTGCATGCGCTGGTTGAAGCGGCGGAAGCAGCAGACCACGCTGGCGGCGTAGTCGAAGTAGTTCAGGCGTGCCTTGCCGAAGGTCGGGTTGTAGACCCGCAGCGAAAAATTGGCATGGCTACCGGACAGGGCGCCGAGAATCTCCAAGTCGGAGATCGCCGAGAGCTGGTCGATCAGCACGCGCACCTTGACCCCGCGGCGGGCGGCCGCCTGCAGTTCGTCCAGCACCAGCCGGGCGCTGTCGTCCTTGTCGAAGATGTAGGTCTGCAGGTCGATGCTGCGGGTGGCGCTGCGGATCAGGTTCAACCGTGCGACCAGCGAGATCTCGCCTTCGTCCAGGATGGTGGCGTAATGCCGCGGCTGCCCCGGGTGGGATTCGGCAAAGGCGCGGCCACCGAGCGCGCGCAGCGGTGAATCCAGCGCGCAGCGGTCCGGCTGGTCGCAGTCGACCACGGTCGAGCGCGCCTGCACGGCGATGCCGGCCGCGCGCTCGCGTTCGGCGTTGGACAGCGAGGCACAGCCGCTGCCCAGCAACAGCGTTGCCAGCACCAACAGACGCAGCAATGGATTCACGGTTTCGGCGCCTCGCTCAGACGCGCACGCAATACAAAGGTCACTCGATCACTCAGGGCAAGCTGCCAGCTGTCCATTCCATACCGGCCACGTTGGACGGTACCGCGGCTGACCACATCGCAATCATACCCGGCCCGGGCACAGGCCGGCGGCTCGACCCGCAGGGTCTCCGGGTGGCTGACCCCGCGCAGGATCAGCCGGCCCTGGATGCTGCCGCCCTTGTCCACCACCTCGGGCCAGTAGGGCAGCGAGTCGAACTCGACCACCGGGTAGCGGGCCGAGTCGAAGAACTCCTCGCCGCGCATCCAGCCGGTGTACCGGGGCTTGCCGGGGATTTCCACATAACGGGTGAACATCCGCAGGTGCACCTGGTGGCGACCGTCGGAGAGCACCTCGATGTTGCCTTCAAAGCGCGGGAACACGCCCTCGATGCGCTGTCCCAGCCGCGTCCGGATCTCAAACCCGAAGCGCGAACTGGCCGTATCGAAGGCCAGGGCATGGCTGGTCGGAGCCGGTACCGACGACGGCGGGGCGGCATGCACCGCCCCTGCCATCAACAGCAGCCCGGACCACGCCGCGCGGACTGCCCACACTGCTTACGGCCACCAGAAGGCGGTCAGGCTGGCCACGCCAGGCTCGATGGCGGCCTCACGGTCGAAGGCCAGTACCGCGATCCCACCCGGCGGCATGCCCCGGTAGTCGCTGCTGGTGCCCTCGCTCATCAGGGCCACCAGTTGTTCCAGGCCGGGGTTATGGCCCACCACCAGCAGGCGGTCCACATCGCGGCGTGCATCGATCAACCCCATCAGGGTGCCGGGGGTGGCCTCATAGACAGCATCCTCCAGCCGCTTCTCGACGAAGCCGGTGATGCCCAGGACGGCTTCCAGGGTTTCGCGGGTCCGCCGCGACGGCGAGCAGAGCACGCAGTCCGGCAGCAGATTGTTTTCCTTGAGCCAGCGGCCGGCGGCCTCGGCTTCGGCCAGACCGACCGGCGACAGCGGGCGGTCCAGATCGGCCTGGCCGGTGCTGGCGGTTTCAGCATGGGCGTGACGCAGCAGTATCAGTTCTCGCATGGGATCTCTCGTGTCAGGCTTTCTTCAGCCACTTCAACAGCGGCTCCCAGTCATTCTGGTGCTCGCGCACCTGGGCCGAGCGGTAGTCGAACAGACTCCGTCCGAGCCCGACCATCACCACATAGCTTTGGCTGTCGCGCAACTGCGCGACGACCTCATACGGCCAATCGGCCAACATCTGTATCGCCTGTTGCGAGGTCTGCGTCCAGGGTTTGGTGCGGTTGAGCACCAGCCCGACCGGCAACCGGCGGTTATGTACGCGGGGAACCTTGGACAGGCTATTGAGGAAGCCGACGATGGCTTCGATGTCCAGCGCGGAGGGCAGCACGGGGACCACCACCGCATCGGCAACGTCAAGGAAATGCGGAATATCGTCGGCCATCGCACCGGCCGGGGCATCGATGATGACCTCGTCGGTGCCCTCGGGAACCAGTCGTTCCCAGCTCTTTTTGCGGTACACGTCGATCGGCAGCACGGCGCTTTCCAGGACCGAGCGGCGTTGCGCCCAGCGGGTGCTGGAGCCCTGTGGATCGGCATCGGCCAGGACGGTACGTTTGCCTTCCAATGCCGAATGCGCCGCCAGGTGGGTGGCGACGGTGGTCTTGCCCACCCCGCCCTTGGAACCGGCCACCAGGATCGTCTTCATGCAAGCCTCGCTTCCGGGGAACGTTCCCGCAGCCTACACCGGCGCCTGTGACGGAGATAGTCGCAGCGCTGAACCAGAACCGACGGCCACGGCTTTGCTATCGTGGGTGGTTCCAATGGACTGACCGCCAGCATGAGCGAACTACAGGACCTGAGCGCGCTGATCCGCGCCAACACCCCGCTGATCATCATCGAGACCCAGGATGAGGGCCGGGTGGTGGAGCTGTTCCGCCAGACCCTGATGCATGTCTGGCGTGCCCTGCACCGCTGGTCGATCACCGAGGGCCTGCGCCGGATCGACATGGACCGCGAGGACGACCCGGTCGGCCCGCCCGATGCCAGTTCGGCCCTGCAGATGATCCGCCAGGCCGAGCAGCGCGGCATCTATCTGCTGCTCGATTTCCACCCCTACCTGGGCTATGCCAGCCACCAGCGCGCCCTGCGCGACCTGATCCAGCGGCGGCACTGCGAGGCCCATGTGCTGGTGCTGATCGGGGCCAAGGTCGAGCTGCCGGCCGAGCTGGAAGCGCTGGCCACCCGCTTCAATCCGCGCCTGCCCGACCTCAACGCGCTGCTGAAGATGCTGCGCGAGGAAGCTGAAACCTATGCGCGCGAGAACGGCGGGCGGCGCGTGGAGGTGGACAACGAGGCGGTCCAGAAGATCCTGCACAACCTGCGCGGACTGAGCCTGGTCGACGCGCGGCGGATCGCCCGGCAGCTGATCTTCGCCGACGGCGCACTCAGCCAGGACGACCTGCCACAGCTGGCCCGGCTCAAGTTCGAGCTGCTCAACCGGGCCGGCCACCTGCACTTCGAATACGACACCACCCGCTTTGCCGACGTGGCCGGCGCCAACCGGCTCAAGCGCTGGGTCAACCAGCGCCGGCCGGTGTTCCTCGGCGGCGCGGGCCCGGCCGGCCTGGACCCGCCCAAGGGCATGCTGCTGCTCGGTGTGCAGGGCTGCGGCAAATCGATGCTGGCCAAGGCAACCGCGGCCGGTTTCGGCGTGCCACTGCTGCGGTTGGACTTCGGCAGCCTGTACGACAAGTACCACGGCGAGACCGAGAAGAACCTGCGCGACGCACTCGCCTCGGCCGAGCAGCTGGCCCCGTGCGTGCTGTGGATCGATGAGATCGAGAAAGGCCTGGCCAGTGGCGGCGAAGACGGCGGCGTGTCGCGCCGCGTGCTCGGCCACCTGCTGACCTGGCTGGCCGAGCGCAAGAGCACGGTGTTCATCGTCGCCACCGCCAACCAGGTGCATGAACTGCCGGCCGAGCTGCTGCGCAAGGGCCGTTTCGACGAAATCTTCTTCGTCGATCTGCCCGATGCCAACACCCGGGTCGAGCTGCTGCGCCTGCACCTGGGCAAGCGCCAGCTCAATGCCGACGACTTCGCGCTGCCCGCGCTGGCGGCCGCGGCGGATGGCTTCTCCGGTGCGGAGATCGAACAGGCGGTGGTCTCGGGGCTGTACGCCGCGCATGCCGAATCACGCGTGCTGGATACCGAACTGTTGATGCAGGAGATCCGCGGCAGCCGGCCGTTGTCGGTGCTGATGGCCGAACAGGTCACCGCGCTGCGCGAGTGGGCACGCGGGCGCACCGTCAGCGCGGACGCGTAGCGCCGACCGTTGGTCGGCTGCCGCATCACGACGGCCCCTGAACACCGGCCCCGCGCTGCAACACCCACACCCACGCCGGCAGCGTCACCAGCGACAGCAGGATCCCGTAGCCGACCAGTGCAGCGGCCAGGCGCGGGGCCAGGCGATGGGACATTGCCAGCGCGGCGGCGGTGATCATGGTCGGCATCGCCGACTCCAGCACATTGGCCTGCAGCATCGTGCCGTGCAGGCCGAACGCCCAGGAGATCGGCAGCGCCAGTGCCGGCATCACCAGCAGCTTGAGCAGCAACCCGATGCCCAGGGGCTTGAGTTCATCCAGTGGCAGGCGCAGCTGGATGGAGAAACCGACCGCCAGCATCACCAGCGGCAGCATCGCATCGGCCAGCTGCTTCAGTCCGGTGCCGATCCAGCCCGGCGGCTGTTCAGGCATCAGGGTCAACGCGAACAGCAACGCCCACAGCGGCGGGAACTTCGCGATCCGCAGCAGGATCTGCGCGGCGGTAGGCGGGGTGTCGCCGCTGTAGCGCGCGATCACATACAGGCCGAACGTGGACAGCAGCACGAAGGTGCCGAACTGGTCGTAGACCACCGCATAGGGCAGGGCGTGATCACCGAGCAGCGCACGCACCATCGGGTAGCCGATGAAACTGGAATTGGACAGCGCCACGCAGATCAGCAGCACCGCATGCACGTCGCGGGCGAAGCCGAAGACGCGCGTGGCCAGGCTGACCCCGGCCAGCGTGCACAGCATCAACAACCACGGCGTGGCGACCAGCCCGATCAGGCTGATATCCAGATGCAGCCGCGGGACGTAGATCAGCACCGCCGACGGCAGGCAGACATACAGCACGATGCGGTTGAGCACATCGGCCGTGTTGTCGGGCAACGCGCGCAGACGCGAGAACGCCATGCCCAGGCCGAGCATGGTCAGGATGAGAGCGAATGCATCGAACGCCATCGCGACAGCCTAGCCGATCCGGCAGTGGCCGCCGCCCCGACCATGGTCGAAACGGAAGGGTACGGCGGCCTCACCCGCCCCGATCACGGCCAGGCGGGCGGCTTCTCTGCCCACGCCCGCTGTACCTCGGCCAGCGTGCTGCGTTCGCTGTCGCGCCAACCCGGCAACAGTTCGGCATAGCGGTCCGTTCCGTTCCACTGCTGTGGCTCGGTGCGCACGGCCGCGGCATACCACTGCACGGCTTCGGCCTTGCGGCCCAGCGTCCACAGGGCCAGCGCGAAGGTGGGCGGCACCCACCCGGGGTTCCCGCGCAGCGTGTTCTGGGCCGCTGTCCACTGGGCCAGTGCAGCGTCGGTCTCCCCGAGGCGGAACAGATCCCAGCCATAGTTCCACCGCACGGAACGGCCCACCACCGAACTGGCCGACGCGGTCGTGGCGGCCTGTTCGTAAAGACTGCGTCCCAGCTCAGGGCGGCCCTGCGCGATGGCTACGCCCGCCAGCTGCACGGTGGCCTCCAGCGTCTTGCGGCCGCGCTCGCGGTGTTTCATCAATTGGTCGACGAGATCCCCGCCCTCGCCCTGCACCACCACCATCGGGGCGGCGGCCACGTCATTGTCGAAGTAGAACTCCTGCACCGCCGGCAGCGATTGCGCCGACACATTGAACACACCAGCCCCCATGGCCAGCATCACGCCGGCCAGCCTCTGTCTTGCAACTGCCATGCAAACTCCCCCAGGTTGTCACAACAACCTCCCCTCCTGATCCTAACCGCAGCGCAGGCCCGGCACCAAGCGCGGCCGACCAACGGTCGGATCTACCCGGCGCGCCGCCACACCCGCAGGCGGTTGTTGGCCGGCATCGCCACGTCCTCGGCCAGCTGCAGGCCCACCCCGGCCGCCAGGGCATCCACCGCTTCGGCATCGCGGATGCCCGAGGCCGGGTCCCGCGCCTTCAGCCACGCATCGAACTGGCGATTGCTCTCGCTGCTGTAGGCACCGTGGGCGTTGAACGGACCGTAGACGCACAGCACGGCGTCCTCGGCCATCACGGCAGGCAACCCGGCGAACAACGCCTGCACGTGCGCCCAGCTCATGATGTGCAGGGTATTGGCAGTGAACACCGCATCGAACGCCAGCGGTGCGTCCGGCAGCGGCCCCAGCCCGGCCGCGGGCGACAGCTCCGCCTGCAGCGACCACGGCGCCGGCGTATTGGGCAGGCCGGCGGCCTGGAGCCGGGCGCCGATGCCGGGCAGGTGATCGGGATGATCGCTGGCCTGCCATTGCAGGTGGGGCAATGCCGCAGCGAAGTGTTCGGCATGCTGGCCGGTGCCGCTGCCGATCTCCAGCACCCGATGGCGGGCGGCGAGGTGGCGCTGCAGCACCGCCAGGATCGGTGCGCGGTTGCGGTCGCAGGCCTCGGACCAGCGTATCTGGCTCATCGGAATGTCACATCGGCAGGGAATCGATGTCCATCCAACCATGACCGCAGTCACTTGTGCCACTCCGCGATGCCACCGAAAGTCGAAGACTTGTCCAATGTCGGGGGCCTGCGTGCCGTCGGCCGTCCTTGGGGGATGTGAGCTGTGCAACGTCGTGAGTTTCTAGCGCTGTCTGGAATGGGCCTGGCGGGCCTGGTACTGCCGCATGGCCGGCTGATCGCCGCCGAGCAGCTGCTCGAGCCGGGAGATGTGGGCCGCCGCAAGGCGCTGGCCGAGGCCGCGCTCGCCGCCGCCAAGCGCGCCGGTGCCAGCTACTGCGACGTGCGCATCGGCCGCTACCTCAACCAGGCGGTCATCACCCGCGAGGCCAACGTCCAGAACGTCACCAACAGCGAGTCCTCGGGCATCGGCATCCGGGTGATCGTCAACGGCGCATGGGGCTTTGCCGCCACCCACCAGCAGACCCCGGCCGCGGTGCTGGCCACGGTCGAGCAGGCCGCGGCGATCGCCCGCGCCAACGCCGGCATCCAGACCCGTCCGGTGCAGCTGGCGCCGGTCACCGGCGTAGGTGACGTGAGCTGGAAGACCCCGATCCGCAAGAACGCGATGGCGGTGCCGATCAAGGACAAGGTCGAGATGCTGCTGTCGCTGAACGCGGCTGCGCTCAATGCCGGAGCCGACTTCATCAACTCCACGCTGTTCCTGGTCAACGAGCAGAAGTTCTTCGCCTCCAGCGATGGCTCCTTCATCGACCAGGACGTGCACCGGATCTGGCTGCCCTTCACCGCCACCGCGATCGACAAGGCCAGCGGCAAGTTCCGCACCCGCGCCGGGCTGTCCTCGCCGATGGGCATGGGCTACGAATTCCTGGATGGCGACGCGCGTGGCAAGATCGCGCTGCCGGGCGGCGTGGTCGCCTACCGTGATTCCTACGATCCGGTGGAGGACGCGATCGCCGCGGCCCGCCAGGCGCGGGAAAAGCTCAAGGCGCCGTCGGTCAAGCCGGGCAAGTACGACCTGGTACTGGACCCGTCCAACCTGTTCCTCACCATCCACGAGAACGTCGGCCACCCGCTGGAGCTGGACCGCGTGCTCGGCTACGAGGCCAACTACGCCGGCACCAGCTTCGCCACGCTGGACAAGCGCGATGCGGGCTTCCGCTGGGGCAGCGACATCGTCAACTTCTTCGCCGACAAGACCGCCCCGGGCAGCCTGGGCGCGGTGGGCTACGACGATGAGGGCGTGAAAACCAAGCGCTGGGACCTGGTCAAGGACGGCATCCTGGTCAACTACCAGGCCACCCGCGACGAGGTGCATATCCTTGGCGAGAAGGAGAGCCACGGCTGCAGCTATGCCGATTCGTGGTCCAGCGTGCAGTTCCAGCGCATGGCCAACGTGTCGCTGGCGCCGGGCAGGACCCCGCTGAGCGTGACCGACATGATCAAGAACGTGGAGAACGGCATCTACATCCACGGCCGTGGCTCCTACTCGATCGACCAGCAGCGCTTCAACGCGCAGTTCGGCGGCCAGCTGTACTACCAGATCAAGAACGGTGAGATCACCGGCATGGTCGAGGACGCCGCCTACCAGATCCGCACGCCGGAGTTCTGGAATGCCTGCAGCGCGATCTGCGACGAGCGCGATTTCCGCTTCGGCGGTTCGTTCTTCGATGGCAAGGGCCAGCCGGGCCAGGTCTCGGCGGTCTCGCATGGCTCATCGACCACGCGCTTCGATGGCATCAACATCATCAACACCGCGCGCAGCCTGGGATGAGCCTGTCCCCGCTCCGTGCCGAATGTCACTACCGCGGCGCCCGCATGGCCGCAAGAATCGGCTGTGCCGCCGCGGCGGTCGCCCTGATGTCGCTGTTTCCCTGCCACCCCCACACCGACGTGGAGAGCTGCCTTGCAAAGACGTGACTTTCTCGCCCTGACCGGGCTTACCGCTGGCGGACTGATCGTGCCGTCGTTCTTCGGCAAGGTCATTGCCGCCGAACAACTGCAGAGCGCACTCGATCCGGCGCTGAAAAAGCGCCTGGCCGATGCCGCCCTGGCCGCCGCGCGCCAGGCCGGTGCGACCTACTGCGACGTGCGTATCGGCCGCTACCTGCGCCAGTACGTGATCACCCGCGAGGACAAGGTCCAGAACGTGGTGAACACCGAATCGACCGGCGTGGGCATCCGCGTGATCGTCAACGGCGCCTGGGGCTTTGCCGCCACCAACCAGCTCGGCACCACCGATGTGGCGCGTGCCGCGCAGCAGGCCGCCGCGATCGCCAAGGCCAACGCCGGCGTGCAGACCGCCCCGGTGCAGCTGGCCGCCGCGCCCGGCGTGGGCGAAGTGTCCTGGCGCACCCCGATCCGCAAGAACGCGATGGACGTGCCGATCAAGGAGAAGGTCGAGCTGCTGCTGGACGTCAATGCAGGCGCGATGGGCGCCGGCGCCAGCTTCGTCAACTCGATGCTGTTCCTGGTCAACGAGCAGAAGTACTTCGCCTCCACCGATGGCTCCTACATCGACCAGGATGTGCACCGCATCTGGGCACCGATGACGGTCACCGCCATCGACAAGAGCACCGGCAAGTTCCGCACCCGCTCCGGGCTGTCCTCGCCGATGGGCCTGGGCTACGAGTACCTCGATGGCGTCGGCACCGGCAAGGCGGTCTCGCCCAACGGCGTGGTCAACTACCGCAACTCCTATGACATGAAGGCCGATGCGATCGCCGCGGCCAAGCAGGCGCAGGAAAAGCTCAAGGCACCGTCGGTGAAGCCAGGCAAGTACGACCTGATCCTGGATCCGTCGCACACCTGGCTGACCATCCACGAGTCGGTCGGCCACCCGCTGGAACTGGACCGCGTGCTCGGCTACGAAGCCAACTACGCCGGCACCAGCTTCGCCACGCTGGACAAGCGCGAGCAGCATTTCCAGTACGGCAGCGACAAGGTCAACATCTTTGCCGACAAGACCCAGCCGGGCAGTCTCGGTGCGGTCGGCTACGACGATGAGGGCGTCAAGACCAAGCGCTGGGACCTGATCAGCGAAGGCAAGCTGGTGGATTACCAGACCATCCGCGACCAGGCCCATATCCTGGGCAAGACCGAGTCCGACGGCTGCTGCTATGCCGATTCCTGGTCCAGCGTGCAGTTCCAGCGCATGGCCAATGTCTCGATGGCGCCGGGCAAGTCCAAGCTGAGCGTGGCCGACATGGTCAAGGACGTCGAGAACGGCATCTACATCATCGGCGACGGCTCGTTCTCCATCGATCAACAGCGCTACAACGCGCAGTTCGGTGGCCAGCTGTTCTATGAAATCAAGAACGGGCAGATCACCCGCATGCTCGAGGACGTGGCCTACCAGATCCGCACGCCGGAGTTCTGGAACGCCTGCACCGCGGTGGCCGATGAAAGCGACTACCGCCTGGGCGGTTCGTTCTTCGACGGCAAGGGCCAGCCCGGCCAGGTCTCGGCGGTCTCGCACGGTTCGTCCACCGCGCGCTTCAACGGCATCAACGTCATCAACACCGCGCGCAGCCTCGGCTGACCGGTCAGGAGCCCCAATCCATGAGTATCTTCACCGAAGCCCAGGCCAAGGCCATCCTCGACAAGGTCATCGCGCTCTCCAAGGCCGATGAGTGCACCGCCGTGCTGGCCGGCTCGATCGACGGCAACATCCGTTTCGCGCTCAACAACGTCTCCACCAGCGGTATCGTCGACAACACCGAACTGGCCGTCACGGTCGCCTTCGGCAAGCGGGTCGGCACCGCCTCGATCAACGAGTTCGACGACGCCGCACTGGAACGTGTGGTGCGTCGTGCCGAAGATCTGGCCCGCCTGGCCCCGGAGAACCCGGAGTTCCTGCCGGCGATCGGCAAGCAGACCTACCGGTCCAGCCCGACCTTCAGCGAATCCACCGCGGCCATCGACCCGGCCTTCCGTGCCAAGGTCGCCGCCGACTCGATCGCGCCGTGCCGTGGCAACGGCCTGATCGCCGCCGGCTTCCTGGAAGATGGCCAGAGCTTCTACGCCACCGCCAACAGCAACGGCAACTTCGGTTACCAGCGCGGCACCAACTTCGATTACACCTGCACCGTGCGTACCGAAGACGGCCGCGGTTCGGGCTGGGTCGGCCGCAACCTCAAGGATGCCGCCGATTTCAAGGCCGACCAGGACATCCGCATCGCCATGCGCAAGGCCACCGAATCGGCCGAAGCCAAGGCGTTGGAGCCGGGCAAGTACACGGTGATCCTGGAGCCGGCGGCCGCGGCCGGCCTGATCAGCTTCATGATGAACTTCTTCGATGCGCGCTCGGCCGATGAAGGCCGCAGCTTCCTCTCCAGGAAGGGCGGCGGCAACAAGCTCGGCGAACAGGTCTACGACCCGCGCGTGACCATGGTGGCCGACCCGTGGCACCCGGAGGCGGCCGTGCTGCCGTGGGACAACGAAGGCCAGCCGCGCGAGAAGCTGGACATCATCAAGGACGGCAAGATCGCCAACCTCAACTACTCGCGTTTCTGGGCGCAGAAGCAGGGCAAGACCGCCAACGCGCGGCCGGGCAACCTGCTGATGGCCGGTGGCGACAAGAGCACCGCCGAGCTGGTGCGTGGCACCCAGAAGGGCATCCTGGTCACCCGCACCTGGTACATCCGCATGGTCGATCCGCAGACCGTGCTGCTGACCGGCCTGACCCGCGATGGCACCTTCTACATCGAGAACGGCCAGATCAAGCACCCGGTGAAGAACTTCCGCTTCAACGAGTCGCCGGTGATCATGCTCAACAACATCGAAGAACTGGGCAAGCCGGTGCGTGTGGCCGGTGACGAGTCCAGCCTGGTGATGATGATTCCGCCGATGAAGCTGCGTGATTTCACCTTCACCTCGTTGTCCGACGCGGTCTGATGAACGGTCGTGACGGCCACCGGCCGTCTCTTCGTCTGGCCGGTGACACCCGGGAACGTGCGTGGCGATGAACCGCGCACAGTTCCTGCGCCTGATGCTGGGCAGTGCCGCCTTCGCGGCATTGCCCGCGCCGGCACGCGCCCAGGCCGGGCGTTATGACTTCTGGTTCACCCGCCTCAAGTACGACTCCGGCGACTGGGACGTGGATGCGCGCATGCCATCCAACGTGATCACCTCGCTGATCGATTACACCTCCCTGCGCGTGGACCCGACCGAGCACGTGATCGCGCTGTCCGATCCGCGCATGCTGGAGGCACCGTTCTGCTACCTGGCCGGGCACAAGCTGGTCGAGTTCAATGCCGCCGAGCGGCAGAACTTCGTGCGTTACGTGCGCAACGGCGGCTTCGTGTTCGTGGATGACTGCAACCACGATATCGATGGTCTGTTCGCGAAGTCCTTCGAAGCACAGATGGCCAAGCTGTTCGGGCCGAAGGCGCTGAACAAGCTGCCCAACAACCACGCGCTGTACCGCAGCTTCTTCCGCTTCCCCGAGGGCCCGCCCGCCACGGGGTTCGAGCTCAATGGCTGGGGCGACGACCTGGTCCACGATTACCTCAAGGGCATCGAGATCGATGGCCGGCTCGGCGTGCTCTACAGCAACAAGGACTACGGCTGCGAGTGGGACTACGACTGGCGCAACAAGCGTTTCCTGGCCGAAGACAACACTCGTTTCGCGGTGAACATCGTGATGTACGCGTTGAACAGTTAGGTTCCTTCCTGCATTTTCAGCCACGCATGGCGTGGCTCTACACCGATTTTCTGCGAGTGCCTTATGACGACCGACCGCCTTGATGCCCTTCTTCCCAAACTGCAGCAGCTGCGCGGCGCGCTGGCCCAGGCCGTGGTCGGCCAGCACGCGGTGGTCGAGCAGCTGCTGATCGGCCTGCTGGCCGGCGGCCACTGCCTGCTCGAAGGCGCGCCCGGGCTGGGCAAGACCCTGCTGGTGCGCTCGCTCGGGCAGGCGCTGGAGCTGCAGTTCCGGCGCGTGCAGTTCACGCCCGATCTGATGCCCAGCGACATCCTCGGCACCGAGCTGCTGGAAGAAGATCACGGCACCGGGCACCGCCACTTCCGGTTCCAGAAGGGCCCGATCTTCACGAACCTGCTGCTGGCCGACGAGCTCAACCGCACCCCGCCCAAGACCCAGGCCGCCCTGCTGGAGGCGATGCAGGAGCGCACCGTCAGCTACGCCGGCACCACCTATGCGCTACCGGCGCCGTTCTTCGTACTGGCCACGCAGAACCCGATCGAACAGGCCGGCACCTACCCGCTGCCGGAAGCCCAGCTGGACCGCTTCCTGCTGCACGTGCGGGTGGATTACCCCACCGAACAGGAAGAGCGCGACATCCTGCTGCAGACCACCGGCAGCGCCAGTGGCAGCGTCCCCAAGGTGATGGAGGCTGACGAGGTCCTGGCGCTGCAGGCTGCCGTGCGCGAGGTCCACATCAGCGAAGACGTACTCACCTGGATCACCCGCCTGGTGCGTGCCAGCCGCCCGGGCAGCGACGCACCGGCGGCGGTGAACCAGTGGATCAAGTGGGGCGCCGGCCCGCGCGCCGGGCAGTCGCTGGTGTTGGCGGCCAAGGCGCGCGCGCTGCTGCAGGGCCGTTTCGCCGCAACCCGCGAGGACGTGCAGGCGCTGGCCGCGCCGGTGATGCGTCACCGGCTGCTGCTGTCGTTTGCCGCCGAAGCCGAGCAGAAGAGCGCCGACGACGTGGTCGCCGCGCTGCTGCAGGCCGTGCCGTTCCCGGGTTGATCCACACGCCGTGAGCCGCAACGCGCCGATCGCGATCCCCGCCGATGTCCGCAGCCGCCTCAAGGCGCTGCGGCTGCTGCCACGCCGTGCGCGCGGCGCGCACGGGATCGGCCAGCATGCCAGCCGCAGCCGCGGCGCCGGGCTGGAGTTCGCGCAGTACCGTGCCTACGAACCCGGTGATGAGCTGCGCCAGATCGACTGGAAGCTCTACGCGCGCTCGGACCGGTTCTTCGTGCGCGAATCCGAGCGTGAGAGCCCGATCACGGCCTGGGTGCTGATCGATGCGACCGCCTCGGCGGGCCAGCGTGATCGCGCGCGACCGGACTGGTCGCGGCTGGACCATGCCTGCGCGATCGCCGCCTGCCTGGTGGAACTGGCCCTGCAGCAGGCCGACCGCTTCGGCGTGATCGCCATCAGCGGCGAGGGCGTGCAACTGGTTCCCGCCGGGCACGGCCCGCGCCAGCGCGACCGCGTGCACCTGCTGCTGCGCCAGCTGCAGGCCAGTGGCGCGTGGCCGCCGGCCACTTCGCTGGCCCCGGTCTGGGAGCGGGTGCAGGCCGGCGACCTGCTGGTCGCACTGGGCGACGGTTTTGACGAGGGCGGCATCGTGCTGCTGGAACGGCTGGCCGCCGCCCGCCGCGAGGTGCTGCACCTGCAGCTATTGACGGCCGAAGAGCGCGATTTCCCGTTCACCGACGGCCACCGTTTCCGCGATCCGGAAACCGGCGACGAGCTGCTGGGCGACGGCCGTGCGATCCGTGCCGAATACCTGGCCCGTTTCGATACCGCCCAGCGCGCGTTGCAGGCGCGACTGCAGAGCAGCGGCATCGTGCATGCGACCGGCTATCTCGACCAGCCGCTGGACCAGCCGCTGCGTGCGCTGCTGGGTGCCGGAGGCGGCGCGTGAGCCTGCTGTTTCCCCTCGGGCTGCTGGCACTGGCGGCCTGGCTGGTGCCGCTGCTGATCCACCTGGCACGTCGCCACCAGTACGCGCCACTCGACTTCGCCGCGCTGCGCTGGCTGCAGGCCCGGATCCGGCCGCGTCAGAAAATCCGCTTCGATGCGTGGCCGCTGCTGCTGGTGCGGCTGCTGTTGCTTGCCGCGCTGGCCTTGCTGCTGGCGCGGCCGGTGCTGCACGGTGGCGGCGCCGATACCCACGCGGTCACGGTCGTCGCCCCTGGTCTCGACGGCGCGGCGCTGCGTGGCCAGGACGCCAAAGGCGACTGGCGATGGCTGGCGCCTGGCTTCCCTGCGCTGGCCGACGGCGCCCCGGCGTCCCATCAACCACTGGCCAGCCTGCTGCGCGAGCTGGACCAGACACTGCCTGCCGGCGCACCGCTGACGGTGTACGTGCCCGACCCGATGCCCGGACTGGATGGCGAGCGTCCACGCCTGTCGCGTGCCGTGAACTGGCGGCCGATCCTCATGGCGCCGGCCAGCGCGCGTACGGCGACACTGCCTGTGCTGCAGGTCGGTGGCGATATCGCAGAAGGCGAGCAGCGCGTGCTGGCCGCGCTGCAGCGCGCCTGGTCCAACCAGGCGCTGTCGCCTGCCCGCGGTGCTGATACCGCCCCCGATGCCGGGCAGACCGGCGTGTGGCTCGCTGCTACGCCGCTGCCTGCCGCCTGGCAGACGTGGGTGCAACAGGGCGGCAGTGTGCTGGTCGCGCCCGGTGCTGCGGGGGCCGGCTGGATGCCCGTCCTGCGCGATGCAGAGGGTGCAGTGGTGCTGGAACAACGGCAGGAAGGCAGCGGTCGTCTGCTGCGCTTCAGCGCAGCGCTGTCACCGACGGCGCTGCCGGCGTTGCGCGATCCCGGCTTCCCCCGCCAATTGCTGGCGGTCATCGCGGCACCGGCCGCACCCACCCTCGCACCTGCGGCCACACAGGCACCGTTGCGTGGCGCTGCCGCACCGCTTCCCGCACCGCGTGAGCTGAGCCCCTGGCTGCTCGCGCTGATCGTGCTGCTGTTCGCGCTGGAACGGGCGATGGCGACCTCGCCGCGCCGCGGAGCAGGCGCATGAACGCTGCCATCCAGCACGCCTGGCAGCGCGCGCGTCGGCGCCAGTGGTGGATCACCACCCTGCTCGCGGTGCCGGTCGCGTTGGCGATCAGCGCGGTGGCGTGGCGGCTGGCCGGCTTCAACGCGGCGACGGTGGTCCTGCTGTTGACGTTGATGATCAGCGTCGGCGTGGCAACCTGGCGCGCACGTCGTCTGGATCGCCAATGGCTGGTCCGCCGGTTGGACGACCACCCGCTCGTGCAGGACAGTGCCGACCTGCTGTTTGCCATACCGGCGGCATTGAACCCGTTGCAGCAGCGGCAGCGCGCACATGTCGCCGCCGCCCTGCAGTCGCGCATGCCCGAACTGCGGCCGCGCTGGCCGGGCCGGTGGGTGCTGGCCTCGGTGATCACGTCGGTGGTGATGATCGCGCTTGCGCTGGGCTGGCCACGCGGCCAGAACGCGGCGCCCCTGTTCCCGGGCACGGCGGCACCGCCGGCCACACCTGCGCAACCACCACAGCTGCGTTCCGCGCGGCTGGAGATCACCGCCCCGGCCTACACCGGGCAGGCCGCGCGTGTGCAGAGCGCGCTGGACGGCAAGGTCCCGCAGGACAGCCGCCTGCACTGGTCACTGCGTTTCTCCGCGCAGCCGCAGACCGCGACCCTGCAGTTCCACGATGGCCAGCGCATCGCGCTGGCGCGTGACGGCGAACAATGGACCGCGCAGTGGACCGCCACGCGTCCGGCGCTGTATCGCGTGGTCACCGAGCCTGCCCTGCGCGACACCCGCCTGTACCGGCTCGATGTGGTGCCCGATCGCCCGCCTGTGGTGCGCGTGATCGCGCCCGACCGCAGTCTCGTGCTGGGTACGCCCGGCCAACGTCAGTGGCCGCTGCAGTTCGAGGCTACCGACGACTATGGTGTGGTCGCCACCGCGCAGTTGAAGGTCACGTTGGCCCAGGGCAGCGGCGAGAACATCACCTTCCGCGAGCAGACGTTCAGCCTGACCGGCACCGGGCCGGCGACGCAGCGGCGTTTCGCGCGCACGCTGGACCTGGCCGCGCTGGGCGCCACCGAAGGCAACGACGTGATCGCGCAGCTGACCGTACGTGACACCCACACACCCACTGCGCAGAGCGCCCAGAGCAGCAGCGTGATCCTGCGCCTGCCCAGCGCCGCGGAGATCCAGGGCACCGACATGGAGGGCATGGTCAAGAAGACCCTGCCAGCGTATTTCCGCAGCCAGCGCCAGATCATCATCGACGCCGAAGCCCTGATCAAACAGCGCCGCCAGCTGCCGGCAGAGGAATTCGTGAAGCGTTCCGATGCGATCGGCGTGGACCAGCGCATCCTGCGCCTGCGCTATGGCCAGTTCCTCGGCGAGGAAAGCGAAGGCGGGGCCAAGCCGCCGCCGACCAGCGATGCCCTGCCGACCAGTGACACACCGGCGGCCGCGCACGATGACGATCATGATCACGATGGTGAGCATGCCCAGGCGCAGGCCGGCCATGACGATCACGACCACGGCGCGCCGACCGACGGCAGCGCCCCGGTGTTCGGCAGCGCCACCGATGTGCTCTCCGAGTACGGTCATACCCACGATCACGCCGAGGCCGCGACCCTGCTCGATCCCAAGACGCGCGCCACGCTGAAGGCAGCACTGGACCAGATGTGGTCCTCGGAAGGCGAACTGCGCCAGGGCCAGCCCGAGCGTGCCCTGCCCTACGCTTACAAGGCGCTGGGCTTCATCAAGGAAGTGCAGCAGGCCGAGCGCATCTACCTGGCGCGGGTCGGCCCGGAACTGCCGCCGATCGACGAGAGCCGACGCATGAGCGGCGATCGCGCCGACCTGGCCAGCCGCACCTTGCCACTGCGTGCGCTGGAGGCACCCGACCAGGCCATCGTGCAGGTCTGGCAGCAGCTGGCCGATCCGGCCAGCGCCCCCGATCTGGACGCGCTGACCCAGTGGCTCCGACGCAATGAAGCACGCCTGCCGGACCCGCTGAGCCTGGCCGCCGCCATCGAAACACTGCGCATCACCCCCGGCTGCGCCGACTGCCATCAGGCCCTGCGCGCGCAGCTGTGGCGTGCCCTGCTGCGCCCGCTGCCGCAGGTAGCCCGGCGCAGCGCACCCGATGCCATGGGTCAGCGCTACCTGGATGCACTGGAGGCGACACCGTGAGCGACCCGCGCTGGATCCTGTTCGCGCTGCTCGCCGTGCTGCTGCTGAGCAGCGCGCGTCTGTGCTGGCAGCAGTGGCGTGGACCGGCGCGGGCAAGCGGCGTGTTCGCCACCCTGCTGGTGTTGCAGGCCGTGGTGACCGTGCTGCTCTACCTGACCCTGGTGCCACCGATGCAGCGCGTGGCCGGTGGCCAGCTGACCGTGCTGACGGGCGCGGCCGATCAGGTGCGCTGGTCGGCGGCGCCGGGCGAGACCGTGGTCGCGCTGCCGGAAGCGACGAAGGTGGCAGACGCCCTCGCAGCACCCGACCTGGCCACCGTGTTGCGCCAGCATCCGGGTCCCACCTCCCTTCGGCTGATCGGCGATGGCCTGTCGGCCCGCGATCGCGATGCCGCGCTGCCCCGTGGCGTACGTATCGAATTGCCCAGCGCACCACAGGGCTGGATCGCACTGCAGCCGCCGCCGGTCACTGCGCCCGGTGCGGTGTTCACCGTCAGCGCGCGCGCGCAGGGCGTGTCGAAGGCACGCGCCGAGCTGGTGGACCCTGCCGGTGTGGTCATCGACAGGTCTACGCCAGATGCCGAAGGGAAGATGCAACTCAGCGGTGTGGCCCGCGTCGCCGGACAGAGCGTGTTCGGCCTGCGGCTGCTCGACGCCGAACAGCATGTGATCGATACGCTTGCCGTTCCCGTGGACACCGCGGCCGCGGCGACGCCCCGCCTGTTGCTGCTGGCCGGTGCACCCGGCCCGGAGTTCAAGTACCTGCGCCGCTGGGCCACCGATGCCGGGCTGCGGGTGCAGGCGCAGGCCAACGCCGGCGGTGGGGTATCACTCGGCGATGCACCGATCGCGTTTACCGCTGCCACCTTGGCTGAGACCGATGTCGTGGTACTGGATGAGCGCAGCTTGGGCGGGCTGTCGGGCGCGCAACGCAGCGCGCTGCAGCAGGCGATCCGCGGCGGGCTGGGCGTGCTCGTCCGCACCGGCGGCCCGCTCGGCGACGGCGCCCGCCAGACGCTGCGCAGCTGGGGACTGACCGTCACCGGCGGAAACCAAGCGGTGTCCCTGTCACTGCCGGCCGATGTTGACGCTGCGTTGCTGCAGGCACGCCGCGGCCCACAGCGGCCCGCATCGGACACCACCGCCTACATCGATGAGGCCGACACCGCCTCGCACCAGGCCGCGCTACCGGTGTTGGAGCAGCTGGGCCTGAAGATCAGCGATGTGACACCCCTGCTGCACGATGACAAGGGCATGGCAGTCGGTGGCCATCGCGCCCTCGGACGTGGCCGCATTGCACTGCTGCCCATCACCGACACCTATCGGCTTGTGCTGGCCGGCCGCGGCGATCGCCACGCCGAGCTGTGGAGCGGCGTGCTGGCCAGCGTGGCGCGCCCGCTTCCCGCCGCGGATGCGCCACGCGTAGAGACCACCACCCCTTGGGCCGGCGAGCGCGTGGCACTGTGCCAGCTTCGGGAGTCGGCACAGGTGCGCGCGCCGGATGGCACACTGATCCCGCTTCGGGTTGACCCGGCCAGCGGTGCCGAACACTGCGCCGGCTACTGGCCGAACCAGCCGGGCTGGCATCAGCTGCAGCAGGGTGAAGACCGCCACGCGTTCTACGTTTTCGATCCGGCCAGCGCGCGACCGCTGTATCGGCAGCAGCTGCGCGACGCGACGGCCCAGCGCCTGGCCACCGGCGCCGCCGCAGCATCGGCTGGCGTGGTCGAGACGCCGGGCGCACGGTGGCCGTGGCTGCTCGCCTTCGTGCTGGCGGCCGGGCTGCTGTGGTGGCTGGAGCGGCGGCGGGTGGCAGCCCCTGCACGGTGATACGCCAAGGGTGTCAGTAATGCCTGCTGAGCTCAGTCAACGTCCATCATCCTCTCCAGTGAATGCAACCGCTGCAGTCGCTGCCGGTGCCGGCGGCATACCACCCAGGCTGCGACCGCAAACACCCCTACGACGACGGCATTGACCACGATGTTCAAGGCCCATGCCGCAGGGGGTGCAACCTGCACCATCGGCATCCGTCCCTGCGCCGTGAACAATGCCCAGAGCGTCATCGCCGTCCACAGCGCCACACTCACCCATGTCGACACGCGCCAGATACGGAGCGCCGTGCGTGAGCGCTCAGCTTCGAACGCCATCAGCGCGCGTGCATCGAGTGCCTTCGCGTACCACTGGCGTCGGCGTTGCCACAGCGTCCAGCCCGTCATGGCGATGATCAGCCCGATCAGGAACCACACCAGTCCGGCGGGCACAGGCAGTCGCTCACCCAGTGACAATGCCCGGACGCAGTTGGCAAGCGACAGTACTGCCAGGACCACCTCAACACTCCAGACCATGCGCAGGCGGCGGCTCCGGCGATGCACCTCGCGCTGAAGTACCTGCACATCGGGCACTCCGCTGGGCTGGGCCTGCCAGCGCATCGCAAGTGCATCCCACCCCGTGTTCTCGTCGTCGATCGCGGTCATCGCGAAGCTCCCATCAGATCTCGCAGCATTCGCCTGGCGCGGCTCAACCGCTGCGCGACCGCATTCTCTTCCAGCCCCAGCGCTTCGGAAATCTCGCGGTGGGCGAATCCCTCCAACGCGAGGGACACGACCTGCCGGTAGCCGAGTGGCAGACTGAGAACGGCAGTCAGCAGGCCATCGCGCTGCTGTTGTGCTTCGGCATGGCGCAGCGGATCGGCATGCGGATCGGGCCAGGTCTCATCCAGATCACTGGCAGACAGGCGCTGCTCCTTGGCGAATACATCGACGCAGCGGTTGTGGGCAACACGTGCGACGAAGGCACGCAACGAGCCGTCGCCACGCCAGCGCGGGAGCGCCTGCCATACCGCGATGCTGACTTCCTGGAGGAGATCATCGCGGCGGGCGATATCGCGCGTGTAGCTGTGGGCCAGTCGGCTCAGCATCGGCCAGTGCTCACGAAGGATGGACTGCAGGTCAGCGGCGGTCGGCAGCGGCAAGGCGGCGGCTCAGTCAGCGGCAACGGAATCAAATGCATCGCGGTAGGCCCAGTAGCCCACATACCCCAGCTGCAGCAACGGCAACAGCAACCACGGCTGGAACACCACGCTGCCAACCAGCAGGATCGATAGCGCAAGGTACACCGCAAGCGGCCGCCAGCCCACGCCAAGCAGCCGGAGGTTCTCGTGCAATGCCTCCACCACTCCTGCATGCTCCAGCACCACCCGCGGCGCGGTGAAGAACAGCAGCATGCCCGGCAGCGTCCCCGCCGCGAAGACGGTGGCCAGCTGCAGGCGGGTCAGCTGGGTGACCACCGCCGGATCCCCCGTCGCCACGCCGAGCGCCACCGACGGCCCGACCCACATCCACAGCAGCGCGATCTGGAAGGCGAACACACTCGCTGACAACACGGCCAACTGCAGCAGACGGCCGCGCAGCCGGAACGTCCGGGCCATGCCTTGCCTTATGGCGAAGCGGCCATTGCGCACACGCTGGTCCAGGACGATCAGGCACCACACCGATGCGACCGGCACCACGAACTTGGACAGCACCACGCCGGCCACCGGAATGGACACCTGCAGGACGAGTTCGAGCGCCATCGGCACCAGGGACAGCCCGAACCAGCGTATCGGCGCCTGCCGGTACATGCGCCAGGCTGCGGCCCACCAGTGCCACATGCGACGGGCGGGCCAGGCGCTTGCGTGAGGTGACGGCAGAACGGTGTCAGGGGTAAGCATGCGGCTCTCCATGTGGGCGTGCGTCCTTTAGAAGACCGTCAGTGCGTGGAAAACCTGACAGATGGTCTGGATCACCAGGCCCAGAGGTCAGTCGTGATGCTTCCGGCTGGCATGCGCCGCACACTGCTGGCGGCACCCACGTCATTCTCCCGTACGACGTCATGGTGCATTTCAGCGACTGCAACCGCGCGGAGGTGATGCTCGGCAGAAGCGCGTTCCCGTGGTGCCATGAACTACAACTTCTTGCATGGTGAGCGCGCCGGCAAACTGCCAACCTGCCTGGTTTTCCACACGCTGACATGAGCATGACGAATGCACCTGCCATGGTGAAGATCGACTCGATGGGGACATCGGCCTGGTACACCGTCCCCCTTGAGGCAGCCCGCTTGCGATGAAGATCATGGCATTCGGCGTGCTCGTCCTCCTGTTTCTGGCGCCGGTCATACAGTGGCAACGACGGCGTGACGCCCGTCATTTCTTCGAACGGTTATGCGAGCAGGCACCCCTGCGTGTGCTGTCGGTCAAAGAGCGCGCCGCCCTGGCGCCGCTCCATGCCTGCCTTGACCTCACCGTGGATGCCGAGGTGCGCGCACTGACCGGCCCCCATATCCGCGAAGTGTTTCGCAACCGGGGTATCTCATTCGTGCGGGAGAGCGTGGGCGGCGTGGACGTACTGCTGCCCTTTGATGCGGCGGACCACCTGGCCGAGCAGAACACCGCAGAGGTCGTTCTGGGGCCGGGCTATGCGATCGTGGTGCGGCTCAATGCATTCGATATCACCACAGCAGGGTCGCGCGCGCTACGGACGCCCGCACGACACGTGGGCGAGCGCATGGAGCATCCGGAGGAACGCCGGCTCCGTCGCCGCCCCGGTACGCCGTGGGCGGCTGCCGGGTTGGCCCTGCTGGCCAATGCCTGCGGCGTGGCCCTGCTCTGGGACAACGGCCCGTGGGCCTGGGGCGTGCTGGGTGCAGGACTGGCCTTGATGCTGTTGTCGGCCGGCTTCTATCTGCGTCGGCAGGTTGGTCCGGCTGCCCTTCAGCCAATCGACCGGGTGCATGGTCGCCTGAACCGCTTGCAGCTTCTGCGCCCCGGCGATCCTGCGGGCACCGGATGTCACGTGTTGATCGGCAACGACCAGCGGATTCGCCCCTGCCACGACTGGAACGAATCGAAGGGACTGCAGGCGGGTCACCCAATCGAAGCCGAGATATACCGGCACAGCCGGCGCGTACTGTCCCTGGATCCGGGCTGGTCGATGCTGGATGAGCATCGTCGATATCCACCAGTGCCGCTGGCGCGGCATGCCCTGATGCTCGCGGTAGCGCTGGTGTCGCTGTGCCTTGCGCTGAGTGCCAGCGATGGCCCCACCTACGAAGTGCAGCGCGCGATGCGATTGTTCTCGGCGCACCAGCTCCGTACCGATGCTGACCCCGGCAGCCTGCTGCAACGCCCTCCCGCCATCGGCGATGGTGTGCACCTGCGCGTGCGCGCAACGTGCGAGTTGGTGCCTCAGCAGCGGCACGGCCATACCGTGGCCACCGCCGACTGCGACCGGGTCCGCTGGGGAGTGCCCCAGGTGCCGATGGCTGAACTGGAGATCGCAGAACCGATCCTGAGATTGGGGTCCTACGATACGCAGCTGCGTACGCAGTACGCCGGGACCACCGATCTGTTGGCACCCTTTCGCCAGGTAACCGGACTGGGCGACCTGCTGGAGCGCGTCGATGCCGCGTGCGTGCAGGCCCTGGATGCCTGCGGCGACCTTCAGTCAAGGTTGCTGCGTCTGCTGTCCTGGCAGAGCGATCACACCGCGCATGGCGACCAGGATTGGGCCTCGCTCATGCGCGCCGCCCGCCTCGCCAGCGATCAGGCGGGTCCGGAGGGCCTGGCGTTTCCCAGCCACGTGATCAGAAAGATCAACACCGCGGTCGAGCAGGCGGCCGATGCGCATGTGCTGTCGCGGTGGGCGGCGCAGACGCCTGCGCTGCTCGCACAGCAGCAGGGCGGCGTGGTCCTGGTGACGGCTTCGCCGGCTGAGTTCCACTCTGTCGGCGACGCCTGGCTCGGCACGGCGCATGACCAGTGGAAGCGCATGCGCGCCACCGCGACCATCGCTCGACCGGTCACCGTCTCTGGCACGGTCACTGCGCGTATCCACGATGGGCGCACGCAGTGGCTGGAGATTGATCCGACCGAGCCCTCCGATGCAGCCATCGCCGGGCTGGGCCGTTGCGCATGGCTGCTGGCAGCGCTGCTGCTGATGCTGTTCCACGCGGTACAGTGCGTGCGCTACGTGCCACGGGCCATCGCACGCCGCAGCGCGCTGGACGCGGACATCCTCCAGCGGCCAGCGCCGATGCACCGCTGGTCGCCCTGACCGATCAGGGCTCCCGCAGCACCGGGCACCCACCCTGCTGCGCACACACCTCCTGCGCGCGACGCTGCTCTTCGTCGGTCAGCTCCGGCGGTGGGCGGGCGCTCGCGGACTGGATCTGGTCGGGTCCGCCGGTAAGTTTGTTCACGCCCTGCGCAGCGGCGGCCAGCCCCTTGTTGATGCCCATCATCAGATAGCCACCGCTCATGCTGACCTGCTCCGGCGAGGGTGGTTCGCTCCAGGTGCGGCTGAAGCGGTTGGGCTGCACCTGTACCGGATTCTTGAAGCGGTACAGGTCCAGCGGTTCGTCGTCGGGCTTGAGGGCGCGCACCTCGCCCAGCGTGGTGACATCCCCCTGCGTTGTCGGGGGCGGCGGCTCCACGGGTTCGGGTGGCGCCACCTGCTGTGCCTGCGCGGCGGCGGCCAGCAGCAGGCTGGCCAGCAGAACTGCACCTTGGTGTCCACGTAATGCCACTGCGGCGCCATCCTTGTGTGTGCGGGCTCCCTCAAGCATACGGACGCCGCCTTCAGATTTCGTTGCTGGCAGCTGTCCAGATAGCGCGGGCGGGCACTGAACCATTCACCGGCCTGCGTCGCGATGTCTCAGACATTGAGACGCGGTCATGTTTCCATAGCGTCCTTTGCAGACCGTTGTGACCATGGCTTACGAACTCGCCAAGCGCACCGAGGACGCCGAGCGCAACCTCGCCACCACCGATGGGCTGCCCTCGCGCGATGGTGCGCTGCTGACTGCGCGCCTGCAGCGCCGCTATAACGACCGCATCACCGGCAGCTTTACGATTCCCGCCCGCGAGGGCCAGTACGCGCCGATCCCGGCCGATGTGCCCGATGCCCTGGTCAACGCGCTGAAAGCACGCGGCATCGAGCAGCTGTACAGCCACCAGGCGCAGGCCTGGGAGGCCAGCCAGCGGGGCGAGCACGTGGCCATCGTGACCCCGACCGCCAGCGGGAAATCGCTGTGCTACACCCTGCCGGTGGTCAGCGCCGCCATGCAGGGCAAGGCCAAGGCGCTGTACCTGTTCCCGACCAAGGCGCTGGCCCAGGACCAGGTGGCCGAGCTGCTGGAGCTCAACCGCGCCGGCGACCTGGGCGTGAAAGCCTTCACCTTCGATGGCGACACGCCGGGCGATGCACGCCAGGCGATCCGCCTGCACGGCGACATCGTGGTCTCCAACCCGGACATGCTGCATCAGGCGATCCTGCCGCATCACACCAAGTGGGCACAGTTCTTCGAGAACCTGCGCTACGTTGTGATCGATGAGGTGCACACCTACCGCGGGGTGTTCGGCAGCCACGTCACCAACGTGCTGCGCCGGCTCAAGCGGATCTGCGCGTTCTACGGCGTGGAGCCGCAGTTCATTCTGTGCTCGGCCACCATCGGCAACCCGCAGGCGCATGCCGAGGCGCTGATCGAAGCGCCGGTCACCGCGATCACCGAATCCGGCGCGCCGACCGGGCCCAAGCATGTGCTGCTGTGGAACCCGCCGGTGGTCAATGCCGATCTCGGCCTGCGGGCCTCGGCGCGCTCGCAGAGCAACCGCATCGCCCGCATCGCGATCAAGTCCGGCCTGAAGACCCTGATCTTCGCGCAGAGCCGGTTGATGGTTGAAGTGCTCACCAAGTACCTCAAGGACATCTTCGACCACGACCCGCGCAAGCCGGCCCGTATCCGCGCCTACCGGGGCGGCTACCTCCCCACCGAACGGCGCGAGACCGAGCGGGCGATGCGCGCCGGGCAGATCGACGGCATCGTCAGCACCTCGGCGCTTGAGCTGGGCGTGGATATCGGCAGCCTGGACGTGGTCATCCTCAATGGCTATCCGGGCAGCGTCGCCGCGACCTGGCAGCGTTTCGGCCGCGCCGGCCGGCGCCAGCAGCCCGCACTGGGCGTGATGGTGGCCAGCTCGCAGCCGCTGGACCAATACGTTGTGCGGCATCCGGACTTCTTCGCCGACGCCTCGCCCGAGCATGCGCGCACCGCGCCGGACCAGCCGCTGATCCTGTTCGATCACATCCGCTGCGCCGCCTTCGAGCTGCCGTTCCTGGCCGGCGATCCGTTCGGCCCGATCGATCCGCTGGTGTTCCTGGAAGCCTTGGCCGAAACCGAGGTGGTGCATCGCGAAGGCGACCGCTGGGAGTGGATCGCCGACAGCTACCCGGCCAACGCGGTCAGCCTGCGCTCGGTCGCCGACGGCAACTTCGTGGTGGTGGACCGCAGCGACGGCAAGCAGCAGATCATCGCCGAGGTGGATTACTCCGCCGCCGCGCTGACGCTGTATGAAGGCGCCATCCACATGGTGCAGTCCACCCCCTACCAGGTGGAGCGGCTGGATTGGGAAGGCCGCAAGGCCTACGTCACCCGTACCCACGTGGACTACTACACCGACAGCATCGACTTCACCAAGCTCAAGGTGCTGGACCGCTTCGATGGCTGCATCGCCGGGCGTGGCGATTCGCACCACGGCGAAGTGCACGTGGTGCGCCGCGTGGCCGGCTACAAGAAGATCCGCTATTACACCCACGAGAACATCGGCTACGGCCCGGTCAATCTGCCCGACCAGGAGCTGCACACCACCGCGGTGTGGTGGCAGTTGCCGCAGGCGCTGCTGCTGACCGCGTTCGACAGCAAGCAGGAAGCGCTGGATGGCTTCCTCGGTGCGGCCTACGCGCTGCACATCGTCGCCACGGTGGCGGTGATGGCCGATGCTCGCGATCTGCAGAAGGCGGTCGGCAATGGCGATGGCGCGTGGTTCGCGGTGGCCGACCAGAGCGGACGCGGGCAGCTGCGCGGCGCCGAGTTCGATGCCAGCGCGATCGAGCTGCAGCAGCAGTTCGTGCCGACGGTGTATCTGTACGACAACTTCCCTGGCGGTGTGGGCCTGAGCGAACCGCTCTGGGTGCGCCAGGCCGAGCTGCTGCTGCGCGCGCGCGAGCTGGTGCAGGGCTGCGACTGCAAGGCCGGCTGCCCGGCCTGCGTGGGCCCGGTGCTGGCCGGCCAGGAGGACGATGCCACCACGCCCAAGGCGCTGGCGTTGAAGGTGCTGGATCTGTTCGACAGCGCCGCGCTGCCGTCTGCTGAAGAGCAGGAGCGCCGTAGCGCCGAGGTGGTGACCCCGTGAGCCTGAGCCTGGACAAGCTGCGCCTGCTGCGTCGGCAGGCCGGTGATGCGACAGCGGCGCCTGCCTCTGGTCCGGCCATCGCCGCTGGGCGCGGATCCGCTGCCGATGACACGGGCGCTCCCGGCGACACGGGCAGCACCCCGCTTCCGCCCGCCGCCAACGATGCGCGTGCGCGTACGCCCGCACCGGCCTCCGTCTTCGGCTGGGTCGAGCAGGAGATCCGCCACAAGCCAACCGGTGCGGCCGCACGCGAGGCCGCACCGGCGGTTCCCGCTGTTCCTGCTCCCGCGCCGGCGCTGCGCAAGCCCGAGATTGGTGGCCTGCGCCGTCTGCTCGGCCTGCGCGATCGCGGCCTCAGCACGGCCCCCCCGCGCGAGAATGCCAAGGACCGCCATGTGCCGGGTGAGGAAATCGCGCCGGGCCTGTTCCTGATCGAATCGTTCGTTACCCAAGCCATTCCGACCGAACCGTTGTCGCTGGCCTTCGCCAAGCGCGAGGGTGAACAGGTGCAGCCGCAGGACCTGCTTTTCTTCGATACCGAAACCACCGGCCTGGCCGGCGGCACCGGCACCCGCGCCTTCATGATCGGTGCCGCGGACTGGCACACGCATCCCGAACGTGGCGACGGCCTGCGCATCCGCCAGTTGCTGATGACCACGATGGCCGCGGAAACCGCGATGCTGCGCGAGTTCGCCGGCTGGCTGCAGCCGAGCACGGTGTTTTCCAGTTACAACGGGCGCTGCTACGACGCCCCGCTGCTCAAGACGCGCTATCGGCTGGCCCGGCAGCGCTGCCCGATCACGCCGCTGGATCACGTCGATCTGTTGTTCCCGACACGCCGCCGCTATCGCGGCACCTGGGAAAACTGCCGGCTGGCCACGATCGAGCGGCAGCTGCTGCAGATCGTGCGCGAAGACGATCTGCCCGGCTCGGAAGCGCCGGCTGCGTGGCTGAACTACCTGCGCGGCGGCAGTGCGGTGAACCTGCGCCGGGTAGCCGAGCACAACCACCAGGACGTGGTGACCCTGGCGCTGCTGATGCGGCGGCTGGTGGCCGAAGAACAGCGCGACCGGGAGACGTTGGCGCTGCAGGCCATTGACGCGGTGTAAAGGCCGGCCCACGGACACTGCGGGTACTTACCGTGGGAGGACCACCACATGCGTCTGAACCTTCTGTTCGCCCTGGGCTGTGCCCTGCCGCTGGCCGCCTGCAGCCCTCCGGCCAAGACCGCCGCGACGCCGCCTGACAGCCCGACCTCGACCGCCCCGCCTGCGGTAGCCGGCAGCGCCTCCCAATGCGACCCGGAAAAGCTCACCGGCCTGACCGGGCAGACTGCCACCGAGGCGGTGATCCAGAAGGCGGTGAAGGACAGCGGTGCCCGCAATGCCCGCGTGCTCAAGCCGGGCATGGCGATGACCATGGATTTCCGCGAAGACCGGCTCAGCATCGAAGTGGACGAACAGAACCGGATCGTGCGGGCCAACTGCGGCTAATCGGTTGAAGCCGGCGGCCTGGCACGCAGGCCGCCGTGGCGAACGGGGCGATCAGTTGCGCACGCGCTCCGCTTTGCCGCTGGCCAGTGCCTGATCGATCGCGGTGCGCACGTCACGCACCGCACGCGCCGAGGCCACACTCTGCTGCTGTGCCAGGCGCGCCTGTTCCTTGCCCAGTTCGGCCTGCTCACGCGCCACCAGCGCGATCTGGCGCGCGTCCACCGCCCTGGCTGAGGCGGTACGTGCTTCGCGTGCGGCCTGGCTGGCGGCCGACGCCGCTGCACGTGACTGGCGAGCCCCTTGGCGGGCCGCCCGGTCAGCTTCGACAGCGGCATCCAGACCGGCATCGCTGATCGCGCTGTTGACCACCGCGCTGACATCCACCGAGGCCATTGCATCGGCCGTGATCTGCAACGATGCCGCCGCGATCTGTTGACCAATCGCCGCTTGGCGGTTGCCCAGCTCGGCCTGCGCCGTTCCCAGCGCGGCCACTTCCGTCTGGGTGTGTCCCAGCGCTTTGAGCACCGCCGGATCGCGGATCAGATAGCGGTCCTGGCCGCGGCGCACCCACAGCGCCGGTTGATCGTTGCCGGCATCGCGTCGTGCCTGCTTGAGATCAGCGACGGAGGCATCGACGAAATTGCTCTCGCCGCCAATCAACACGAAGGCCTGCGCGGGTTGACGCGTGATGTTGAGTTTACCGTGGGTCACGAAGCTCACGTCGTCAGCCAGGGCCTCGGACGGCGCCGGTGCGCGCGGTGCAGCAGGGGCCTGCGGGGGCTGCGGGGCGGATACCGGCGGTGGCGCCGGCGGCGGTTCGGGTGCCGGGGCCGGTGGCGCGGGCGGGGTGGGCGCGGTCGGCGCGACCGGTGCCTGGGGTGCGGCCGGCGGCGGCGGTGCAGCCACCAGACGCAACGGTGCAATACCGATCACCACGAACAGCGCGGTGATTGCCAGCGAGGCCACGCGCGGGACGCTGCGGGTCTGCTGCAGCGTCCGCAGCCGGCGCTTGAGACTGCGCAGGTTCGGCGAGGCGCTGGCCACGCCGACGGCGGGACGGGGCGCCACACCCAGCTGCACCAGCAGGCGACCGTAGTCATGGCGGCAGTGATCATGCCCGGCCACCACCGCCCCATCGCAGGCTTCTTCGCGAGCCAGCGCATATTCGCGGGCCGCCACGTGGACCAGCGGATGGAAGAAGAACAGATGCTGCGACAGCGCTGGCAGCAACCCCCACCACAGGTCACGGCGCTGCAGATGGATCAGTTCGTGGGTCAGCGCCATGTCCAGATCGTCCGCCGACATCGTCGGCAGCTCGCGGGCCGGCAGCAGCAGCACCGGCCGCCACGGGCCGATCAACTGCGGCGACCGGATCTGCGCGGAAAGCTTCAGCTGCGGTGAGCGCCGCAGGCCATGCGCTTCGGCGGCCAGTTGCAGCGCCTGCTGCAGGCCGGCGTCGGTGCACTCGGTGGCGCTGCGCACCAGCGCGCGGCTGGCGCGGTAGCCGCGCAGGCTGTGCATCAGCATCAGCAGCACACCGGCAGCCCACGCGGCCAGCAGCAGCAAGGGCCAAGAGGCTGTCATCGTCGCCGACTCGAGCGCAGTGGCGGCGTACGTGACCGGCGCGGCCTGCATGGCGGCCTCGAACGCGGGCAGCGCCATCGCCGGTGCCGTCACCGCCGCCGGGGCCGGCAACACCGCCAGTTCCAGCGGGCTGCTCCAGAGCAGGCCGAGCACGGCCTGCGCGGCCACCAGCCACCACAGCCGGCAACGGGTGGCGGACGGCAGCTGCGGCAGCAGCCGGCACACGCCCCACACCAGCGCCACCAGCACCGCACTCTGTAGGCTGGTCCAGCCCAGCCGCATCAGCACTTCACTCATCATCATGTCCATGACTCAGCCCTCCCGCTTGCGTGACTGCAACTGTGCGACCAGCGCTTCCAGCTCGGCCAGTTCCTGATCGCTGACATCCACCTTGTGCGACATGAACGCCACGAACGGCGAGACCGAGCCCTGCAGCGTCTTCTCCACGAAGCTGGCCACGGCCCCCTGCACCACGCTGTCCTGGCCGCTGGTGGTGGCATAGCGGTAGACACCGTCCACCTGCTTGCGGCTCAGGTACGACTTGGCGCGCAGGCGCTCCATCATGGTCAGCACGGTCGAGCGTGCCAGCCCGCGCGGCTCCCCGAAGCCGGTGGCGACCTCCCCGACACTGGGGCGGTCCTGTTCCGCGATGTACTGCAGCAGGGCCAGTTCCTGGTCCCCGATCGTCTTGCCGCGCATGACGCTCTCCCTATGACTACACGTGTCGCTACCGTGCCAGTGACTACAGGTGTCGTCAAGTGCCGGATGGAGGGTGCCGACGAACGGTAGGCGGCGCAGTGGACAGCCCGTGGGCCTTAAACCTTTTCGCCCCGGCCCGCATCCAAGCCTTCGACCTGCCGCATTCCGCCGTGGCATCGCGCCCGCCTCGCCAAGGACCCACCGCATGCGTTCCACCCGTCGCGTGATCATGATCGTCGCCCTGTTGTTCCCGCTGGCCGTGCACGCCCAAGCCGGCAACGTGGACACCGCCAACCAGCAGACCCGGCAGTTCATCGGCCAGACCATGGATGCGCTGCGTATTCCCGGGCTGCAGATCGCCGTGGTCCAGGACGGGAAAGTGGTGCTGTCCGAAAGCCACGGACTGGCCAATGTCGAGAACAAGCTGCCGACCACGCGCGCCACGCGTTTTCCGCTCAACTCGGCGACGAAGTCATTCACCGCGGTGGCGATGATGCAGCTGGCCGAAGCAGGCAAGGTGAACCTGGATGCGCCGATCTCGGCCTATCTCGCCGACCTGCCCGACGCGTGGCGCGGGGTGCGGGTGCGCCAGTTGCTGGCACATACCTCAGGACTGCCGGACATTCTGGATGCACAGGGCCTGCTCGGCGGCGGGACCGAGGCGGCCGCCTGGACCGCCGTGACGCAACGCCCGGTAGACGCTGCGCCCGGCACCCGCTTCACGTACAACCAGACCAACTACGTGCTGCTGGCACGAATCATCGCCGCACAGTCCGCGATGCCGTACGACCGCTACGTAGCCACGCGCCAGTTCGATCTGGCCGGGATGCCGTCATCCACGTTCGGCGACAGCTACGACCTGATCGCCAACAGCGCCACGATCTACAGCTGGTTCCCGCGCCGCACCGATGCGCCGGACGCCGCGCCACGGCTCTCGCACTGGTTCTACGACATGACCCCCGGGCTGTGGGCTGGCGGCGGCATGCTGACCACTGGCGACGACGTCGCGCAGTGGCTGGTCGCGTTGACCGGCAACCGCTTGGTCAACGCCGCCGGCACCCGCCGGATGTGGACCCCGGAACGGCTCGATGACGGCAGCGACGGCGCATGGGGGGCCGGCTGGGCGGTGCTGCAACGTGCACCGCAGCGCCAGGTGGCCGGCATGGGCGGGGCACGCTCGGCCTTCATCGTCTACCCCGACCAGGGGCTGGCCATCGTGGTGCTGACCAACCTGGTCGGGGCCAACCCGCAGACTTTCATTCCACGGATCGCCGCGTTCTACGGCGTGGACGCGCCCGCGCCGGCGATCAGCCGCGCGGCCCGCCCATCACCGGCAGGATCACGCCGCTGATGTAGCTGGCGGTGATCGGCGAGGCGAGGAAGACGTAGGCCGGCGACAGCTCTTCCGGCTGCGCCGGACGGCCCATGTCGCTGTCCTGGCCGAACTCGGCTACATCCGGCGCCTTCTTGTCGGCCGGATTGAGCGGGGTCCAGACCGGGCCCGGGGCGACCGCGTTGACCCGGATGCCACGTGGCAGCAGCTGGCTGGCCAGCGCCTTGGTGAAGGCATGGATGGCGCCCTTGGTGGCCGAGTAGTCCACCAGCGATTTGCTGCCGAACAGGCCGGTCTCCGAGCCGGTGTTGATGATGCTCGCGCCTTCGCCCAGGTGTGGCAGCACCGCGCGCGCCATCTGGATGTAGCCGCCGATGTTGGTCTGCAGGGTTTCCTGCAGGTGCTCGTCCTCGAGGTCTTCCAGACGATCGCAATGCAGCTGGAAGGCCGCGTTGTTGACCAGGATGTCGACACCGCCGAAGGCCTTGACGACCTGCTTGACGGCCTTGTTGCAGAACGCCGGATCGCGCACGTCGCCCGCGATCACCACGCAGCGGCCACCTTCTTTCTCGACGTGCTCGCGGGTGATCTTCGCGTCCTTCTTTTCATCCAGGTGCAGTACCGCCACATCCGCCCCTTCGCGGGCGAACAGCACCGCCACCGCGCGGCCGATGCCGGAGTCGGCGCCGGTGATGATCGCGCGCTTGCCCTTGAGCTTGCCGCTGCCCTGGTAGTCCGGCGCGAGGAAACGCGGGGCCAGCTGCATCTCGTGTTCGTTGCCCGGTTTGGCCAGCTGCTCGGCCGGCATTTTTTCCGGCTGGCGGCGCGTGCCCGCTTGGGTGGTCTTTTTGGCGGCCTTCGTGGTGGGCGCCTTCGCGGCCTTCTTCGCCGCACGCGCGTCCTTGGCCTTTTCCTGGTCCTGCAGACGGCGCTGGCGGGCCGCCACGCGCGCAGCGCGCGGATCGGTGGCGGCGGCCTTGCGGGTCGCGGTTTTGACGACCGGGGTACGGGCGCGTGGTTCGGCCGCCGCGGCAGCCGCCTCCGCCGGACGCGGACGCTTGCGGGAAGTGGGGGTCTTGGTGGTCTTACGGGTTTTGGCCGTGGCCATGTTCGACTCCTGTTGCCGGATCAGATGCGTGGGTCTCACGCGGGCGCATGTTCGTCGCGGCGATGGCCGCCGTGGAATGCGCAGCCCCACTATGGTCAACCCGGCGGCCAGGGACGGTGAATGGAGCGTGCCCACACCGTGTAGAGATTCATGCGCCGCATACGGGCACCGATGCACCCTGAGCGCAATTCCCATGGAGTGCGTCGCATGCTTCGTTACCTGTCCGCGGCTGTGGCCGTCCTTGCTTTGTCCGCCTGCAGCAGCACCCCCGTCGCGCAGGTCCAGCCGATCGACGGCGTCATTTCCGGCCAGTGCCACGTGGACAAGGTCCGCGGCGCCGTGGGCCTGGCGGCATCGCAAGCCACGGTCGAGCGTGCCCGCGTGGACAGCGACAGCTTGCAGGTCATCGTCGTGCGCAGCGAGCGTGCCGCAAGTGGCGCCACTGCCAGTGGCGCGGCCAATCCCACCCCGGGTGCAGAACAGGGCGGCGAACGGCTGACCATTGAAACCGGTCGTACCAACAACATCACCGCACTCTACTGCGGCTGACCGCTACGCTCATCCCGCGCGGGCACGCCGGACGGTGCGCCGCGCGGCCTTGAGCACTTTCAGCGTGGCCAGTTCCCACTGGCGCTCGCCACGCAGGCCGGCAAGGGCCTTCAATGAGCCGGCCCGCCAGCCATCGAATACGCAAGGATCGATATAGGCCTTGCGGCACACCGACGGTGTGTTGCCCAGCAGGTTGGCGACCTCGCATACCACCTGTTTCTGCAATGCTGCCAGCGCGCGCTCACTGGAGGGTTCGGGCAGCTCGGTCACGGCAAGCTGACGGATCGCCTCCAGCGTGCCGCCCCAGGTGCGGAAGTCCTTGGCGCTGAAATCCTCGCCCATCGCATCGTGCAGATAGTCGTTGACCATGCCCGAGTCCACCGGTTGGACCGCGCCATCGTCATCGCGATACTGGAACAGCGCCTGCCCGGGCAGCTGCTGGCAGCCACGGATCAGCTTGACCAGTTCGCGGTCATCCACATCCACCTCATGCGCCTGCCCGGACTTGCCCCGGAAGCGCATCTGCGCCCGGCCGCCCTTGACCAGCGCGAGGTGGCGGTTGCGTAGCGTGGTCAGCCCGTAAGAGCGGTTGTCACGTGCATAGACTTCATTGCCAACGCGCACCAGCGTCTGTGCCAGCAGCGCCACCACGATCGCCAGCACCTTGTCGCGTGGGAAGCCGGGCAGCTTCAGATCGCGGCGCAGGCGCCGGCGCAGCGTGGGCAGGGCGGTACCAAAGGCAATGATGCGATCGAACTTGCCATCGCCCCTCACCCGCGCCCAATCGGCGTGGTAGCGGTACTGCTTGCGTCCGCGCGCGTCCCGCCCAGTGGCCTGCAGATGGCCGTTGGGCAGTGCGCAGATCCAGACATCGGTGTACGCCGGCGGGATCGCCAGCGCGCGGATCCGGGCCAGGGTGGCGGCATCGCGGATCGCCGCGCCATCGGCATCACGGTAGGCAAAGCCCTTGCCGGCCTTGCGGCGGGCAATGCCCGGCAGTTCATCGCTGACATAGCGCAGGCCGGCCTGGCGGGCGGCGGCGGCTTCGGGGGTAGTGGTGCGGCTCGGGCTCATGGACGCGGCGCGGATCAGGGAAACGCAGTGTTACCGCTGCCGGTGCGGCGCCGCGTCAATAACGCAACACAAACACCTCACGCCGCGCTTGGCGATATCCTCCAGTGTTTACTGGCTCGCTTTCTGGAGTACCGATGTCGTCCCTGTCGTTCCGCCGCGTGCGGCGTTCTTTCGGGCTGATTGCCCTTTTCCCCGCCCTGCTGGTCCTCGGTGCGTGCAGCGCCCCGCCGATGGACGAGCAGGAGGCCGTCGCCACCCATGCGCAGAAGGCGGCCGAAGCCGCCGCCGCGCCGACCGACGAAGCCGGCAAGGCGACCGAAGCGCCGCCGGTCGGCAGCTGCGATGCCACCCAGGTGCAGAGCCTGGTCGGCCAGCCCTATACCGCCGAGCTCGGCAGCCAGGCCCAGCAGGATGCCGGCGCCACCAGCGTGCGCGTGCTCAAGCCGAACGACATGACCACGATGGAGTTCATCGGCGAGCGTCTGAACGTGGAAGTGGATGCCAAGAACGTGGTGGCCGGCGTCCGCTGCGGCTGAACAGGCGACGGAGAAAACCCCTGAAACACAGGGGTTTGGTTGCGCCTGCAACCGTGTATTGCGGCGTTGCAGCAACTATGCTCTAGTCGAGTCATCCGGTGCCTCCAGATGCGCTCAACGGATTGAGCGGGGACGAGTGTCGCCGCTCACCCGACATTGAGGCAGAGATGGCCCCCCGCAACCGCCAAGGGCTTTACGACCCGCAAGATGAGCGAGATGCCTGTGGTTTCGGCATGGTCGCCCAACTCGACGACCAGCCGTCCCGACTGCTGGTCGACACGGCTATCGCCGCACTCTCGCGCATGACCCACCGCGGCGGCGTCGCCGCCGACGGTGTCACCGGTGACGGCTGCGGCCTGTTGCTGCGCCGTCCCGACGTGTTCCTCAAAGCGCTCGCCGCCGAGGCCGGCCTCACCCTTGGCGCGCGGTTCGCCGCCGGCGTGGTGTTCCTGCCGCACGACCCCACCGACGCACAGGCCTGCCGCGACACGCTGGAACAGCAGCTGCGCGACGCCGGCTGCCAGCCGGTCGGCTGGCGCGTGGTGCCCACCGACCCCAGCGTGTGCGGGCAACTGGCCCGCGACACCCTGCCGGGCATCGAACAGGTGTTCGTGGATGCCGGTGCGGAGCAGGACGAGGCCACCTTCACCCTGGCCCTGTTCCTGGCCCGCCGCCGCAGCGAACAGCAGCTGCGCGAGCACGCCGACTACTACGTCACCACGCTCAGCCCGAATGCGATCAGCTACAAGGGCATGGTGCTGCCGGACAAGCTGAGCCGCTTCTACGTGGATCTGCAGCGCAACGATCTGGCCTCCAGCGCCATCGTGTTCCATCAGCGCTTCTCCACCAACACGCTGCCGCGCTGGCCGCTGGCGCATCCGTTCCGGATGCTCGCCCACAACGGCGAGATCAACACCATCGAGGGCAACCGCCGCTGGGCGCAGGCGCGCAGCAAGGTGTGGAAGACCCCGCGCTTCGACATCGGCGAGTTCGACCCGGTGATCTCCATGCATGGCTCGGACTCGCAGAGCCTGGACAACATGCTGGAGCTGATGGTCAGCGCCGGCATGGACCTGATCCAGGCGCTGCGCATCCTGGTGCCGCCGGCGACCCAGTCGCTGGAGTTCAAGGACCCCGACCTGGCCGCGTTCTACGAGTTCTACGGCCTCAACAGCGAACCGTGGGACGGCCCGGCCGGCATCGTGGCCTGCGATGGGCGCTATGCCGCCTGCACGCTGGACCGCAACGGCCTGCGCCCGGCGCGCTGGATGCTCACCTCCGACCGCCACTTCCTGGTCGCCTCCGAAGCCGGTGTGTGGGAAGTGCCGGCCGAGCGCGTGGTGCGCAAGGGCAAGCTGGGGCCGGGCGAGATGATGGCCATCGACCTCAAGCGCGGTGACCTGCTCGACTCGGACGCCATCGACCGCATCAACCGCGGCCGCGCACCGTACAAGCAGTGGCTGCAGCAGGGCGTGACCTACCTGCAGACCGAGCTGATCGATCCATCACTGGTGGAAGAGCCGTTCGACGAGCGCACCCTGCGCAGCTATCACAAGCTGTTCCAGCTGAGCACCGAAGAGGTCGAGCAGATCCTGCGGCCGCTGGCCGAAACCGAGCAGGAAGCCACCGGCTCGATGGGCGATGACACGCCCATGGCCGTGCTCAGCCAGCACAGTCGCCCGCTCTACGACTACTTCCGCCAGGCCTTCGCGCAGGTCACCAACCCGCCGATCGATCCGCTGCGCGAAGACTGCGTCATGTCGCTGTCCACCCAGCTCGGCAAGGAGACCAACATCTTCCATGCCGGTGCGGAGACGGTGAACCACGTCATCCTCAATTCGCCGGTGCTCAGCCAGCGCAAGCTGCGCCAGCTGATCAAGATGGAGCAGTACGCCGACAAGAACCGGCTGATCGATCTGTCCTACAGCCTGGACGAAGGCCTGAAGGCCGGCATCGAGCGCATCTGCGCCGAGGCCGAGGCGGCCGCCCGCGAGGGCATCGTGATGCTGCTGCTGAGCGACCGCTACCCGGTCGCCGACCGGCCGATGGTGCATGCACTGCTGGCCACCAGCGCGGTGCACCATCACCTGTCCAACGCCGGGCTGCGCTGCGACGTCAACCTGATCCTGGAAACCGGCACCGCGCGCGACGCGCACCACATGGCCTGTCTGCTCGGCTTCGGTGCCACCGCGGTGTACCCGTACCTGGCCTACCAGACCCTGTTCGACCTCGGCCGGCGCGGCATCCTGCAGCTGAGCAAGGGCGGCGAGCAGTCTCAGATCGGCCGCCGCTACCGCAAGGGCATCTACAAGGGCCTGTCCAAGATCATCTCCAAGATGGGCATCTGCACCGTGGCCAGTTACCGCGGCGCGCAGCTGTTCGAGATCGTCGGCCTCGATGACGAGGTGGTCGACCTGTGCTTCCCGGATACCGCCTCGCGCGTGGCCGGCGTGGGCTTTGCGCGCCTGGACGACGAAGCCCGCGAACTCACCGTGCGTGCCTGGAACGACCTGCTGCGCCCGGATGTGGGCGGCGTGCTGAAGTACGTGCACGGCGGCGAATACCACATGTACAACCCGGACGTGGTCATGACCCTGCAGCGTGCCGCGCGCAGTGGTGATGCCGCGGACTGGCAGCGCTACTGCGAGGCCGTGCACGGCCGCCCGGTGTCGGCGCTGCGCGACCTGCTGCAGCTCAAGGCCGCGCCCACGCCCACGCCGCTGGACGAAGTAGCCCCGGCCGAAGACCTGTTCCGCCGCTTCGACACCGCCGCCATCAGCCTGGGCGCGTTGTCGCCCGAGGCGCACGAAGCGCTGGCCATTGCCATGAACCGGCTCGGCGGCCGCAGCAACTCCGGCGAAGGCGGCGAAGACCCGGTGCGCTACGGCACCGAGAAGCGCAGCAAGATCAAGCAGGTGGCCTCGGGCCGCTTCGGCGTCACCGCCGAGTACCTGGTCAACGCCGAGGTGCTGCAGATCAAGGTCGCCCAGGGCGCCAAGCCCGGCGAAGGCGGCCAGCTACCCGGCCACAAGGTCAACGAACTGATCGCGCGGCTGCGCTATGCCAAGCCGGGCATCGGCCTGATCTCGCCGCCGCCGCACCACGACATCTACTCCATCGAAGACCTGGCACAGCTGATCTACGACCTCAAGCAGGTCAATCCGACCGCGCTGGTGTCGGTGAAGCTGGTCAGCCATGCCGGCGTCGGTACCATCGCCGCCGGCGTGGTGAAGGCCGGCGCCGACCTGATCACCGTGTCCGGCCATGACGGCGGTACCGGTGCCAGCCCGGTCAGCTCGATCCGCTATGCCGGCGTGCCGTGGGAACTGGGCGTGGCCGAGTCGCACCAGGCGCTGGTGGCCAACGACCTGCGTGGGCGCACCCTGCTGCAGACCGACGGTGGCCTGAAGACCGGCCTGGACGTGATCAAGGCCGCGCTGCTGGGCGCGGACAGCTTCGGCTTCGGTACCGCGCCGATGATCGTGCTGGGCTGCAAGTACCTGCGCATCTGCCACCTCAACAACTGCGCCACCGGCGTGGCCACCCAGGACGAGCGCCTGCGTGCGCAGTACTTCACCGGCCTGCCCGAGCGCGTGGAGAACTTCTTCCGCCTGCTGGCCGAGGAAGTGCGGGGCTGGCTGTCCTACATGGGCGTGCGCTCGCTGGACGAGATCGTCGGCCGCACCGACCTGCTGCAGCAGCTGGAGGTCTCGCCGCGCCCGGGCGTCAAGGTGAATCTGTCGCGCCTGCTCAACCCGGCCGAGTACGCCGGCAGCCACTGCGCCGCGCAGCGCCTGTACGAATCGCCGGACAGCCTGGCCACGCAGATGGACGGCCTGCTGGCCCCGGCCATTGCCGGCAAGCTCGGCGGTGAACACCGCTTCCTGATCCACAACACCGACCGCTCGATCGGCACCCGCCTGTCCGGTGAGATCGCGCGCACGCACGGCAACCAGGGCATGAGTGATGCGCCGCTGACGCTGCGTTTCCGCGGTACCGCCGGGCAGAGTTTCGGTGCGTTCAACGTGGGTGGCCTGCAGCTGGAAGTGGAAGGCGAAGCCAACGATTACGTTGGCAAGGGCATGGCCGGCGGCCGACTGGTCGTGCGCCCGCCGCGTGGCGCGCGCTTCGAAGCACGCAACACCGCGATCATCGGCAACACCTGCCTGTATGGCGCCACCGGCGGCGAGCTGTTCGCGGCCGGGCGTGCCGGCGAGCGCTTCGGCGTGCGCAACTCCGGCGCGCTGGCGGTGATCGAAGGCGCCGGTGACCACTGCTGCGAATACATGACCGACGGCATCGTGCTGGTGCTGGGCAAGGTGGGCCTGAACTTCGGCGCCGGCTTCACCGGCGGCCTGGCCTACGTGCTGGATATCGACCGCGATTTCGTGGACCGCTACAACCACGAGCTGATCGACATCCACCGCATCTCCGCCGAAGGCTTCGAGAACCACCGCCAGCACCTGCATACGCTGATCAGCCGCCACCGCGAGCTGACCGGCAGCATCTGGGCGCAGCAGATCCTCGATGAATTCCGCGATTACGTCGGCAAGTTCTGGCTGGTCAAACCGAAGGCGGCCAGCATCGAATCGCTGACCGAATCCCTGCGCCGCGCCGCCTGACCGGGGTCACGGCGCCAGCCCCACGCCGGCGCTGTACATCCCACCGCTGTAGTGCCGGCCGCTGGCCGGCAACCTCAAATCGTAGTGCCGGCCGTTGGCCGGCAACTCACCACCGCAGGGCCCACCGATGAGCCGCAAGCAAGCTTTCCAGTTCCTCGATCTGCCCCGGACGATGCCGCAGCGCATCCCGGTCGAACTGCGCACCTCCGGCGACTGGGGCGAGCTGTACGGCAAGTTCGGCAAGGAAGACGCGCAGTTCCAGGCCGGCCGCTGCCTGGACTGCGGCAATCCGTACTGCAGCTGGAAGTGCCCGGTGCACAACGCCATCCCGCAGTGGCTGCAGCTGGTACAGGAAAACCGCATCCACGAAGCGGCCACGCTCTGCCACTCCACCAACCCGCTGCCGGAAGTGTGCGGCCGGGTGTGCCCACAGGACCGCCTGTGCGAAGGCAGCTGCACGCTGGAGGAATTCGGCGCGGTCACCATCGGCGCCGTGGAGAAGTACATCGTCGATACGGCGCTGGCCACCGGCTGGCGCCCGGACATGAGCGCGGTGGAAGCCACCGGCAAGCGCGTGGCGGTGATCGGCGCCGGCCCGGCCGGGCTGGCGTGCGCCGACAAGCTGGCGCATGCCGGCATCCAGGCCGTGGTGTATGACCGCTACGAACAGATCGGCGGGCTGCTGCAGTTCGGCATCCCCAGTTTCAAGCTCGACAAATCGGTGATCAGCCGCCGCCGCAACGTGCTGGAGGGCATGGGCGTGCAGTTCCGCCTCGGCGTGGAGATTGGCCGCGATGTGAGCATCGATGCGCTGCTGGCCGAGTACGACGCGGTGTTCGTCGGCACCGGCGCGTACCGCTATACCGATGGTGGCCTGCTCGGCCAGGACCTCAAGGGCGTGCTGCCGGCGCTGCCGTTCCTGGTGCAGAACAGCCGCATCGTCAGTGGCAGCGATGCCCACGGCCGGCCGATTGCCGGCTGGGAAGACCAGATCGCCCTGCCCGACCTGGAGGGCAAGCGCGTGGTGGTGCTGGGCGGTGGCGATACCGGCATGGACTGCGTGCGCAGCGCGATCCGCCTGGGTGCGGCCAAGGTGACCTGCGCCTACCGCCGCGACGAGGCCAACATGCCCGGCTCGGCGCGCGAAGTGGCCAACGCCCGCGAGGAAGGCGTGCGCTTCCTGTTCAACCGCCAGCCGCTCTCGATCGAAGCCGGTGCGGACGATGAAGTGATCGGGGTGATGGTGGTGGAAACGCATCTGGACGAACCGGATGCCCAGGGCCGCCGCAACGCAGTACCGATCGAAGGCAGTGAATCGCTGCTGGAAGCGGACGTGGTGATCATCGCCTTCGGCTTCTCGCCGACTGCGCCGGCCTGGCTGACCGAACAGGGCGTGGAAGCCGGCCACAACGGCCGCATCGTGGCCGGTGGCAGCGGCCGCCTGCCGTTCCAGACCGCCCACCCGCGCCTGTTCGCCGGTGGCGATGCGGTGCGCGGTGCGGATCTGGTGGTGACGGCCGTGGCCGAGGGCCGCGATGCGGCCGGCAGCATCGTGCAGCTGCTTTCGGCGTAACGGCGCCCTACCGAAGCGCGCTCTCAAGCGGCGCGCGGGACCGCAGGTACCGGCGTGTGACGCACACCGGCGCGCTCGATCTCCAGTGCCATCAGCAGCTCGATGTTGTCCAGCTGATCGCGGATGCGGCGGTTGCTGACCACATCGTCGTGGCCGCGGCCCATGTGCGCATCGAGCATGCGCGCCAGCCCGGCCAGCAGCACCTCGGCATCGGCCCGGGGCGCCTCGCGCAGCACCGTGGCCAGCGCACGGATGCGGCGGCCCGTCTCCAAGGCGGGCGATGATGAGGAGACGATGGGGGAACGGGGGAGGGTCATGGCAGGGGTTTCCTGATTGACGGACGACCACCACTGTCGGATACGGCCCCTCCCGAGACCATGCAACAACTACGAAAGTGCGTGAAGACGCGTGATCTCCATCACTGTTCGATGCTTGCTTCCCCGCAACCTGAGCGGATTACACTGGCGCGGTCTTCCTCTGGACTGCCCTCATGCGCATCGGCTTGGCCGCGAACCGCCTGCATCACCACGACAAGCACGCCGCGCTGTTCCGCTGGCTGCGTGCCAGCGATACCGGCCTGCGCGAACTGGGCGTCGAGCTGCATGCGGTCGGGCGCACCTTCGATGCGATCCAGCGGCTGGGCTTCCTGCAGGACTTCGCCCCGCTGCGCCGCTACCCCAACGGCCGCGAGGGCGGCCTGATGAAGCTGGTCGCCGAGGTGGTCGGGATGGGCACGCCGGAGCGCACGCTGGACGGCGCGATCTACCTGATGGACCCGGTCGATCCGTCCTCGGTCTTTCCCGAAGCGACCGCGCTCAAGCGCCAGTGCGTGATCCACGGTAAACCCTTCATCTCCACCGTCGCCACCGCGCGCGACTGGGTCGAGGTGGAGCGCCTGCATGCTGGCCTGGCGCCGGACCCGGGCGCCGATGACCTGCACGCCTTCGAACAGCACACGCTGGCCCTGATCGCGCATGACGCGATGAAGCCGGCGATGCTGGCCTTCGCCGATGAGCACTTCGCGGTGCTGTCGCGCTTCCGCCGCCGGGTCGGCACCGGCACCACCGGCCAGCGCCTCAACGAACTGGCCTGGAGCCGCGGCTGGCCGCAGGGCGAGGAATGGGTGACGCGCTACCAGAGCGGCCCGATGGGCGGCGATGCGCAGATTGCCGACCGCGTGCTGGAAGGCCACTGCCAGCGCGCGATCTTCTTCGAAGACCCGCACGTGGCCCGCCAGCACGAAGCCGACATCCAGCTGCTGGAGCGCGCGGTCACCACCGTGACCGACCAGGCCGTGTGTATCACCGCGCCGCGGGTGGCGGCGCGCTGGGCGCAGGCCGCCACCGCCCGCGCCACCCGGTAGGTACCGACCGTTGGTCGGTACGCCAGGATCGCGGGGTTGGATGTCATGCGCAGCCGACCAACGGTCGGCTCTACGGGGTGGGGGTCAGCAGCTGCCGCAGCATGGCCTTCAACCGCCGTCCTTCGGCCTGAAAATAATCGCGCTCCTGCCGCCACGCCGGGAAGCGCTTCTCCACCTCCGCCCAGAACGCCGGCGAGTGATTGGCCTGGATCAGGTGGCAGAGCTCGTGCACCAGCACGTACTCGAACGCCGAAGGCCGCCCCAACACCAGGGCCAGATCCAGCGCCATGCTGCCGTCCGGGGCCAGCGAGCCCCATTGCGAGGACATCACCTTCAGCCGCAGCCGCGCCGGTGCACGCGGCAGGCCGGGCAGGTAACGCGGCAGCCACTGGCCGACATCGGCACGGGTCTGTGCTTCGTAGAACTCGCGCAGGGTGCGGCGCAGCGTGGCATCGGTCCCGCGCGTGGGCCAGTGCAGGCAGGCGCCCTGTTCGTCCACGCGCATGTGCGCGTAGCGGCCGGTTTCCCAGCGCAGCGGCAGCAGCTCACCGCGCAGCGGCAGCACCCCCGCCTCGCCGATCACCAGCGGTGGCGGCAGGTTGGTGGCCTGGTAGCTGCGCAGTTGTTCGGACAACCAGCCGCGATGCTGGTCGAGAAAACGCTCGCCCATCACCAGGCTGGCGCGCGGTGGCAGGGTCAGGCGTACGCCGCGCTCATCGACGCTGAGCTTGATCCGGCGCGCACGCGGATCGCGCACACGCAGGACATCGATCTCGGCATCCTCCAGGCGCAGCCGTACCGTATCGCGCTGCAGCGTGCTGACAGCCGGCGAAATCAGGCGGCGGAGGAATCCGGACATGGGTACAGCATAGCGCCGGCCGTGACCGGCGCATGACTGGGGACTGATCGGAACCGATCAGTCCGCCTTGCTCAGCTTGAACGCCTCTTCCAGCAGCAGGAACAGGCGGCGCACTTCGCCGCTCTGCAGGGCGAAACGGGCATCCAGTTCGGCGCGGCGGCCGTCATCGTCGGCGTGCTCGAGCTGGTCCAGCGCGCCATCCAGGAACTTCAGCTTGCGCACGATCAGGTCGTCGCCCAGCACGAAGGACAGGTTGTCCTCGAAGACCAGGGCCAGCTTGGTCACCTGCTTGCCGGCGTCCAGGTGCTTGTCGATCTCGTCGCAGCGCAGTTCCTGGTGCTGGCACTTGACCACCGCACCGCCCTCGGCCGGGTCCTTCATCTCGCACTCTTCGCCCAGGCTCAGCCCGGTCGGCAGGGTTTCGCCGGCGATCCAGCCGGTGAGGATCGAGCGCGGCGCCACTTCGGCGTTCAGCGGCATCGCCGGGAAGCTGCCGAGCAGGCCGCGGATGTCGGACATCATGTTCTCGCCCTTCTTGCTGCTCGAGCAGTCCACGGCGACGTACCCGTGGGTCAGGTCGATCAGCGCGTCGGTACGCGAGCTCTTCACGAAGGCACGCGGCATCAGCTCGTGCAGCAGATCGTCCTTCATGCGCTTGCGCTCGCGGCCGCCGGGCTTGCGGCCTTCCTTCTCTTCGATTTCCTCGAGCTTGCGCGCGAGCAGGTCGTTGACCACCGCGCCCGGCAGGATCTTGTCCTCACCGCCGACGGTCAGCCACAGCGCATCGCCGACGCGGTGCGAGAACACGGCCTTTTCTTCACGGCCGAACGGCGAGATGAAGCCGCGCGAATTCATTTCAAGCGGACCGACCGGCTTGAGCAGCACCTGCGGCAGCAGGGTGTCTACCTCGGAGAAATCGGTGGCGGTCGGGAAGCGGAACAGCGTCAGGTTGCGAAAGAACATGGACGTCCAGAGTAAGAGCGTGAAAGGGAGGGCGGGCGCACCGGCGTGGCTCAGGCCGGGCCGGAGGCGTCGCCGAGGTCGTGGGCAGTGCCGGCCCAGGCCGGCGGATCGGGCAGCGGGGCCGCCGCGGCGCGCCCCAGTGCCATGAAATCAAACAGGGCCGGATCGGCCAGCTGCGAGGGATGGATGTTACCCAGCGCGCGTGCGATCTGGTCGATGCGCCCGGGCTGCTCGCGCTCCCACTGCTGCAGCATCTGTTCCACCTGGCGGCGCTGCAGGGTGTCCTGGCTGCCACACAGCGTGCAGGGAATGATCGGGAACGCACGCGCCTGCGCGTAGGCGCTGATGTCTGCCTCGCCCACGTAGGCCAGCGGGCGGATCACGATGTGCTGGCCGTCGTCGCTGCGCAGCTTGGGCGGCATCGCCGAGAGCTTGGCGTGGTGGAACAGATTGAGGAAGAACGTGGCCACGCTGTCATCGCGGTGGTGGCCCAGCGCGATCTTGGTGTAGCCGTGTTCGGCCGCATGCCGGTACAGCGCGCCACGGCGCAGACGCGAGCACAGCGAACACATCGTGCGGCCTTCCGGGATCACCCGGCTGACCACCGAATAGGTGTCCTGCTCGATGATCTGGAACGGCACACCGATCGAGGCCAGGTACGTCGGCAGCACCTGCTCGGGAAAGCCCGGCTGTTTCTGGTCCAGGTTCACCGCGACCAGCTCGAACGGTACGGGCGCTTTCTTCTGCAGCTGCAACAGGATGTCGAGCAGGGTGTAGCTGTCCTTGCCACCGGACAGGCACACCATCACTTTGTCGCCCGCCTCGATCATGCCGAAGTCGGCGATGGCCTGGCCGACCTGGCGCCGCAGCTGCCGCGCCAGCCGGTCCTGCACACCGCCGGGCGCACGCGGATCGCGGGCGCGCGGGACGGGATCGGGCAGGCGGATGACAGCAGCGCTCATGCACGCATTCTACCGGCTGCAACGCGCCCTCACAGGGGCCAGGAAGTGACTGCGTTCACTCCCGGCGGTCATCCGGGATGTGTATGCTCGGAGCTTGTGGACACCATGACACCCGCCGATATCACTGCCCGCCTTGCCGTCCTTCGGCAGGAGCATCGTGCGCTGGACGATCAGATCCTGCGCATGGCCGCCAACGGCGACGATGAGCTGGACGCCAAGCGCCTGAAGCGGCGCAAGCTGCAGTTGAAGGACTGCATCGCCAAGCTGGAAGACATGCTGATTCCGGACGAACCCGCGTAGAGCCGACCGTTGGTCGGCTGCCGTTCGTCCCGATCACCGCCCATGTTCCGGGGGTAGAGCCGACCGTTGGTCGGCTGCCGTTCGTCCCGGCGACATGAACCCCTGTCATGTGGCTTCGGACGGTGGTCAGCGTCGGTCAATCGGTGCACGCCGTGTTGCCTGGTCTGCGGACGCTTGTGCCGCGCTTGCGCGCGGGTACCGACCAACGGTCGGTACCTACGAATTGCTGGCGAACGCAATTAGATTCGGATACGTCCGGATGCGTCCGGCTGCGTGCGGATGCGTCCGGATGCGTGCGGATACGTCCGGATGCGCCTCGGCGCATCCGCTTCCGTCAATCCGTGCTGACCGGCTCTTCCGGTTTGGCCGCTTCCGGGCTGACACGCTCGATGGTATGGCGCAGTTCGCGGCCGAGGATGAATTTCGCATCCTTTGCCCACGCGTCCAGGCGCGCATCGAACAGCAGTTTGCTGTTTTCATCGGGCCACACCAGGCGTAGTTCGCGCAGCTTCTGGATGAAACCGCGGAACAGGGTGCGGTCGAAGAACTCCGGCGCGGCCGGCGCATAGAGCAGGCTCAGACGCTGTGCAGCCTGCTGGCACAGGCTTTCCAGCTCGGCCGCGCCCAACGTGCCGGGGCCATTCTTCACCAGCACCGAGATCGCGATGTAATAGCGCTCGAACGCCTGCTGCAGCGAATGGCCGATCGCGCGCAGGCGGAAGACTTCGTCGGTCTGCCCGGTGTTGCGCGCCAGGATGCCGCCGTCGTCATCGTTGATGTTCTGCAGCAGCCCTTCGCGCACGAACACGTTGATGGTCTGCTCGATGCGCTGGGCGAACTCGTCTTCGGTCCACGGCAGGAACAGCTCGGCCTGCAGGAACGGATACACCGTGCGGCCCAGCTGGACCAGCCCGGTACGGCTCATGCGGCGGTTGTTCTGGAAGCAGCAGGCCACCCACGACGAGGCCGTGAACAGGTGGATGACGTTGTTGCGGAAGTAGCTCAGCAGCACCGCGGTGTCGCCGCTCACGCTGAGCACGTCGCCCAGCGGATGCTTGATGCGGGTGAGGACGTTGATCTCCTCGGCGTGGGCGATGATCCGCTCCGGCGAGTGCGGGGTCACCGTCACCCGGTCCGAGTACGGCATCTCGACCAGCAGGGTCTTGCACAGTTCGATCTGCGCGATCAGGTCCGCCTCGCCCATCGCATGCTTGGGCGTGGACAGCAGCGCCAGCGCGAGCAGGTTGATCGGATTGACGTCGGCCGCGCCGTTGATATGCACCTGGATACGTTCGGCCAGGTGATCCACCGTGCCGGACAACCACGAGGGCTTCTCGTCCTCGCCGACCGGTTGGCCGTTCCAGTCCGGCGCACGCTGGGCGAGCACGTCGTTGAGCGCGATCGGCTCGCCGAAGTTCACCACGACCTGGCCGTAGTTCTGCTTGAGCACCTTCGGGATCGACCACAGCAGCGACCAGATCGATTCCTTTTCCTTCGGCCGCCCGGACAGTTCGTCCAGGTAGCTGCCGCCTTCCATCAGCTTTTCATAGCCGATGTAGACCGGCTGGAACAGCACCGGCTTGCGCGGCTGGCGCAGGAAGGCGCGCAGCGTCATCGAGATCATGCCGCCCTTGGGCTGCAGCAGGCGCCCGGTGCGCGAGCGGCCGCCTTCGACGAAGTACTCGATCGAGTAGCCGCCGGCGACCAGCTGCGCCACGTATTCGCTGAGCACCGCCGAGTACAGCGCGTTGCCACGGATCGAGCGGCGGATGAAGAACGCACCGCCCTTGCGCAGCAGCGTGCCGACCACCGGCAGGTTGAGATTGATGCCGGCCACGATGTGCGGCGGCACGATGCCGCGGTCGTACAGCAGGTAGGACAGCAGCAGGTAATCCATGTGGCTGCGGTGGCTGGGCACATAGACCACTTCGTGCCCGGGCGCGGCCGCCTTGAACTTGTCCAGGTGGTGGACCAGCACGCCGGCATAGATGCGGTTCCAGACATGGCTGAGCATGAAGCTGGCCGAGCGCACCACGGGACTGGAGTAGTCCGCGGCAATTTCCCACGCGTAGGCGTGGGCTTTTTTCCAGGCATCGGCCGGCTTGGAGTTGTCGCGCTTGGCCTGTGAGGCGATCGCTTCGCGCACGGTGTCCGCGTCGAGCACCTTGTCCACCAGCAGGCGGCGGGTCGACAGATCCGGCCCGATCACCGATTCGCGGATGCGGCGGAAATGGGTGCGCAGCACGCGCTGCAGCTTGCGCACGGTGCGCTCGGGGTCCAGCCCCTCATCGACCGTGGTGCGCAGCGAGATCGGCGGGGCAAAGCGCACGATCGTGCTGCGGCCGTTGAGCAGCACCGCCAGCAGGCGACGGAAACGACCCACCAGGGCCCAGTTTTCCGAGAACAGCACCGCGAACCAGCCGCTTTGCTTGTCCGGCGCGCGGCCGACGAAGATCGACACCGGCACCAGGTGCACGTCCAGCTCGCCGCGGGCGCGGTGCGCCTGCAGGACCTTGGCCAACGAGTCCGAGTGGGTCTTGGCGCCACGCTGCTCGGGGATCAGCGAGTTGCTGCTGCTCCGGCGCGACAGGGCCAGGTAGGCGCGCTTGCGCCCGGTCGGGTCACCGGCGATCGGCACCAGCGGCGAGGGCAGGCCGGCTTCGCGGCAGGCCTTGTCCAGGATCAGCGCGTTGGACAGACCGTAGTCCTCCAGCACGTAGACCACCGGGCGGCCGTCGTTGTACTGGCCGGGGTGCTCCGGTTCGATCTTCAGCGACAGCCACGGCTCGACCAGACGGCCGAGCATGCGCGCCCACCACGGCGGGCGACCGCTGGGGGGGCGGGTGCCGGGCACGATCGCGGACGGCGCAACAGTGGACGGCTCCGCCTCGACGGCAACGGCCTCCACGGGCGCGCCAGCGGCCGGTGGAACCGGGGCGGCAGCACCGTCGGACGGCACGGTATCGGGCGACGAGGACGTAGCGTCCGGCGTCTTGGGCGGCTCTTCGCCGGGGAAAGGCAGGGGATTCTGGTTCGGCATCGGCTTCATTATGGCTTAGCCGGTGCAGAAGCACCGTCCTTGACCGTCGCAGCCGCCTCTGCTTCAGCGGCCTGGCGGGCATCATGTTCAGCTTGCGCGGCGTCGGCGGCCTGCAGCAGCGCATCGGTGTCTTCCAGCGTGCGGGTCACATACCAGTGCCCGTCGCGCCGTGTCATCCGCACCTGGGCGTCGATCTGCTCGCCGGCCAACGTGTACTGGATGCGCACCACGGCATCGTCGCCCAGCTCGGACGTCAGCTCGCCACGCAGCTCGGTCAACGCCGCGTCCAGCGACAGCCCGTAACTGGCCAGCGCAGTCTTGAAGGCCTTGATGAAGGGGCCGAGGCGACGCAGGCTCTCTTCCATGCCCGCGGCCTGCAGTTCGGCATCCGTGGACAGCCCCGCAGTGCGCGCGGTAGCGGTGAGCAGGGTGATGGTCGTCTTTGCCCGCTGCTTGTCGGTCAGTGGCGCCGCGGCGGCCCAGCGGCTGAGCGCCTTCACCACCTGGGTGTAATGGGCGCGCTCGCTGTCGCTGTACTCGCTCTGGTTGCTCAGGTACTGCTCGCCGAACAATCCCATCGAGTGGGCCGCCTGGCGGACCTGCGTGGCCTGACCGGCGATCTGGGTATCGAACGAGCGTTGCAGCCGCTGCGGCGCATCCGGCCGCGACAGCGCGGCCAGCATCGGCAACAACTGCCCATCCAGTGGCAGCTCGGTCAGCGGCCAACGGCTGTGCCCCTGACGCCAGGCGCCCTGCAGGCGGGCGTACTGGGTGGGCGGCACCGCTGCCTTCGCGTAGCCGACCAGATCGTTGTCGGCGACCCGCTGCGCCAGTTGCTGCAGGGCCGCGACCGGCTCGGACGCCGGTGCATCCGGATCGATCTGCTTGTCCCTGCAGGCACTGAGCAGCACCAACCCGCACAGGGCCAGCGCCAACGCCTGCCCTCGGTACTGCCACGGCTTCAACGACATGGACATGAATTCGGACTCCCCGGACCGGTCCGCATCTTGCGGCCTGTTCGGTGACAGCGGCAAGCCGGCAGACCTGCCGACCCTGCGCTCGGTGCGCAAGCCCTTGAATGTACAGAAAAACCGCGTGTGACGGAGCGTCCGGCCCCGTCACCGCCTCAGCGCGCGGCGAGCGCCTGGGCGATCTCGGCCTGGAGGGCGCGCGCGGCGGCCTGCGGGTCGCTGGCGAGCCGGATCGGGCGGCCGACCACGATCGCATCGGCGCCGTCGGCAAAGGCCTGGGCCACGCCGACGGTGCGCTTCTGGTCATCGCCGACCGGACCCCCGGGGCGGATGCCCGGGCAGACGATCGAGAACCCGGCGCCGGTGGCGGCGCGGATCGGCCCGGCCTCCTGGCCGGAGGCGATCACCCCGTCGATGCCGGCGGCCTGGGCGGCCAGCGCGCGTTCCACCACCACCTCGACCGGCTCGCGGTCGATGCCCATCTGGGCCAGGTCGCTGCGGCCCATCGAGGTCAGCACGGTCACCGCCAGCAGGCGCATGTCGCTGCCGTTGGCGGCCGCGCAGGCCTCCATCATCGCCGGGTGCCAGCCATGGATGGTGGCGTAGCTCACCGGCCACTGCGACAGGCGCTTGATCACCGCCGCAGCGGTGGCCGGGATGTCGAAGAACTTGAGATCGACGAACACCCGCTTGTCGCGTGCGGCCAGTGCATCGAGCACCTCGAAGTACTCGCCGGAGGCCAGCAGTTCCATGCCGATCTTGTAGAACGACACGGCATCGCCGAGACGATCGACCCAGGCCAGCGCATCGTCGCGGCCGGGCACGTCGAGCGCGAAGATCAGGCGCTCCTCGTCCCGCAGCGGCAGCGGCGCGCGGCTCACGGTGCGTAATCCAGCGCGGCGCGCTTGGCGTCGTGGCGGGCCTGGCGCGACTGGCTGTAATCGTTGTTGAACTGGGCCGGCTCGAAGCCGCCGTAGGTCGGGTTGGGCAGCATCCACCAGCGCTCGCCGAACCAGTCGTGATACTGCTGCAGCAGCGCGTCACGGCCATCGTTGGTGTTGGCGGTGACTTCCACGAAGTCGCCCAGCTGGTCACCGAACTGCATCAGCACGCGGTATTTCTGGCCGGCCAGGCGGCGGCGGCAGTTCTTTTCGCTGCCGGCCTGCTCGCAGCCGTCCACCACGGTGCCCAGGCCGAGGAACACGCTGTCATCGGCCACCGGCAGGCCCTGCTCGCGCAGGTTGGCCAGGGTGGCCTCCTTGAGGTGGACGGCGCGGTTGGAGATGTACAGCAGGGTCACGCCCTTGGCATTGGCGGCCTTGGCGAAATCGACCACGCCCGGAATCGCCTTGGCCTTCTTTTCAGCCACCCACTGGTCCCAGCTCAGCTCGTCGTATTCCTTGCCATCGCGCACCAGGCGGGCCTGGTAGGGCGAGTTGTCCAGCACGGTTTCATCCACATCCAGCACCACGGCAGGCTTCAGGCCCTTGGCGGCATTGCCGCGTTCTTCAGGCACCAGCGCGTCCCAGTTGGGCTCCTTGAGTGCCTTGTCCAGGTGATCGGCCGCCGAACGGTAGGTCTGCTCGGTGATTGCCCGGTACTCCTGCGAACGCTGCATCCACAGCACCGCGTTGAGGTTGTCATTGGCAGCCACGGCGGCATCGCCGGTGGCGACCGGCGCGCTCGCCGCGGCAGCGGCCGCCGGCGGGGCGGCATCGGCCGGGGTTTCAGTGCGCTTGCAGGCACTCAGTGCCAGCACGGCACAGGCAAGCACGGACAGGGAAACAGCACTACGACGCATGGCATTCACCGGCAACAGATTCGCGCCAGTTTACCGGCTTGTCCCGCGGCATTCATGCCACAGGCGGGGCTCGGCTATGCTGCACGCCCCTGAAACACCCCGGAGCGCCCCATGACCGACGACACCCAGACCCCTGCCCTGCCCGTGCTCAGCGCGGCCCAGGCCCGCGCGTTGGGCTGCCTGATCGAGAAGGAGGCGACCACCCCGGACGCCTACCCGCTGACGGTCAACGCCGCCCAGGTGGCGGCCAACCAGAAGACCGCCCGCGAGCCGGTCATGGCCCTGTCGGCCGGCGATGTGCACCACGCGCTGCGCCAGCTGGAGACCCTGGGCCTGGCGCGCCAGCAGTACTCCTCGCGCGCCGAGCGCTACGAGCACCGCGCCGGTGCCGCGCTGGACCTGACCCGCCAGCAACTGGCCATCCTGGGCCTGTTGCTGCTGCGCGGCCCGCAGACCCTCAATGAACTGCTGACCCGCAGCGAGCGGCTGGTCCGCTTCCAGGACGTGGACGAACTGCGCCACCACCTGGAGCGCATGATCCAGCGCGGCATGGCGATCCAGCTGCCGCGCGCCAGCGGCCAGCGCGAAGACCGCTACATGCACCTGATGGCCGGCCCGGTGGACGTGCAGGCCTTGGCCGAGCAGTACCGGTCGGCGCCGTCCGGCGGCGGCGGCAGCGCTGCCAATCCGGCGCTGGAGTCCCGCGTGCAGCAGTTGGAAGCCACCGTGGCCGAGCTGCAGGAACAGCTGGCGGAGCTGCGCGCACAGTTGGGGGGGTGAAGCGCAGCCGACCCACGGTCGGCTCTACCCGTGCTGCGATTGGCTGGGGGGTGAAGCGCAGCCGACCAACGGTCGGCTCTACCCGTGCTGCGATTGGCTGGCGGTGAAGCGCAGCCGACCCACGGTCGGCTCTACCGTTGGGGGGCCGGCGCGCCCGGGGTGGCGAACAACAGCACCACGTCTTCGTTTGGCGGCGGCAGCAGCAGGTCCCCCCGATCCTCCATGCCCAGCTTGCGCAGCAGCGCGGCGGAGCGCACGTTGTCCGGCGAGACGATGCCGTACAGATCGGCATGACCGAGCACATCGCGTGCGTAGTGCATCACCCCGCGCGCGGCTTCGAATGCGTAGCCGTGGCCTTCGTACTGCGACAGCAGTGCATAACCGATATCCGGTGCCGGCAGCCCGGCGCGGCGGACCAGACCGGCGTTGCCCAGCCATGCGCCGTCCTCGCGGCGGATCACGGCGTACATGCCAAAGCCATTGAGGGTGTAGCTGCCGAGCACGCGCTCGGCGGTGTAGTCGCGCGCCTGCGCCAAGGTGCGTACGCCGCGGTCGGCGATGTTGCGGATGAAGCCCGGCTCGTTGAGCAGGGCCAGCATGTCGGCCGCGTCATGATCGGGATCGATCAGGCGCAGGTGCAGGCGGTCGGTCTGGATCACGGCGGACATGCGGGTACCGGTGGAAAGCGATACACCGATTGTGCAATGCGCGCCCCGAACACGGTAGAGCCGACCGTTGGTCGGCTGCGGGAACACGGTAGGGCCGACCGTTGGTCGGCTGCTCTTCGAGCCGGGATACGGCAGCCGACGCGCTTTGGGCAGCCGACCAACGGTCGGCTCTACCCGTGCGGTGGGTCAGTCGAACAGGGCCTGGATCGCGGCCAGGCCCGCGCTGGCGCGCTCTTTCTTGCGCGCAGCGTCGGCGACGGGGTCGGCACCGTCGCGCTGCATTTCCTCGGCGGGTATCTCGTCGAAGAACCGACTCGGCTTGAGCCGCACGTGCTCGCCGAACTTGCGGGTGAGCTTGCTGTAACTCATCCACAGCTGCACCTTGGCGCGGGTGATACCCACGTACAACAGACGCCGCTCTTCCTGCAGGTTGCCTTCGTCCAGGCTGACCTGGTGTGGCAGTACGCCGTCCTCGCAGCCGATGATGAACACGTACGGGAATTCCAGGCCCTTGGAGGCGTGCATGGTCATCATCCGCACCTGGTTGCCGCCGTCGTCCTTGTCGTTGCGCGAGAGCAAGGCCAGCTGCGCGGCCAGATCCGCCGTGGAGGCACCCCGCGGGCCGCCTTCGAACCACTGCGCCAGTTCTTCCAGGTTGCCGAGGCGGCGCTGGTAGACCGACTCTTCCTTGCACGCACTGCGCAGGTCCGAGACCAGCCCGGAATCCTTCACCAGCTTGCGCACCAGATCGCCGGAGCTGAGCTTGGGCATTTCCGCGCGCAGATCGCGAAGGATATCGGTGAAGCGGCTCAGCCCGTTGGCCGCGCGCGGTGGCAGCTGCGAGAGCGCCCCGATCGCTTCGGCGGCATGCGCCATCGGCAGGTCTTTTTCCGAGGCCAGCTCGGCCAGCTTGGCCAGCGTGCCGGCACCCACTTCGCGCTTGGGTGACTGCACCGCACGCATGAACGCCGTATCGTCATCCGGGTTCACCAGCAGACGCAGCCAGGACAGCGTGTCCTTGACCTCCTGCCGTTCCAGGAACGCGGTGCCGCCGGTGATGTGGTACGGCGCACGCACCAGCTGCAGCGCTTTTTCCAGCGGCCGCGACTGGAAATTGCCGCGGAACAGGATGCAGAAATCGCTCCACGGAATCTTCTTGGAGGTGGCCAGGAAGGAGATTTCCGCCGCGACCTTTTCCGCTTCGTGCTCGCTGTTGCGGCACTCCCACACACGGATGCGCTCGCCGTCGGCCTGGTCGCTCCACAGCTTCTTGAGGTGTTCGTGCGGGTTGTTGGCGATCAGCGCGTTGGCCGCGCGCAGCACGCGGTTGGAGCAGCGGTAGTTCTGCTCCAGCTTGATGATTTCCAGCGCAGGATAATCGCGCGCCATCTGCTGCAGGTTTTCCGGGTTCGCACCGCGCCAGGCGTAGATCGACTGATCGTCATCGCCCACGCAGGTGAAGTTGCCCTTGCTGCCGGCCAGCTGCTTGAGCAGCCGGTACTGCGCATCGTTGGTGTCCTGGCATTCGTCGACCAGCAGGTAGCCGATGCGTTCGCGCCAGGCGATGGCGATCTCCGGATTCTCTTCCAGCACCTGCACCGGCAGGCGGATCAGATCATCGAAATCGACCGCGTTGAACGCAGTCAGGCGCAGCTGGTAGCGCTCGTAGACGCTGGCCGCTTCCTTCTCGCGCGTGCTGCGCGCCGCGGCCATAGCCTGCTCGGGTGAGAGGCCGGCGTTCTTGGCGCGCGAGATCAGGTTCTTCACGTCCTCGATGTCGTCCGGCTTGGCCCCGTACATCAGGTCCTTGACCTGCGCGGTCGAATCGTCGGCATCGAAGATCGAAAAGCCGCGCTTGAGCCCGACGGCCGCATGTTCAATCTGCAGGAACTTCAGCCCCAGCGCGTGGAACGTACAGATCGTCACTTCATCGGCGTCGTCACCGCGCAGGCGCTTGGCCACGCGCTCGCGCATTTCCTTGGCCGATTTGTTGGTGAAGGTGATCGCCGCGATCCGCCGCGCCGGGTAGCGCTTGCTGGCGATCAGCTGGCCGATCTTCTCCACGATCACGCGCGTCTTGCCGCTGCCCGCGCCCGCAAGCACCAGCAGAGGACCTTCGCAGTGCATCACTGCCGCGTGTTGGGGAGGATTGAGACCGTGCATGCCATCTCCAGGGGAGGGGCATTGTACCGGGCCTTGGTCAGCCCGCATCGACGTGCCACCAGCCGGATTGACGCCTTCACGGGGCTGGGGTATCCATTGTCCCGATCAACGCAGAGGACGCGACGCATGGCAATCGTCAGGAAGGCAAGCCGGGTATGCACCATGATCGCCGCCCTGGCCGCGCTGCCAGCGTGGGGGCAGTCGAGTCAGCCGGACCTGCGCGCGCAGGATGCGCAGGACACCCACACCTTTCTGGCCAGCCATCCTGACCTGCGCTACCGCAAACTCGGCAAGGAGGCGCAGGCGCGTGGCCGCCTCGAAGAGGCGCGGCGCTTTTACCGGCTCGGCGCGCGCCATGCCGACAAGTTGTCCCAGGCCGCGCTTGCCGAGATGTGGTGGAACGGCCAGGGCGGCGATCAGGATCGGGCCCTGGCCTATGCCTGGATGGACCTGGCGGCCGAGCGCGGGACCGAATTCCTCCTGGTGCTGCGTGAGCGGTACTGGGCCGCGCTGACCCCGGACGAACAGACCCGCGCAGTGCAGCAAGGCCAAGCCCTGTACGCGGAGTTCGGAGACACGGTCGCCCAGCCCCGACAGGAGCGTGAGCTGCGTCGTGGCCTGCTTGAGGTCACTGGCAGCCGCACCGGCTGGGTCGGAGGCATGCGCATGCTGGTCCGCGATGATCGTGGCAAGCGTTACGTGGAACCGGACGTGTTCTATCGGGACGAATACTGGCAGCCTGACCAGTACTGGCACTGGCAGGCACAGCAACTGGAGGCCGCCGGGCGTACCATCGGCACCGGCAGCGTCGAGGTCGGCATCCCCACCGCCGTACCCGGTTCCCAGGACTGAATGAACACGGCACCATGCCCGGGCGCCCGAGCGGATAAAATCCCGGCATGGCCAAGCTCTATTTCTATTATTCGGCGATGAACGCCGGCAAGACCACCACCCTGCTGCAGTCGGCGCACAACTACCGCGAGCGGGGCATGCGCGTGGCCATCCTGACCCCACGGCTGGATGATCGCGCCGGGCGCGGCGTAGTGGCCTCGCGGATCGGCCTGAAGGCCGACGGGATCGCGTTCCAGCAGGACACCGACCTGCAGCAGCTGATCGCCGAGGACATAGCCACGCACGGCCTGCTGGGCTGCGTCCTCGTCGATGAGGCGCAGTTCCTGACCCGCAGCCAGGTCTGGCAGCTCAGCGAGGTGGTCGACCAGATGCGCATCCCGGTGCTGTGCTACGGCCTGCGCACCGATTTCCGCGGCGAGCTGTTCGAAGGCAGCCAGTACCTGCTGGCCTGGGCCGACGAGATGCAGGAGATCAAGACGATCTGCCACAGCGGCAAGAAGGCCACGATGACCGTGCGCGTGGACGAGCACGGCCACGCGGTGCAGGACGGGCCGCAGGTGGAGATCGGCGGCAACGAGCGCTATGTGTCGGTGAGCCGCGCGGAGTTCAAGAAGATCACGCGCGGCGAGGGAAGAATCGACCCGGCACAGGCCCCACTGCCGCTTTGATCAGTACAACGTGCGCTCCGGCGCACCCTTCGGCGGCGGGCTGTACTGGTACAGCCAGGTTTCGGTCAGCGTCTTGCCGCCACTGCGCAGGTACAGGCGGATGTCGATCTGCTCGGTGGAATCGTCTGGCGGCACCAGATCGAACATGGCGCGGTAGCCCTTGATCTCGCGCAGCGGGCGGGCCGAAACGATCTCGGTGCGGCCACGGCTGACCTGGACCACGGCTTCCACCTCACCCTTGTCGATCAACGCGGCCAGTTCGCCGCCTTCGAAATCGACCGCGAAGCGCCAGGAGAAGTACTCGCGCCGCTTGCCGATCACCCCGCCCAGGCCGGTGCGGCTGGCCACGCAGTGTGCCAGCGGCGTACGCGCCGGCGGCTCGGCGCCCCAGTACAGGCGGTAGCCGAGCAGCAGCTCCTGGCCCGGCTGCGGCTTGGCCTCGGGATTCCAGAACGCCACGATGTTGTCGAAGGTTTCATCCACGGTCGGGATTTCGACCAGCTGCACCGAGCCCTTGCCCCACTGCCCCTTCGGTTCCACCCACAGGCACGGGCGCTTCTCGTAGAAGACGCCGTCGTCCTGGTAGTGATCGAAATTGCGGTCGCGCTGGAGCAGGCCGAAGCCGCGCGGGTTGTTGTCCACGAACATGTTGAAGCGCAGGTGGTACGGGTTGCACAGCGGCCGCCAGATCCATTCACCGGCCCCGGTCCACATCGACAGGCCGTCGGTATCGTGGATCTCCGGGCGCCAGTCCCAGGCCATGCGGCGGTCGTTCTCGCCCACCTGGTACATGCTGGTGCACGGGGCGATGCCGAGCCGCTCGATCGCCTTGCGCGGGTACAGCGCGCAGTCGATGTCCATCAGCAGCACATCGCCGTTGGTGATCGCAAAGCGGTAGGCGCCGGTGGTGCTCGGCGAATCCAGCAGGGCGTACACCACCAGCGTGTTGGAGTCGGCCGCCGGCTGCTCGAGGTAATAGGCGATGAAATCCGGGAACTCCTCGGGCTTGCCCGTGCCGGTATCGATCGCCAGACCGCGCGCGGACTGGCCGTACTGGCCCTCTTTGCCGACTGCGCGGAAATAGCTGGCCCCCAGGAATGCGGCGAAGTCGCGGTCGGTGTCCTTGCGGGTGTTGAGACGGAAACCGGCAAAGCCCAGGTCGGCCGGCAGATGGCTGCCCTTCAGGCCACTCTTGCCGTAGTCGAACGCGGCGCCGTCGTAGGCCAGCTCCTGCGCCTTGCCGTCGGTCACGTCGAACATCCGCACCGGCGAGTGGAAGTACAGGCCGAGGTGGAAGAACTTGGCCTGGTAGCGACCGGGCTGGTCGGCCCACAGCGCGTGATCCTGGCGGTACTGGATCGACTGGTACTGATCCCAGTCCAGCGCTTCGACCGGACCCGGCAGGGTGCGCTTATGGCTCTGGTAGGCAGCCTGGGACAGCGCGCGGGCCTGCCCCTTCAGCGAGGCGAAATCGAACGGCTGCGGCTCGCCCAGCCGGCGCAGGCCGACCTGGTTGCCCTGCGCGGCACACGCCGGCAGTGCAGGCAGGCCGAAAGCGGCCAGGGCCACGGAGGCATTGCGGAGGAAGTCGCGTCGTTGCATGCAGGCAGCGATGGCAAGGGAGGGCCGGCCATCATAGGCACGCAGACGTTAATTCGCCGAGGTGAATGCGCGGCGGCGTTCAGCCAGCGTGCTCAGGGGCGGCCGCGACCTGCGCCGGTGCGCATGCCTGCCGCATCTGGTTCACCTCCTGCAGCAGCTGCCCGCCCTGCGGCCACTGTGCCTGCAGCTCCTGCTGCAGCTGCCCCAGCGCCTCACGCGCACGCGCCGGTGCGCTCGTGCAGTCCAGCTCCGCCATCGCGGCGCGGGCGCGCCAGCGCAGGACGCGGCTGCCCTGATCGGCGGCGTCGCCCACCAGCAACGGGGCCAGCGCGCGGCGTGCTTCCACGGCCTGGCCCATGCGGCCCAGATTGCGGCCCCAGGCCAGTTGCAGCGCGCGCTGCAGCGCCGGGCTGGACGGACCCGCCCGGTCCACCCGGCGCATCAGCGCCGCCAGTTGCTCGCCGGCCTGATGCGGGTCGCCGTAGGCGCTGACCAGTTCGGCCATGCGCCGATCCGCCTGCTGCACGGACGCATCGTCGTCGCCCCGTTGCGCCGCCTGCCACTGCCGGCCCTCATGCAGGGCAGCCAGCGCCGCCTGCCAGCGCCCCGCCTGGGCCAAGGCTTCGCCCAGGTCATACAGGCCCTGCGGCAGCAGCCCCACGCAGTCGGGTTGCCGCCAGATCGCCACCGCCCGGGCGAAGTCATCGATCGCCACGGTGCTGTCACCGCGCTCCAGTGCCAACCGGCCCAGCGCGTGCCAGGTCAGCCCGGTGTCGCGGTGTTGCTCGCCCAGGGCCTGCCGGGTCAGGTGATGGACCTGCTGCAGCTGGGTCTGGGCCTGCTCAAGATCACCGCGCTGCATCGCCAGCAGGGCACGCAAGCGACGGATCGACAGGGTTTCCGGGTGATCCGGCCCATACATGCCCACCGCATCGGCACTGGCGATCTTCAGGGCCCGCTCGGCCGCGTCCAGATCGCCCTGCGCAGCCAGCGTCTCGCCCATGTGCCGGCGCAGCGCGATCAACTGGGGATACCGCACGGTGTCACCGGCCTGCAGCAGCTGCAGCGCTTGCCGGTAGCCGGCCAGTGCCGCCGGGGCGCGGCCATCGTCGCTGTCCAGTGCGGCCAGGTCGGCCAGGCTCTCGGAGGTGCCGGGGGTATCGCGCAGTACATCGCGCCGCAGCACCCGTGCCTGTTCGAAGGCGGCGCGGGCGTTGTCGCGGTACCCCAGAAGTTGTTGGCAGCGCCCGAGTTGGGTGTGGTACTCGGCCACGGCCGCCGGCAGCCGCAGGCGGTACTCGGCGGCCAGCGCCTGCATCGGAGTGAGGTGGGTCACGCACTCGCGCGAGCGGCCCAGCATGCGCAGCGCACGGCCGCGCTGGGTCACCGCTTCCAGCTGCAGGGTGGGCGGCACCTCGCCGGCCTCCTCCAGCAGCGCGCGTTGTCGGTCCAGCGTCTGCAGCGCCAGCTGGTAGTCGCCCATGCCGATCCGCAGCCGGCCGATCACGCCCTCCAGCTCGGCCAGCGACAGCGGTTGATCGCGCAGTTCCGCCTCACCGCGTTGCTGACCGGTGGCCAGCAGCTGGCGCAGATCGAAGCTGCCATGGCGCACGCCGGCGGCGCGGTCGAACAGGCCGACCGTGAAATCCTGCATGGCCTGGGCACGCGCGATCTCCCGCCGCGCCTGCTGCATCTGCCACAACGCAGTCAATGCCAATGCGAGCAGCGCCAGCACGGCCATGCTGCCCAACGCTACGCCCCAGCGATGCCGCCCCAGATATTTGCGCAGCCGGTAGCCCACATGCTGCGGGCGCGCGTGGATCGGACGGCCTTCGAGGAAGCGGCGCAGGTCCTGGGCCAGGGCTTCCACCGAGGCGTAGCGCTGCGCAGGTTCCTTCTGCAGGGCCTTGAGCAGGATGGTGTCCAGATCGCCGCGCAGGCGCCGCGACAGGCGCCGGGCTGCCCCGGCCTGTTCGCCACCGGCGGCGGCCACGCGCGCCATGACGGCCGAGGCGCGCGGTGCCTGCACCTCCAGGATCGAGCGCTCCCACTCGGCATCGCTGTGCCGGCGCAGGCGATAGGGCTTCTGCCCGGTGATCACCTCGAACAGCACCACGCCCAGCGAGTACACATCGGTCAGCGTGGACACCGGCTCGCCGCGGACCTGTTCCGGCGCGGCGTAGTGCAGGGTGAACGCCCGCGCTTCGGTGGGGGGATGCACGGGTGGTTTGCCTTCGTCATCGTCGAGCAGCTTGGCGATGCCGAAATCCAGCAGCTTCACGTCGCCCTCGGCCGTGACCAGGATGTTGGAGGGCTTGAGGTCGCGGTGCACGATCAGGTTGGCATGCGCATGGCTGACCACCGCGCAGACCTGCAACATCAGCTGCAGCCGCCGCTCCAGCGGGAGCGCCAGGCGCTGGCAGTGCTCGGTGATCGGCTCGCCTTCCACGTAGGCCAGCGCAAGGTAAGGCTGCCCCTGCAGATCCACGCCGGCATCCAGCAGATGGGCCAGGTTCGGGTGCTGCAGCCGCGCCAGAATCTCGCGTTCGCGGCTGAAGCGCTGACGCAGGCCGGGATCGGCGTAGCCGCTGCGCAGCAGCTTCAGCGCGACCTGGCGCTCATACAGGCCATCGGCGCGCTCGGCCAGCCAGACCTCGCCCATCCCGCCCTCGCCGAGGGGCCGGAGCAAGCGGTAGGGGCCGACGCGCGTCCCCACCCGGCTGTCCTCCGGCGCGGCGGTCCACAGCGGCTGGGCCAGGAACTCGTGGCTGTCGCGCTCATGCGCGAGCAGGCGCTCCACATCGTCGGCCAGGCCCGGATCCTCCACACGCAGGCGCGCGAGCCGCTGCTCACGCGCCGGTTCGGGCAGTTCCAGCAATTGATCCAGCAGGCAGGACAACTGCCGCCAGCGTGACGCCTCCATCGGTCCTCTCCCCGGACGATGCGTGGCCTTTCAGGGCTCCCCGACCGAAGCCAGCAGGAACATGCGCGCCTTCTGCCAGTCGCGGCGGATGCTGCGCTCCGAGCGTTGGCACAGATCCGCAATCTCCTGCTCGGACAGGCCGGCGAAGTAACGCAGTTCCACCACCTTGGCCAGGTGTGCATCCACCGCATGCAGCTGGGCCAGCGCCACATCCAGCGCCAGCAGATCTTCATCCAGACGCACGCCGCTGCTGCTGTTCTCCGGCAGCTCCACCCGCTTGAGATCACCGCCGCGCTTGCGCGCGAGCCGGTTGCGTGCGTAATCCACCACCACGCTGCGCATCGCCGAGGCGGCGTAGGCGAAGAAATGCGCGCGATCCTCGAAGCGGGCCGCGCCGCGGGAGCCGAGCAGCTTGAGGTAGGACTCGTGCACCAGCGAGGTGGCATCCAGGGTGCGTCCCTGCTGCCCGGCCAGCTGCCGGCGGGCCATGCTGTGCAGCTCGTGATAGAGCAGGGTCAGGACCCGGTCGAGCGCGGCGCGGTCGCCCGCCCGGGCCGAATCCAGCCATACGGTGATATCCGGTGCTTCGTCCATCGCACACCCCCGCCGGTGACGTTGGGCGGACTATACCGCCCGGTGGGCGACAGCCGCGCGACGATTCAGCGCTGGCAGTGCCCGCACCAGACGCTGGCGCGCTGGCCGATGGTGGCGTGGCGGAGCAGCCGGCCGCACTGGCGGCAGGGCTCGCCTTCACGCCCGTACACCAGCAGCTCCTGCTCGAAGTACCCCGGCGCCCCGTCCGGATTGATGAAATCGCGCAGGGTGGTGCCGCCGCGGGTGATGGCGTAGGCCAGGATCTGTTTCACCGCATCGGCCAGGCGCTGATAGCGCGCGCGGGAGATCTTGCCGGCCTCGCGCAGCGGGTTGATCCCGGCCATGAACAGGCTTTCGGCGGCATAGATGTTGCCCACCCCGACCACGATGCCCTGGTCCATCAGGAAGGTCTTCACCGAGGCGCTGCGGCCACGGCTGCGGGCGAACAGGTAGTCGCCATCGAACGCGTCATCCAGCGGCTCGGGCCCCAGCGCTGCCAGCAGCTCATGGGTCTCCCCGGCCGGCTGCCAGAGCAGGCTGCCGAACCGGCGCGGGTCGTTGAAGCGCAGCAGGCGGCCGTTGTCCAGGCTGATGTCGACGTGGTCGTGTGCGCGCACCGGGGTGTCGCCGGGCAGTACGCGCAGGCTGCCGGACATGCCCAGGTGCAGCAGTGCGCTGCCAATGGCGGTATCGAGCAGCAGGTACTTGGCGCGGCGGCGCACGCCCTGGATGGCCTGCCCGGGGAGCAGCGTACTGATCTCCGGCGGGATCGGCCAGCGCAGGTCGGGCCGGCGCAGGATCACGCCGTGGACGTTGCGGCCTTCCAGGTGCGGGGCCAGGCCGCGACGGGTGGTTTCTACTTCGGGAAGCTCGGGCATGGGGGGATTCTAAGGCGTCCCCCGATGAACCGCGGTAGAGCGGGCGCTGCCTCGCGGCGGTCCGGGCGCGACGTTCAGCGCGGCGGCGCAGCCAACTCGCGCGCACTCAGATACCCGTCGCCATTCGCATCCTGTTTGTGGAACCGCTGGATCAGCGCCTGCCGCTGCTGCTCCCGCGTGATCGACGGGCCTTTGCCACCGGGCAGCTCATCGGCGCTGAGCACGCCATCGCCGTTGCGGTCCATGCGGTCAAAGGCGTACAGCAGCCACTGCACGTATTCCTCCACGCTGACCCGGCCGTCGCCGTCGGTGTCCATGCGCTGCAGGTAGCTGCCGGTATCCGTGACCTGCGCCTGTGCCGTCGCGCCGAGCAGGCCCACGGCCAGGCCCACACACGCGAAACGCCGCACAAGGCGGCGTTTCGCGGAGACGTTCCCGGTTGGGAAGCGCATCGATCAGTGCGCCGTCAGTGCGTAGCCTTTCAGGCGCGCGGCGTAGTTCTGCAGCGCGGCGATGCCACTGGCTTCGGCTTCATGGCACCAGGCCTGCAGCAGCTTCAAGCGCTCAGCGGCGTCATTACCGCGCGCTTCCAGCAGGGCCGCCAGACGCGCGCGGTGTTCGACCAGCACGCGGATCCGCGGGCGCTGCTCGACCCACGTGCTGAGCTGGGCGCGGCAATCCGGCTTGAGCCAGCGGCCGTCGTTGACCAGGCCACGGCGCATGCGGCGCGGCAGCAGCTTGCGCAGCTTGGCGCCGGCCATCGCGGCCTCTTCGCGCAGGGCTGGCACGAATACGTTGCGCTGGTAATCGGTCATCGCCTGGAAGCGATGCGACAGCAGGGCCTTGAGGGTTTCCGCATCCGGCACGGCGATGTTCGGGCGCACGTCCATGCTCGGCGCCACGCGCAGCACCTTGGCCAGACGCACCGCCTGCAGGCCGCGGATCACCGCCCAGCCGATGTCGAACTCCCAGCGGCGCATCGAGAAGCGCGCCGAGCTCGGGAAGGCATGGTGGTTGTTGTGCAGCTCTTCACCACCCACCCAGAACGCCCACGGCGTCAGATTGGTGGAGGTGTCGGCCGATTCGAAGTTGCGGTAGCCCCACCAGTGGCCCAGGCCATTGATGACGCCGGCGGCCCAGAACGGGATCCAGGCCATCTGGATCGCCCACAGGGCCACGCCAGGCAGGCCGAACAGCACGCTGTTGATCACCAGCAGCGCGACCGGGCCGAGATTGGCGTGCGGGGTGTACAGGTGACGCTCGATCCAGTCATCCGGAGCACCGCGGCCGTACTGCTCGATGTCCGCGCGCATCGCGCGGGCCTCGCGGTACAGCTCCACGCCCCGCCAGAACACCATGCCGATGCCCTTGGTCACCGGGCTGTGCGGGTCTTCATCGGTTTCCACCTTGGCGTGGTGCTTGCGATGGATCGCCACCCACTCCTTGGTGATCATGGAGGTGGTGAGCCAGGTCCAGAAGCGGAAGAAGTGCGCGATCACCGGGTGGAAATCCACCCCCCGGTGCGCCTGGCTGCGGTGCAGATACAGCGTCACGGCAAAGATGGTCAGCTGGGTGAACACCAGCAGCACCAGACCCATGCCCCACCAGCCGAGGCCGACGACACCGCCGGTCAGGAAGTTGAGGAGCGTATCGAACATCGCAGGACTCCGGGCCGCAGTCGGCCGTCAAGGAAACAGGGATACCTTCGGACATGATGGGGCCAGACGTTGCAAACTTCATCCCTTCGATGCCATTTTTGCGCAGTCATTCAGTTCTCCCCTTACCTTCGTGAGCATGCCCCCGCATTCATGACAGTCGCAGCCTCACCGGCGGTGCCGGCCTCCCCCGTCCCCCTGATCGAGCTCGACCGCGCCTGTGTCATCCGCGGCCAGGTCCGGGTCCTGCACGATCTCAGCCTGCGCATCGAACAGGGCCAGCACACCGCGCTGCTCGGCCCCAATGGCTGCGGCAAGTCGTCCTTCATCAAGCTGATCACCCGCGAGCTGTACCCGCTGGCGCACGGTGATGGCACGGTGGCGGTGCGCGTGCTCGGCCAGAACCGCTGGCAGGTGGACCGGCTGCGCTCGCAGCTGGGCATCGTCACCGGCGACCTGAGCAGCAACCTTTCCGACATGCCCGGGCTGACCGTGGAAGAGGCGGTGCTGACCGGCTTCTTCGCCAGCTTCGTGGTGCCGGCCTTCCGCGAGGTGAGCCCGGAGATGCGCGAGCGCGCCCGTGAAACCCTGGCCATGACCGGTGCCCTGCCGCTGCTGCAGCGCGGCTATGCCGAACTCTCGGCCGGGGAAACCCGGCGCGTGCTGATCGCCCGGGCGCTGGTGAACCGCCCGCAGGCCCTGCTGCTGGATGAACCCTCCACCGGGCTGGACCTGATCGCGCGCGAGCAGCTGATCGCCACCATGCGCGAGCTCGCCCGCCAGGGCATCACCCTGGTGCTGGTCACTCATCACATCGAGGAGATCATCCCTGAGATCGAGCGGGTGGTGATGCTGCGCGGCGGCAAGATTCTCGCTGACGGCCCGCGCGCGGAGCTGCTGCGCGATGCACCGTTGTCCGAGCTGTTCGGCGGCCCGATCCGGGTGGTGGATCAGGCCGGCCGATTGAGTGCGTTCGCGGGTTAGGTCACGCAGCCTAGAACCTCACCGCCACCGCACGCGATTCGATCGGTGCCATCCGGCTCTGGTCCTGCAACTGCAGGTCGCGCACTTCGAACGGGGCGGCATAGCCACTCGGCAACGCCACGCTGGCGAACGGCAGGCGCAGCTCACCCGCCCCTGCCGTCGCGAACCACGCCGCACTGTGTGCCTGCGCGACGGGCCGCAGCGTCCCGTCCGGGCCGGTGGCATACAGCGTACCGCGCGCCTCGTAGCGGCCGGGCGCACCGATCTGCAACGGCAGGCGCACCTCGCGGCGGCTGGCATCCGCCTCGACCTGGCCCTGGAAGCGCGCCGTCGGCTGCGCCACCGCAAACGCCACCTTGGCATCGCGCTGCACGTCGTCGGCACTGACGAACGCCTGCAGCTCCCACAGCCCCTGCGCCGTGCCGATGTCCTGCGGCACCGTCACCTGGGCACGTAGACCGTCTTTGGCGGCGACCAGCGGCACCGGCCAGCTGCGGCCATCCGGCGCCACCAGCAGGGCCTCGCCCACGGCCGGCAGCGGCCGCGTACTGGCACGGGCGGGCCGTGCCGCAGCCGCGCCACCGTCGTTGACCAGACGCGCGCTCAGCGCCAGCGTGCCCCCGGCGAGCACCCGTTCGCTGCTCGCCTGCAGCTGCAGGGCGATCGGGCTGTTGGGTTCCAGCACCTGCACCACGTAGCGGCCCTGGGCCTGTGTGCTCTGCAGCCGGTAGCTGCCGACCGCCGATGTGGTGCCCGTGCGGACCATGGCCGTGCCCGTGCCGACCGACATCCCGGCCGCGCGCAGTTGCTGCTCATCGACCACCTGGGCCACCGCCAGCGCACCGGCCGGGTCACGCACCTGCCATTGGGTGGTATCCAGCGCACGCGCGCCCTGCACCGGACTGAGCTGGATCACCGCGTCGGGCGCGGTCAGCGGCAAGGCCAGGCCCTGCTGCAGCGCCGGCGCGTCCACCATCTCCCAGTAGCTGCGGCTGCTGGCCATGAAGGCCGGCGCAGCGGCCAGTGCCTGGGCGGGATCCAGCGCCCACGCAAAGCTCAGCGGTGCCTGCTCCACCGGTCCGGCCGGCAGGGGCGCACGCTCTACCGCACGCGGGACCTGGTCGCTGGCGCGGGCGGCCAGCAACGGTTGTGCCGCCTGCAGTGGCAAGGCTGCCAGGGCGGCGAGCAGGGCCACCGCGATCGTCGTCTGTCGCATCATCGGGAGGCTCCTCACAGGGTCAGGTCGTTGCGCAGGATCGTGCCCAGGCCGAAGCATTCGCGCCGGCTCTGGTTGTGGCTGAGCGGCTCGGCGCCCCGGGTGCGCTGCGTGTCGGTGAACCAGGTCGTACCGGCCGCCTTCTGGCTGCTGCACTCCAGGAAGCCGTCCGAGCAGCTGTTCAACCAGTTCTGGGTGAACTCCAGGCCCACGTTCTGCGCATAGCCACCGCAGTAGCTGTTGCTGTCCCACACCGCCGATTCCACATCCGAGCCGACCACGGCGCGGAACGGCTTGGGCAACGCAGGGCGGCCGGCGGTGCCGTACAGGTTCTGCGCGTTGTAGGTGGCCATGTGGCCCACCTGCTGCTGCCGCACGGCATCGCTCTTGTAGCCCAGCAGCCAGCCCACCGAAGTTTCGAACACGTTGCCGTTGAGCACCGCGTCGGCGAGTGGCGTGCCGGCCGAGGACGGCGCCAGCGCAGTGACCTTGCTGACCGTCTGGATGATCTTCGGATAGCGGCTGTCATACGTGGGGTTGGAGAGGATCCAGCGCACCACGTTGCCGCCGTTGGAATGGGTGATCACCACCAGTTTGGTGATGCCCTTGCTGTTGATGAAGGTGGTCAGCTGCCCGGCCAGGCAACCCGCCGCCTCGGGCGTCCACATGTACTGTTCGAAATCACAGTTGATGACCGTGTAGTTGCTGCTGTTGGGCAGCCCCTGGCGCACGGTGTCGATGATGCCCGGCTGCCAGTAGTCCGCGCGCGCATCGGTCTGTTTGCCGGTGCCATGCACGAACACCACGCCCACTACATCGGCCGCGTGCGTGGTGCCGCACGCCAGCATCAGACCCAGGGCGAGACCGCCACCCCACCTTCCCGCGTTGCTTCGCATCCGCTGTCTCCTTGCAGGTGATCCCCCTGATGACCGGCGCTGCCGCGTTGCCATGGGGTGCATATATCCATGGAGATATGACGATCGATGGCGCCTGCGATGACGCTATGTCGTGCGACCCATGAAATCCGTGAACCAGTCGCGGGTTTCCGTCATCCGGGGCACGGCCATGCCGGATCTGGCCGGATGACGAACGGCCGCTGTCGTTGCCAGAGGAAGCTGCGATCATGCGGCTCCCCCTCTTCGAGACCTGCCGATGTCGTCGTCCCTGCGCTCTGCTGCCGTTCGCCCGCTGCTGGTGACCGCCCTGCTCGCCGCCCTCGCCGGCTGTTCGTCAACGGCCGCGCCGCGCACCACGGCGGTGGAAGCCTCGGTCACCACCAAGGCGGTCGGCTACCTGCAGAGCACGGCCGTGCCGGACAGCCTGGCACTGGTACCGGCACCGCCGGCCGCCGGTTCGGCCGGCTTCGCACTGGACGAACAGGTCAGCCGTGAAGCCCGTGGCCTGCGCGGCAGCCCGCGCTTCGAACAGGCCCATCGCGACGCCGAACTCGCCTTCCCGGCCGGTGCCAACCAGTTCTCGTGTGCGATCGATGTCGAGGTGGATGCGGTGAAGACGCCGGCCCTGTACCGCCTGCTCGAACGCAGCCGGATCGATGCCAGCGCGGCCACCCGCACGGCGAAGAAGCACTACCAGCGCGCGCGGCCGTTCATGGTCAACAACGAACCGACCTGTTCGCCGGAAGACGAGCAGGACCTGCGCGGCAACGGCTCCTATCCGTCCGGCCACACCTCGATCGGCTGGGCCTGGGCCCTGATCCTCTCGGAGATCGCCCCGGACCGCGCCGATGCGATCCAGGCACGCGGCCGCAACTACGGCGAGAGCCGCCTGGTCTGCAACGTGCATTGGCAGAGCGACATCCTGGAGGGCCGTTTCATGGGCGCTGCTGCTGTGGCACGCCTGCATGACAATGCCGCCTTCAACAGCGACCTGCTGGCTGCACGCAAGGAAATCGTGGCGGCACGCAAGGCGGGGCTGCATTCGGCACGGGATTGCGCGACTGAAGAAGCGGTGTTGAAGGTGCGGCCGGCGAGCGCGTTGTAAGACACCGCGTGTCGGTGGAGTTGCGTTGCTGGTAGTGCCGGCCGCTGGCCGGCTCCTCACGGCGCCGATCGACAGACAGCAGAGCTGTAACGCGATTGGGGCAGCCGACCAACGGTCGGCTCTACCTCGCAGGACGAAAAACGGCGCGGATTTCTCCGCGCCGTTTTCGTTTCAGGGGCGTGCCCACCAATGGTGGGCACCTACCGCATGACGTGGATCAGAACTTCGCGGTGAACTCCAGACCGAACGTACGCGGCTCGTTGAGGAAGCCGGTCAGGTTGTTGAAGTCGATTGCGCCGACCACCCGGACCTGGTCGGTCAGGTTGCGGCCGTACACGGCCACGTCGTACTGGCCGTAATCCCAGTTGTAGCCCAGGCGCAGGCCACCTTCCAGCGAGGAGCGGCTGCGGAACTCCGGCGACTCGTACAGGAAGAAGTTCACTTCGCTGCGGTAGGCCCAGTCGGTGTAGACGTAGAACTCGCTGGCATCGTTGACCGGGAAGCCGGCGCGCAACGTCAGGTTGTGGATCCACTTCGGCGCCTGCGGCAGCGGGTTGCCGTTGACCAGCGCATAGGTGCCGCCATCGATGACCGTGGTCGGGTCGGTGATGGTGCAGCCGCCGCCACAGATCGCCACCGCCAGATCCTTGTCCTTGATCTCGGTGTCGTTGTAACTGCTGCCCAGGGTCAGCAGCACGTGGTCGGTCAGGTAGGCTTCGAAGTCGAGCTCGGCGCCCTGGCCGAGGGTCTTGTCGGCATTGAGCAGGGTCGCGGTGTTGTTGGTGCCACCCACGGCGATCAGCTGCTGGCCATCAACGTTGTAGCGGAACACGTTGAAGCCCAGGCGCGCGCGACGATCGAACAGGTCGGCCTTGATGCCGGCCTCGTACGAGATCACCTTCTCCGAATCGGCCTGCGAGACGCCACCGAAAGCCAGGCGGCCCTGGATCGACGGCGCGCGGAAGCCCTTGGCCACGCGGGCATACGCGTTGAGGTTGTCGGTGATCTGGTAGACGCCGCTCAGGTCCCAGCTGACGTCGTTGACGTCGGTCCTGGCGATGTACGGGCCACTGACCGGGGTGCCGAACGGCACGGCCTGCAGCACGCTGGCGCTGAAGTCCTTCTTGTCCTGCGTGTAGCGCACGCCACCGCGCAGCTTGAAGCGCTCGGTCACGTCGAAATCGCCGGAGGCGAACGCGGCCCACGCCTTGTTGCGCTGCTGCTGCACGGCGTGACCGGTCTGCGGATTGCCCGGGGTCAGCGAGTCGTAGTTGAAGCTGTCGATGGTGACATCTTCATCGAAGTAGAACACGCCGGCCTGCCAGTCGAAGCGGCCCCACTCATTGGATTCCACGCGGAATTCCTGGGTCCACTGGCGGTGGTGCGGCAGGCCATCGGCCGATTCGGAGGCGAACGGGATGTTGCCCGGGCCGTAGTTGCCGGCGCCCAGGAAGCTGGCACCGTAGCCGCCGTCGATGTCGCCGTGGTTCAGCGATTCGGCGGTCTCGTAACCGGTGATCGAGTGCAGCGTCACGCGGCCCAGATCCCACTTCAGGCGCGCGCTGCCGCCCCAGGTTTCCAGGTCGGAGAAGTTCTGGCCATCGGTGGAGACTTCATCGCGGTCGAAGTTCTCGACCAGCTGGTTGGTGCCCGGCTTGAGGATGTTGGCGCGGAACAGGCGCGCGGTGCCGTTGAGCTTGCGCTTGTGCAGGTTGAACAGCGCTTCGACATCGTCGCCTTCGTACAGGAACTGCACGCGGGCGGCGGCTTCGTCATAGCCCTCGAAGCCCTGCGCCGGGGCGCCCTGGCGGGTGTTGGTGACCCAGTCGTCGCGGCGCTGGTACAGCGCGGACACGCGCGCCGACCAGCGGTCGGTCAACGGGCCGCCGTAGGCGCCCTGCGTGTTCCAGGTGTTGTAGCTGCCGTAGGCGACCTTGATGTAGCCGTCGGCATCCTGCGAGGGACGCGCCGAATCGAATTTCACCACGCCGGCCGGGGTGTTGCGGCCGAACAGCGTGCCCTGCGGGCCGCGCAGCACTTCCACACCGGCCAGATCGAACAGCGGGAAGCCCTTCAGCAGCGGGCTTTCCTGCACCACATCGTCATACACCAGCGAGACCGGCTGCGAGGCATTGAGGTCGAAATCGGTGTTGCCCAGGCCGCGGATGTAGAACCGCGGGAAGGCACGACCGTAGGACGATTCAATGTTCAGGCTCGGCACACGCGCCGACAGGAAGCGGATGTCATCGCCGGCCGAACCGAGCACGTCGAGCTTTTCACCCTGGATGGCCGAGATCGAGACCGGCACGTCCTTGGCGTTTTCGACGCGGCGTTGCGCCGTGACCTGCAGCGTATCGAGGGCGACCGGATCCTTGGCGGCGGGGGCGTCCTGGGCTGCGGCCGTCAATGGCAGCAGGGCGGCAAGGGCGACAACGAGCGGGTGCACGGACGGGAAACGGCCGTGGGCAGTGCGGTTCGGGAACATGGCGTTTAGGCTGTGTTGGGAGGGGTGGTGGACCGGCGCTACCAGACAATTGTTGCAGTACAGCAACAGAGCCGCAAACAACCGCTATTCATTACGCCCTCCCGGGCACGCGCGTTGTGACGGCCGTCGCGGCCTGACCTCCCCGGTCATGGCCTGAATGCCCTGCCCGGCTGTTCTGCCGGGCGCGCCATCGCTTCGGTATGCTGGCGCCCCTTGATGCCCATTCAGTTGCCACGCCGATGACTTCACTGCGCCGTACCCGCCTGACGCTGTCCGTTGCCCTGCTCGGCCTGCTGGCCGGTTGCGGCGGTGACCCCGTGCGCCCGACCCCGCCGCCGGCGGCTGTGCCGGTGACCCCGGCCAAGCCGGTCAAGATCGGCATCGCGCTGGGCGGCGGCGCGGCCAAGGGCTTTGCGCATATCGGCGTGATCAAGATGCTGGAGGCCAACGGCTTCGAACCGGTGGTGGTGTCCGGCACCAGCGCCGGCAGCGTGGTCGGCGCGCTGTATGCCAGCGGCATGGACGCGTTCCAGATGCAGTCCAAGGCGGTGGCCCTGGATGAAGCCAGCATCCGCGACGTGCGCCTGTTCTCCGGCGGCCTGGTCCAAGGCCAGAAGCTGCAGGACTACGTCAACGCACAGGTCGACAACCGTCCCGCCGAAAAGCTGAGCAAGCCCTTCGCCGCGGTCGCCACCCAGTTGGAAACCGGCGAGCGCACCGTGTTCGTGCGGGGCAACGTCGGCCAGGCCGTGCGCGCCTCCAGCAGCATCCCCGGTGTGTTCGAGCCGGTGAAGATCGGCAAGTACAACTACATCGACGGCGGCGTAGTCAGCCCGGTGCCGGTGGATGCGGCGCGCCAGCTCGGCGCGGACATCGTGATCGCCGTGGACATCTCCAGCAAGGCCAGCGGCAAGGCGCCGACCGGCATGCTCGGCATCGTCAACCAGTCGATCTCGATCATGGGCCAGCGCCTGGGCGAGCAGGAACTGGCGCGCGCGGACGTGATCATCCGGCCGAAGGTGCTGGACATCGGCGCCGCCGATTTCGGCCAGCGCAACAACGCGATCCTGGAAGGCGAGAAGGCCGCGATGGCGGCGATGCCGCAGATCCGCGCCAAGGTCCAGCAACTGCAGAAGGCGCGTGCGGCCGCGCTGGCCCCGCCCCCGCCGCCCAAGTGCGATGAGCCCTCGCGCGTGGGCAAGCTGATGGGGCGCAAGGAAAAGTGCGAGGGCTGAAGCCCTGCCACCGGTAGAGCCGACCGTTGGTCGGCTGCTCCTGGCTCTGGTCTCCACGAACCCGACCAATGGTCGGCTCTACCGTGCGGTCACGAGGGCGATCCGCGTCATTCCAACTGCGACAACGGCAGCGCGCGGAAATCCTTCACCGTGCGCAGCACGAAGCTGGAATTGACGTCGGCCACGCCGGCGGCATTGAGCAGCTTGTCGAGCAGGAAGCTGGAAAAGTGCTCCAGGTCGCGCACGTAGATGTGCAGCAGGTAATCCATGTCGCCGGTGAGCGCATGGCAGGCCACCACCTCATCCCAGTTCAGCACGCTGTCGGCGAACACGCCGATGGCGTGCTGGTCGTGCTTCTCCAGCTGCACCCGGACGAAGGCCTGCAGGCCCAGGCCAATCTGGCGCGGCTCCAGGCGGGCGCCATAGCCGGCGATCACGCCCTCGCTTTCCAGCCGCTGGACGCGCCGCAGGCAGGCCGACGGAGACAGATTCACCCGTGCGGCCAACTCGGCGTTGGTCGCGCGGCCGTGTTGCTGGATTTCGGCCAGCAAGCGCAGATCCGTGCGGTCGAACTGGGTATCTCCGGCCATTGCTGCCCCGCAACATGAGGTGGACGCAATGATCTTGCGCCAGAAGCCCATATCCGCGCAACTTTGCAAACCTCTTGCGCGTGCCCTGCCCTAGCATCGACAGATGACTTCCCAGGAGACCACCACGATGGAAACCGCCACCGCCCCCCGCCGCGTCGAACACCAGCAGACCGACAAGGGATACGTGCCGGTCTATACCACCGCCATCGTGGAACAGCCCTGGGACAGCTACACCGCCGACGACCACGCCACCTGGAGCACGCTGTACCAGCGCCAGCGTGCGCTGCTGGAGGGCCGCGCCAGCAAGGAGTTCCTGCACGCGCAGGACGAGATGGGCATGAGCGCGCACATGATCCCGCGCTTCGACCAGCTCAATGAGGTGCTCGGCGCCGCCACCGGCTGGACCCTGGTGGGTGTGGAGGGGCTGCTGCCGGAACTGGATTTCTTCGACCATCTGGCCAACCGCCGTTTCCCGGTCACCTGGTGGATCCGCCGCCCGGACCAGATCGACTACATCGCCGAGCCGGACATGTTCCATGACCTGTTCGGGCATGTGCCGCTGCTGATGAACCCGGTGTTCGCCGACTACATGGCCGCCTACGGCCGCGGCGGCGTCAAGGCGCATGCGACCGGCCCGGAAGCGCTGCAGCACCTGACCCGCCTGTACTGGTACACGGTGGAGTTCGGCCTGATCAACACCGAGGAAGGCCTGCGCATCTATGGCGCCGGCATCGTCTCCTCGAAGGGCGAATCGCTGTACTCGCTGGAGTCGGCGGCGCCGAACCGGATCGGCTTCGATCTGGAGCGGATCATGCGCACCCGCTACCGCATCGACACCTTCCAGAAAACCTACTTCGTCATCGACAGCTTCGAGCAGTTGATGGCCGCGACCGCGCCGGACTTCACCCCGATCTATGCCGCGCTGGAAGCCAAGGACCATCTGCCCGCCGGTGAGGTGCAGGCCAGCGACACGGTGTTCCAGAAGGGCACCGGCGAAGGCTGGGAAGACGGCGGCGACGTGTGATCGGTAGAGCCGACCGTTGGTCGATCGGTAGAGCCGACCGTTGGTCGGCTGCCGTTCGAGCCACGATGCGGCGGATGCCGTGGAGCTGGAGCAGCCGACCAACGGTCGGCTCTACCGGGGATACGCCAGCAGCACCACCAGATCCATCTCCCCCACCTGCTGCAGCGCATGCGAACTGCCCGTTCGCGTCAGCAGCGCATCCCCCGCCGCCACGTCGTACTGCTTCCCATCCAGCACGTAGCTGCCCTGCCCGCTGACGATGTAGTAGATCTCGTCTTTGTGCTGGGGGTGCAGGCCGATGCCGGCCCCCTTGTGCAGCACGCGCTTGCGAAGCACGAACGGCAGGTCGGTGTCTTCGGCGAAAAACGGATACGCCGTGGTCGGCCCCGCTCCACCATGCGGGCCGGGCTGGGTCACCGCGATGTCACGCTCGTGGACCACGCGCGAGGGTTTGGCGGTCTCACCGCCCTGCCCCGCACTGCGCACCTCGCAGTCGATATCGCGCTTCAGCGCCGACGTGAGGTCAGGCTGCAACGCCACCCAGTCGCGCATCACCAGGCACGCCACCGCCGTCGCACCGGCCACGCTGAAGTGCGTGCCATCGGCCTTGTTCTGCTCGGGCACGAACATGAAATACGGCTTGGCGCCCTGTTCGCCCAGCCCGCGGATCCAGCGCGTGGAACTGTCGTTGAGATCGATCAGCGCGACCTGCTCGCGGGTCGCCAGCGCTTTCACCGCCTGGGTGTACACACCGTGCGTGTCCAGCAGCGAACCGAAGTCGTACAGCAGCCGCGCCACCGGGGTGATCAGCACCGGCGTGGCGCCCTTGTCGCGGGCCAGCTGCACGTAGCGCATCAGGAACTGCGGGTACGCCGTAGCGGGATCGGTATAGCGGGTGGGATCTTCGAACTTGGCATCGTTGTGGCCGAACTGGATCAGCAGCACGTCCCCGCGCTGGAGCTCGGCGGCGATCGCATCCAGGCGCTTCTCATCGATGAAGCTGCGCGTGCTGCGGCCGCCCTTGGCGTGGTTGCGGACCTCCCACACAGCGGGATCGAGATAGCTCTGCAGGGCCTGGCCCCAGCCGGCCTGTGGCGCGCGCTCCGGGCCGTACGCGGCGGCGGTGGAATCCCCGGCAATGAAGATGCGGTGTGGGGCACACAGCGCGCTGGGGGCCGCGAGGAGGAACGACAGGGACAACAGCAAACGCAGCATGGTCATGCTCCTGGGTGGAGAGCTGCCGGCCAGCGGCCGGCACTACCGGAGCCCACGATCTGCAGCGCAGATCGTGGGCACGCCAGCGCGTAGCGATGGTGTTACCGGGCGAGCCAGCCGCCATCAACCGGCAGCACCGCGCCGTTGACGTAGTCCGAGGCGCTGGAGGCCAGGAACACGGCGGTGCCGCCGAGGTCTTCCGGGGTGCCCCAGCGCGCGGCCGGGATGCGATCGAGGATGGATTTGTTGCGGTCCTCGTCGGCGCGCAGCGCGGCGGTGTTGTCGGTCGCCATGTAGCCCGGGGCGATCGCGTTGACGTTGATGCCCTTGCTGGCCCATTCGTTGGCGAGCAGACGGGTGATGCCGGCGATGCCGCTCTTGCTGGCCGTGTACGACGGCACGCGGATACCGCCCTGGAAGGACAGCATCGAGGCGATGTTGATGATCTTGCCGCGGCCCTGGGCGATGAAATGCTTGCCGGCGGCCTGCGAGATGAAGAACGCGGACTTGATGTTGACGTTCATCACGTCGTCCCAGTCCTGCTCGCTGAACTCCACGGCATCGGCGCGGCGGATCAGGCCGGCGTTGTTGACCAGGATATCCAGGCCGCCCAGGCCTTCGATGGTTTCGCGGATGACGCGCTCGACCGGCTCGATGCTGATCAGGTTTGCTTCGATCGCCAGGCAGCGGCGGCCCAGCGCGGTGATCTTGGCGATGGTCTCGGTGGGCGGCGCGATGCCGGCCACGGCGACGTCGGCACCGGCCTGCGCCAATGCGACCGCGATGCCCTGGCCCAAGCCAGTGTTGCCACCGGTGACGAGGGCGACCTTGCCTTCCAGACTGAACGGATTAGCCATTGCGTATGTAGTCCTTGTCCAATGCGTAACAGACGCCGCCGGCGCGATGCCGGCGGCGCGTCGGGGTCACTTGAGCTGGCAGATGTCCAGCACGTGCATGTCGGTGTAATCCAGGTTCTCGCCGCCCATCGCCCAGATGAAGGCGTAATTGCTGGTGCCGGCGCCCATGTGGATGGACCACGGCGGCGACACGACGGCTTCGTTGTTCTGGATGACGATGTGGCGCTGCGCGTCCGGCTCGCCCATGAAGTGGTACACGCGGTCGTTCTGACCCAGATCGAAGTAGAAATACACTTCGCTGCGGCGGTCATGCAGGTGCGGCGGCATGGTGTTCCAGACGCTGCCCGGCTTGAGCACGGTCAGGCCCAGCAGCAGCTGCGAGGACTGGCAGGTGGCCGGCACGATGTACTGGTAGATGGTGCGCTCGTTGCTGGTTTCCAGCGCGCCACGGTCCAGGGCCACGGCGTCCTTGATCGACAGCGCCTTGGTCTCGAAGCGCGCGTGCGCCGGGGTCGAGGCCAGGTAGAACTGCGCCGGGTTGGCGGCGTCATCGGAAGCGAACACCACGTCTTCGCTGCCCATGGCCACGTACAGGCCATCCTTCGGGCCCAGCGTGAACACGGTGCCGTCCACGGTGATGGTACCGCTGCCGGCGCCGACGTTGATCACGCCCAGTTCGCGGCGTTCCAGGAAGGCATGGCCGGCGGCCGAGGCCGGTTCGGTCTGCTTGGGCAGCGAGACCGGGCCGGTGACCGGGGCCGCACCGCCGAGCACGAAGCGCTCGTAGTGGGTGTACTTCAGGGTCACCGCATCGGCGTTGAACAGACCGTCGAGCAGGTACAGGTCGCGCAGGTCGTCATTGCTGGCGCCCTTGATGGCGTCGGGATGGGTGGCGTAATGGGTCTTGCAGTACATGGCGTCTCCAGAGCAGGGGTGGGGCGATGCGTCGGCCCCGGCACGATTTCAGGTGATTGTAGCCAGTTGGTAAACCGGTGTCATTTTGCAGCGCACGATAGGTCGGGTGGCCCGCAGACGGGGTCGGGACGGGAGGCGACAGGACAGGGGGAGGCGCCGAGGATTGACGCCCGGGGCTTCAATCCTCGGGGGGCTGACAGGAGTCGCGCACGATCAGGTGCGGGCGCACGCTGGCGTGCTGCATCACCGCCTGGCCGTCGGGCTGGATCAGCATCGCGGCCGCTGTGCGGCCGGTGTCGCGGGTGTGGCGCCGCACCGAGGTCAGCGACGGCCACAGGCGCGAGGCCAGCGGGCTGTCGTCGTAGCCGATGATCGAGAGCTGGCGTGGGATGTTGATGCCCGCGCGCAGCGCGACCTTGTAGATACCGGCGGCCATTTCATCGTTACCGGTGAAGATGGCGGTCGGGCGCTGCTTGCCCAGCAGCAGCTTTTCGGCGGCGGCCACGCCCGATTCGAAGGTATAGCCGGCCTCGACGATGCGCGCCGGGGGCAGCTCGATGCCGCGCTTGGCGAGGGCATCGATGAAGCCGGCGGTGCGTTCGTGCGCCGAGCGGTAGGCACTCGGGCCGGTGACCAGGGCGATATCGCGGTGGCCCAGCGAGAGCAGGTAATCGGCCGCTTCGGCGGCACCGTCGCGGTCGTGGGTGACCACCATCTGCGAGGTTTCGTCCAGCGGCAGCGAGGCGATCCGGGTGAAGCGGCAGCCGATCTCATCGAGCATGTCCACCAGCGCCTGGTCTTCGGAGGCACGTGGCACCAGGATCACGCCGTGCAGCTTCTGCTGCTGGACGAAGCGGCGCACGCCGTCGATGTAGCCGGGGCTGCGCGAATCGCAGGGATGCACGACCAGTTCGAAACTGGAGCCGCGCAGCGCATCCAGCGCGCCGTACTGCATGTCCACGATGTACTGGGCGGTCGGGTTGTCGTAGACCATGCCGATCAGGAACGAGCGGCGGAATGCCAGCCCGCGGGCCAGCGGGTCCGGCGTGTAACCGACCTCGCGCATCAGTGCCTCAACCTTCTCGCGCGTGTCCTTACGCACCAGCGGCGAGTTGTTGATGATGCGCGAGACGGTCTTCTTCGATACCCCGGAAAGACGCGCGATGTCGTTGATCGTGGCGGCCTTGCCTTTGGTCAATCCGTGCGGCGACGGATCGGTTTTGCTGCGCAATGACATGTCGTTCAAACCGGGGATGAGTCAAGGGATTCTAGCGGGGAGCTCAATCGAGGGCGCGGTAGCGGAAATTCCGGAACTCGACCTTGCCGTCGCCGGCAGCATAGATCGCCGGCTTCAGGGCCAGGAACTTGCCCGCCACATTGTGATGGTAGCCGGAGACTTCCATCTGAACCGGGTACTTCTGCCAGGTTTTGCCGTCGGTGCTGGAGTGGATGGTGACGATATGGCGGTTGTTGGTCACCCGCAGCCACAGCGTGCCGCCGGTGGCGCTGGGGGCCAGCCGGGTGGGGCGCTCCTCGCCGTAGCGGTGCATGATGAACTTCTCGCCGTTGCTGCCCACGCCCACATACAGGCGGTCGCTGTAGTAGAGCAGGGCCCCGCCCACCGCGCCCGGGGCGATCTCCATCTCGACCTCGAACTGGTAGGCCTTGTCGCCGGCGATGGCGGTCAGCGGCGAGCTGTCGCGCGGGGTGCTGCCCTTGCCCTGCAGCACCATGCCCTTGCCGGTGAAGGCCAGGCGCTTGTACTCGTCCTGGGCCGGGTTGAAGAACGACCACTGCGCACCGAGCGTGCTGCCGCGGAAATCGTCGGACAACGCCATGCCGTGCTGGCCGACCGAGGTACCCGACGGCTTGGCGAGCGGCTGGCCGAGGTCGCCGCCCTTGGCCACGAACCAGCCATCGGCGGTCCATTCGATCGGCTCCAGCAGGGCCTGGCGGCCCAGCGTCCAGTACCCGTTCTCGTAGCCGTGATACATCATCCACCAGCGCCCGTCGGTGCCTTCGATCACCGTGGCATGGCCGCGCGACCACCACGGCTCGGCGGCCGACTGGGTACGCATGATCGGGTTGTTCGGCGCATTCACCCACGGGCCGTGGATCGAGCGCGAGCGCGCGGTGATCACCATGTGCCCGGTCGGCGGGCCGGCGGTGCCACCCACGGCGGTGGTCATGTAGTACCAGCCATCGCGGAAGTTGATCTTCGGGCCTTCCTGCGCATAGGCCTCCACGTCCCAGCTTTCCGGGTACTTCCAGCCGTCGTAGACGTGCTTGGGCGTGCCGACCACGCTCAGGCCGTCATCGGCCAGCTGCACGTAGTCGCCACCGCTGAGGAACAGGTAGCGCTTGCCGTCTTCGCCCACCGCATGGCCGGGATCGATGTAGCTGCCCAGGCCGATATCGATGGGCTCGCTCCACGGGCCCTTGATGCTGTCGGCCCAGACCACGAAGTTGCTGCGGGTCTCGCCGGTGCGGGCCGGGAAATAGATGTAATAGCGGCTGCCGTGCTTGACGATGTCCGGCGCCCAGATCGCACCGACGTTCTTGGTGATCGCGTGGCCCAGCGGCTGCCAGTTGACCAGATCGCGCGAGTGCCAGATCGGCAGGCCGGGGTAGGCATCGAACGAGGACAAGGTGAGGTAGTAGTCCTCCCCATCCTTGAGCACGGAAGGATCCGGGCGATCACCGGCGAACACCGGGTTGAGGAAGGTGCCGTTGCCCAGATCGGCCTGGCGCTGGTTCTCGATCCCGCGCGTCCAGTGGGTGGCCGGCTCGGCGGCGTGGCCGGCGCCGGCCAGCAGCAGGCAGGCAGTGGCGAAGCTCGCCAGGGTCTTCCTCAGGTGCATCGTCTTTCTCCCTTGAACGTATCGTGGGCCGGCCGCGCTCAGCGCGCCCCGGGCCCGGCAAGACGCTGTTGCCAGCGTGGGTACTCGGTGGTGATCAGGGCCTGCGGCCAGGTGCCGTACCAGTGATAGCCGGTGCGGCGCTCGCGCGGGATGTCGTTGAACGTGGCGACGCGTTCGCCCTCGCGGTTGGCCAGCAGCACGCCACTGTCGTGCAGGTCGTGGAAGCGGCCCCACAGCAGCGGCGCGCCCGCATCGGCGACCAGGCGGCGGTCGACCGTGGTGCGATGGAACTGGAACTGCGCGGGGGTGGTTTCGAAGGTCTCCAGCCGCCACCCGGTCAACGCATGCGCCTGGAACCACGCCATCGCGGCGTTGACCGAGGCGACCACCTCCGGCGCGGGATCCGGGATCGACATCAGGTAGCGGACCACGCCGACACTCTCGTCGGTGACCAGCGCCGGCAGCTCGAACTTCCGGCCCTGCGCGGGCTGCAGCGTGGTGCGGTCGTACTGACCGGCCCAGATCGTCGGCACGCCGTCCTGGCGCACCTGCAGGCGCAGCAGGCAGGCATCGCCGGCGGTCACGGCCGCGTCCACGCGGGCACGCTGATCGGCCGTGATGAACCCGAACACCGCCTCGCGCTGGATGCGCCGCAGCGTGGTCAACACACCGCTGGTGACATCGTCGGCGAAGGTGATGTGGCCGTGGTACGACGTGCGCGAGGGCACCGAATGCGGCCAGCCACCACAGCCGGGGATCTGCTCGGCGAGAATGAAATCCAGCCCGCGTACGGCCGCGTCGCGGTAGCGGGCATCGCCGCTGCGCGCGAAGGCGTCGGCCAGGTAGCTGACCTGGGTGTAGATGTTGCGGTTGTCGAAGCTGCCGCCGGGGGTGGCCTGGTCGGCCAGCACCTGTGCCCTGGCGGCATCATCGAGGATCCGCTGCGGATCCTGGTTGACCGCCCAGCCCCCACCACGCCGCTGCAGCACGACCAGGTTGTCGGCGATCTGTCGGTACTGATCAGGGGCATAGCGCGGGTAGTCCGTGCCATGCCCGCTCTGCCAATGGTGGATGCCGTCCTGGAAGCCGCGCAGCGGGATGTCCTGGCCCTGCGCCATGACGGCGCAGGGCAGGGCGATCCACAGCAGGGCTGCCAGCCGCCGCACGCTTACGCGCGCAGCAGGGCGGGCAGCCACAGCGACATTTCCGGGAAGAAGGTCACGATCAACAGCACGCCCAGCGCGGCGAACCAGAACGGCCAGATCGAGCGCATGCTCTCGCCGACACTGATCTTGCCGATTGCCGTACCGATGAACAGCACCGAGCCCACCGGCGGCGTCACCAGGCCCAGGCCACCGGTCAGCACCAGCACCAGGCCGAAGTGGATCGGATCGATGCCGTAGGCCTTGGCCACCGGCAGGAAGATCGGCGTGCAGATCAGGATCATCGGCGCCAGGTCCATGAAGGTGCCCAGCAGCAACAGCATGATCACGATCATCAGCAGCACCATGAACTGGCTGTGCGCGAACGACTGCAGGAAGTTGACAGCGGCCGAGGGCACTTCGAGATAGGCCAGCAGCCAGCCGAACACGGCCGCCGTGGCGATCACGAACAGGATCACACCGGTGCTGCGCGCGGCATGGGTGACCGTGCCGAGGAACTCGCGCCAGTCGAGCTGGCGGTACAGCACGGTGGTCACCAGCAGCGCGTAGACCACGGCGATCGCCGCGCTCTCCACCGCGGTGAAGATGCCGGCCCGGATACCGATGAAGATCAGCGCGACCAGGCCCAGGCCAGGCAGCGCCGAGACCAGGCGCAGCAGCACCGCACGCCAGCCCGGGAAGATCTCCACGCCGTAACCGCGGCGGCGTGCCACCAGATAACCGGTGATCATCAGGACGACGGTCATCAGCAGCGCCGGCACGATACCGGCCGCGAACAAATCGGCGATCGACAGGCCACCACCGGCCGCGGCCGAGAACAGGATCAGGTTGTGCGACGGCGGCACCAGCAGCGCGACCAGCGCGGCGGTGATGCTGACGTTGACCGCGAAGTCACGGTCGTAACCGCGCTTGACCATCTGCGGAATCATCGTGCCGCCGACCGCCGAGACATCGGCGATGGCCGAGCCGGACACACCGCCGAAGAACAGCGAGGACAGGATCGAGACCTGGCCCAGGCCACCGCGCATGCGACCGACCAGCGACGAGGCCAGCGAGATCAGACGCTCGGAGATGCCGCCGCGCATCATGATTTCACCGGCGAAGATGAACAAGGGAATGGCGATCAGCGAGGCCGACCCGGTACCGGCGGAGATCTGCTGGACCAGCACCAGCGTCGGCAGATCCAGGTACCACAGCGTGGCCAGGGCGGCAGCGGCAAGCGCGAACGCAACCGGCACACCGAGCAGCAACAGCACCGCGAACACGGTGAAAAGAATGGTAATACCCATGACTCAGCGATCTCCCTCGGCAACGGCATCGGCCGGCCGTACAGCCAGCGCCATCTGGTTCACGGCGAAGATCGCCATCAAGGCGCCACCGATCGACAGGGGCAGGTAGTTGATGCTCTGCGGCAGGTGGGCGCCGGCGGCCTTGATATCCAGGCCGTCCATCAGCAGCACGGCCGCCCACCAGGCGATGACCACGCCCAGCACGGCCACCACCAGCGCGGCGAACACATCCACCGCGCGGCGCAGGCCCGGGCCCATGTGCGCGGCCAGCAGGAAGAAACCGAAGTGGCGGCGGGTATGCACACCGGTGGCCGCACCCAGGCTCATCGCCGTGGCCAGCAGCAGCAGCGTGACCGGCTCGGTCCAGCTGGGCGAATCATTGATCACATAGCGGGCGAACACCTGCCAGCCCTGCACCACCACCAGGCCCAGCAGGGCGATGACGGCAATGTAGATCGCCACATCGGCGATGACGTTGAGCAGGCGCTGCGGCGCGGTGGGGGTGATGACGGTTTCGGAAGTCGAGTCGGACATCGCGTCGGGGCCTCAGGCGAAGTCGCGGATGCGACGGGTGAGGGCGGCCAGCTCCGGCTGCTGCAGGTAACGCTGCAGGAGCGGATCGGCGGCCTTGCGGAAGGCCGGCATGTCGACCTCGTTGAACTTGATGCCGAAGTCGGCCACGGCCTGGCGGGCGGTGTTTTCCGAGGCATCCCACTGCTCGCGCATCACCTGCACCGATTCACGCGCGGTCTCGATCACCAGGGTACGGTCGGCCGGACTCAGCGCATCGAAGCTCTGGCGCGACATCAGCAGCACGTCCGGTGCATAGGAGTGATCGCTCTGCGACCAGTAGTGCGCGGCCTCGAAATGACGGCTGGAATGGAAGCTGCGCATGTTGTTTTCCGCACCGTCGATCATGTGCGTTTCCATGCCCGAGAAGGTGTCGCCCAGCGACATCGGGGTCGGGTTGGCACCGAGCAGGCGCATCAGCTGGATGAAGATGTCCGAGGACGCCACGCGCAGCTTGAGGCCGTGCAGGTCCTTGGGCTCCACGATCGGGTGCTTGGTGTTGTAGAAGCAGCGCGCGCCGGAATCGTAGATGGCCAGGCCGACCAGATCGCGCGTTTCAAAGCCCTGCAGGACCGTATCGGCGACGCCGCCGTCGAGCGCGCGGCGCATATGCGCCACCGACTCGAACACATACGGCAGGCACAGGCCCTGGGTCAGCGGAAACGCGTTGTTGAGCGCGCCGGAGTAGACGCGGGTGATATCGATGGCGCCGAAGCGGGCCATGTCGATCGCCTCGGACTCACGGCCCAGCTGGCCGGAGTGATACTGGCGCAGCCGCAGCCGGCCGCCGGTTTTTTCTTCCAGCGTCTTCCCGATCCATTTCACCGCGGTGACGGTGGGGTAGTCGGCGACGTGGACGTCGGTGGCGGTCAACAGCTGCGCACCGGCCGGTGCGGCGTTGGATGACCGCGAACAGGCTGTCAGCGCGGGCGCGGCAAGCGCGCCCAGACTGGTAGCCAGGAAACTTCTGCGAGTGAACATCTGCGCCCTCCCAAGCGTGCTCGCCATGTCCGCGCGGTCAACCGGCGGCGATGGCCTTGCAGGTAATGTCGCCGTAACCGACGAAACGGATCAATGCTTCCTGGCCCACGGCGATGTCGTGGATGCCGGTCGCGTTCCCACTGGCGATCAGATCGCCGGCCTTCAACGGGCGGCCACGCTGCGCCGAGCGGCCCAGGGCGAACGCATAGGCGGTGCGCAGGCCGCCGGGCAGCAGGGTCGCGCCACCGGTGCCGACCACCTGGCCTTCGATGCGGGTTTCCGCACGCAGGTCGGCGTCGTCCAGGCGGGTCCAGTCCGGGATTTCCGGGCCGAGCACCAGGCCGTTGTTGTTGCCGAAGTCCGACACCACCACGCGCGGGCCAAGCTTGTTGATCGTCGCCAGCGGGCTGCTGGCCACCTCAACGCCGATGAACAGCTTGGCGGCCAGCGCCTCGGCTTCTTCCGGGGTCCAGTGCAGCTTGTCCGCCGGGGCGTCTTCCTGCAGCTGGATCACGTACTCGGCCTCGACCGCGCCGAAGCCACCGACGAACACCGGAATCTCGACTGTTCCACCGGTAGCATTCCAGAGCTGACGCGAGAAAATCGGCCCCAGCAGACGGTCGTCGCCGGAGACATCGCGGCGCTCGGCAGCGATGTAGCCGACCTTCCAGCCGACCACCTGGTCGTCCCACAGCGCGATGGCCTGGTCCTGTACCTGATAGGCCGTGACCAGGTCTTCCGGGATGGTTCCCGGGAAATCGGGCAGGGATTGGCCGTGTTGGCGGGCGCTGACGAAGTGCCGGGCGATCTCGCCCAACCCCTGGTCGGGCAGGTCCTGTTTGCCGTGGTCGTTGCTCAAGCGGGTCTCCCGGAAAAATTGTTGCACTGCCAATCGACAGTGGCTGGATGAGCTGTATATGGTAAACCGGTGTCATTGGCAATGTGCAGCGCATCAGAACGGCTGCCGGTCAGGCACGATGCCTGTTCCCCTTGCCCCAAGGACGTACCCGGATGCGCCGCTTCCTCGCGTTGCCCATGCTCACTCTCCTGCTGCTGGTCGGCGGTCTGGCCCACGCGTCCGAGCGTGCCGTACCGGAGACCGAACCGGCCCTCGGCGACCCGGACCGCATCGCGCTCTGGCCGGACGGCCGGGTGCCGGGTGAATCCGGCCCGGCCGCCGTGCCCAACGTGATCGAGCGCAGCCGCGATCCGGCGCTGCCGGACCGTTACATCGACAACGTCAGTGCGCCTTACCTGGTGGTGTACCGACCGGCGCGCCCGAATGGCACCGCCCTGCTGGTGGTGCCGGGCGGCGGCTATCAGCGCATCGTGCTCGACAAGGAAGGCACCGCGCTGGTGCCGGCGTTCGTCGAGCAGGGTGGGGTGACCCTGTTCGTGCTGCGTTACCGGCTGCCGGCCGGCCGCAGTGATCGCCAGGCCGCACTGGCCGATGCCCAGCGTGCGATGCGGGTGATCCGCGCCGATGCTGCGCGATGGCAGATTGATCCGCAGCGCATCGGGGTGATGGGCTTCTCGGCCGGCGGGCACGTTGCCGCGCGGTTGAGCAACGGCTTCGATGCACCGGTGTATCCGCACCGCGACGCCATCGATGCGCTCAGCGCACGCCCGGATGTCGCGTTGCTGATCTACCCGGTGATCGACATGGGCACGCATGCGCATACCGGCTCGCGTTCGCGCCTGCTCGGGCCGCATCCGGACAGCACGCTGCAGCAGCAGTTCTCGATGCAGGACCAGGTCCGCGCCGATACCCCGCCGACCTTCCTGGTGCATGCGCAGGACGACAACGTGGTCTCGGTCCACAACAGCCTGGTGTATTACCAGGCGCTGCTGCGCGCCGGCGTCACCACCGAAATGCACCTGTTCCCGTTCGGTGGCCACGGCTTCGGCGTGCGCATCCCGGCCGGTCTGACCGTTGCGCAGTGGCCCGAGCTGGCCCTGCGCTGGATCCCTTCGCGCCACACGGAGCCCGCGCGCCATGAGTGAGTCCCCCGCCGACCTGCAGCGTCGACGCTTTCTGCGCGACAGCGCGCGCTACGCCCTGATGCTGGGTGCCACCAGCCTGCCGCTGATGCCGGCGTTCGCCGGCGTGCCCGGGCCGCGCGATGACGCCGCACCGCTGGCCCGGGTACGCAGTGGCCGGGTGCGCGGACAACGGGAGCAGGGGGTGAATGTGTTCCGCGGCATCCCCTATGGGGCCGACACCGCGCCCCGGCGGTTCCAGCCGGCGCTGCCCGAGATGGCCTGGCGTGGCGTGCGCGATGCGCTGGACTATGGCAACGCCGCCCCGCAGACCGGCAAGGAAGGGCCGGGCAGCGAAGACTGCCTCTACCTCAACGTGTGGACCCCGGCGCTGCGCGACGGCGGCAAGCGGCCGATCGTGTTCTACATCCACGGCGGCGCGTACAACAACGGCTCCGGCAGCGACCCGCTGTACGACGGCAGCGCGTTGTGCCGGCGCGGCGACGTGGTCGTGGTCACGGTCAACCATCGTCTCAACGTGTTCGGCTACCTGTACCTGGCGCAGCTGGGCGATGCGCGCTTCGCCGACTCGGGCAATGTCGGCCAGCTCGACCTGGTGCAGGCGCTGCACTGGGTGCGCCAGCATGCCGCCGAATTCGGGGGCGATGCCGACAACATCACCGTGGTCGGGCAATCCGGCGGCGGCGCCAAGATCGCCACGCTGATGGCCATGCCGGCCGCGCGCGGTTTGTTCCAGCGCGCGTGGACCATGAGCGGGCAGCAGGTCACCGCGGCCGGCCCGCGTGCGGCCACCCAGCGCGCGCAGATCGCGATGCAGGCGGTCGGGGCGGCCGATGCCGAGGCGCTGCGCACGATGCCGATGGAGGCACTGCTGGCCGCCACCCGTGCGCGCGACCCGTCGCGCGTGGAGAACAGCAGCCTGTATGTCGGGCCGGTGCTCGACGGGCGTGCGTTGCCGGTGCATCCGTTCTGGCCGGAGGCGCCCGCGCAGTCCGCCGGGATTCCGATGGTGATCGGCAACACCCACGATGAAACCCGCGCCTTCCTCGGCAACGACCCGGCCAACTTCGCGCTGACCTGGGAGACGCTGCCGTCCAAGCTGGAAAAAGAGCAGTACGTGGACCTGCTGCCCTCGGTGGTGATCGCCGAGTACCGCCGCCTGTATCCGCACTACACGCCTTCGGAGGTGTTCTTCGCCGCCACCACCGCCGGCCGCTCCTGGCGGGGTGCAGTGGAGGAACTGGAGGCGCGTGCGCGCCAGGGCGCCCCCACCTGGGCCTATCAACTCGATTGGGGCTCGCCGCTGGACGGCGGCAGGTTCGGCGCGTTCCACACGCTGGATATCCCGCTGGTGTTCGATACCACCGATCGCCCCGGCTCACGCACCGGTGACGGCGAAGCGGCGACCCGTGTCGCAGCGACCATGAGCGAGGCGTTGATCGCCTTTGCGCGCCATGGCGATCCGAATCATGGCGCACTGCCCCGCTGGCAGACCTATTCGCTGGCCCGCCGCGAAACGATGCTGTTCGATACCCCCTCGCAGCAGGCCGACGACCCGCGCGGTGGCGAGCGCCGCCTCTATCAGCAGGCCCCCTTCATTCAACGAGGTACGTTCTGATGCGCGCGTCGACCTGGCTGCTGGGCAGCGTGCTGCTCGGCCTGATGAGCGTTGCGCACGCCGCCGTGGATCCGGCGGTGCTGGATCGTCCGGCACCGACCCCGATCCGGGCCAGCAAGATCGTGCTGGTCGGCGATTCCACCACGGCCGTGCAGGGCGGCTGGGGCCCGGCGTTCTGCGCACGGCACGTGACCTCGTTCCTGACCTGCACCAACCTGGCCCGTGGCGGTCGCAGCACGTACAACTACCGCGCCGAAGGCTCGTGGGCGTTGGCCGACGCGGAGATGCGCACGCCCGGCTATGCCACCACCTGGGTGCTGGTCCAGTTCGGCCATAACGACCAGCCCGGCAAGCCGGGCCGCTCCACCGATCTGCAGCGCGAATTCCCGGACAACCTGCGCCGCTACGTGCGTGAGATCCGTGCCGCCGGTGCGCAGCCGGTGCTGCTGACCCCGTTGACCCGCCGCCAGTTCGCCGATGGCGTGCTGATCGATGACCTGGCGCCGTGGGCCGAGGCGGTGCGGACCGTGGCGCGCGAGATGAAGGTCCCGCTGGTCGATCTGCACGCGCGCAGCCGCGCGGTGGTCCAGGCGCTGGGGCCGGTGGCGGCCATGCCGCTGGCACAGGCGGCCGCCACGCCCGCACAGGTCAGCGCGGCGCTGGGCGGGACCACCGTGGGCGCCGCGCCCACTGCCGGCGCACCGGCCGCGCAGAACAACGCCCTCACCGAGCCCATGGGACAGGCCAAGGTCGCCTTCGATTACACCCATCTGGGCCCGGACGGCGCAGCGTTGTTCGCCACGCTGGTCACCGAGGAACTGGCCCGGCAAGTGCCATCGTTGCGACCGCTGCTGATTCCCTGATCGATAGGCAGACCCTTCGAGTTCTTTCGAATGGATCGCTACGTCGGGGATCGTGAGTCGATTGGATGTGATTCAGGTCAAACACGCTGTTCACCGGGATCGCCTAGACTCGGGGTATGCAAGACCAATGCAACCCGTTTCCTCCGTTCCATGGCCGTGATCGATTGATCGCCGCCGTCGACCATGCCGTCCAGCACGAGCACGCGCACCAGATCGCCGCAACGCTGCGCGCGGCGTTGCGCGAGGCGATCGCCGACAGCCGCATCCAGCTGCCCGCCTGCGTGCACCGCCCGATCGAGGATCACTACGCCCGCCGCGAGCTGTATCGCAGCCCGGTGCACGGCTACAGCATCGTCGCGATGAGCTGGGGCCCGGGACAGGGCACGCCGCTGCACGACCACAGCGGGCTGTGGTGCGTGGAAGGGGTGTGGCTGGGCCAGCTGGAGATCACCCAGTACCAGCTGCTGGAGCGCGACGGCGAGCGCTTCCGCTTCCGTGCCGAACCGGCGGTGCTGGGCGACTGCGGCAGTGCCGGCAGTCTGATCCCGCCGCATGAGTACCACACCCTCCGCAACACCAGCGATGACGACCTGGCGATCTCCGTGCACGTCTATCAGGGCGAGATGACCCGCAGCGCCGTCTTCGAACCCGAGGCCGACGGCTGGTACCAGCGCCGCGTGCAGGTGATGGAAACCGACGCGGCCTAGGGCCGCGCTCGACCTGCGGCCTGCGCCGCGCGCATCATCCGGTTCCCACCTTTCGAAGCGCCGCCATGCGTACGTTTCCGTTCCAGCAGGTCAACGTCTTCAGCCAGGACCCGCTGCGCGGCAATCCGCTGGCCGTAGTGCTTGATGCAGAAGGCATCGACGACGCACGCATGGCCGCGTTCGCCCACTGGACCAACCTGAGCGAGACCACCTTCCTGCTGCCGCCGACCGATCCGCAGGCGGACTATCGCGTGCGCATCTTCACCACGCTGGAAGAGCTGCCGTTCGCCGGGCATCCCACCTTGGGCAGCTGCCATGCGTGGTTGGCCCATGGCGGCGTGCCGAAGGGCGCGGAGATCGTGCAGGAGTGCGGGATCGGGCGGGTGCGGATACGGCGCAGCGCGTCCGGCCTGGCGTTCCTGGCGCCGCCGCTGCTGCGGGGCGAGGCGTTGCCGCCGGACCTGCGTGAGCGCGTCCGACGCGGCCTGGGCGTGGCGGCAGAGGACGTGGTGGACGCCCGCTGGGCCGACAACGGCACCGGCTGGCTGGCACTGCGGCTGCGTGATCGTGCGGCCGTACTTGCGATCCAGCCGGACTACGCGCAGCTGGAGGGCATGAAGGTCGGCGTGTTCGGGCCTTGGCTGCCCAGTGATGGCGACGAGGCCCAGTACGAAAGCCGTGCCTTCATTGCCGGCGACGGCGCCCCGGAAGACCCGGCCACCGGCAGCCTAAATGCCGGCATCGCGCGCTGGCTGCTGGCCACCGGCGAGGCGCCGGATCGCTATGTGATCAGCCAGGGCACGGCGATCGGGCGCGCCGGCCGATTGCGGGTGGAGCGGCTGGGCGATGCGCTGTGGATCGGCGGCGACTGCGTGACCTGCATCGAGGGCCAGGTCACGCTGTGAGCCAGACAGGGGCAGGGCGCCGGCAGCGCCATGCACCGCATGGCGTTATGGGTCCAGCGCCACCACGTTGTTGCGCTGGGTCACTTCCGCCGCACCGTCGGCCTGCATCACGCGCACGCGCAGGCCAGCGCGCTCCCCGGCCGGCAGCGGCAGGCTGACGGTCGTGGTCTTCGGCAGCAGGTCGCTCGGCGCCGCCAGACTCGGAATCTCGGCCCGGGCCAGCTCGCGGCCCTTCGCATCTTCCAGCACTGCCACGCCCACCCCGGTGGCGACGTGGCCCAGGCTGTGCACGGTCACCTGCACCTGACGCCCGTCCACGCGCACATCGCCCCGCCCGATGCCGAGGTCGGCACGCTGTTCGACCGGCGTGCCGGCCTGCACCAGCTCGAACTCGAACACCTGGCTCTGGCCCGGCACGAACCGCAGCGTGGTCGAGGCACTGCGCTCCAGCGTGAGATCGCGCGTGATGGCCTTGCCATCGATGGTGTCATCGCCGTCGCGGTCCACGCCGCTGGTCATCCGCCATTGCCCGGCGGTGACGTTCCAGGTGCTCATCTCCGCATCCACTGCGTGCTTGCCCAGGTTGTAGGCGATCACCTTGAAGCGGTCCGGCGAGGGTGCATGCACCAGCAGCGCGACCTGCTCGGCGGCCTGCGGCTGGGCGAAGCGCCAGCTCACGGTGTGGCCCGGCCAGCTCTGGTTGCGCTTGAGCGCGATGCCACCCAGGCGTGCACGCTGCAGGAATTCGCTTGGCGCTTCGACACGGTCGGACCACCAGTGGCCTTCGGTGTTCATGTATTCGCGCTGCGCCTTGGCCTGGATGCCGTCGGCATGCAGCGCCTCCAGGTACTTCTTGTCGCCGGTGGCCTGCCACGCCATCAGGCTGGCGAAGCCGGTGCTGCCACCGTCGGCATCGCTGATGAAGCGCGGGTTCCACTCGGCACCGCGGCCCAGCGCTTCCACGTAGTTCTCGCCCAGGTTGGACAAGGCGCCCGGGCCACCCCGCTCGACGCGGTAGTCCAGCGCCTTGAGGTATTTGTCATCGCCGGTCCAGCGCCATGCCGCCCAGAAGGTGTGCATGATGTCGCCGCTGCCCGAGCCGTTGTTGAGCTCGCCGCCACGGGTCTTGCCGGTCGCCCAGTTGATCTCGTTCGGCAGCGCCCAGCGTCCCTTGTCGTCGGTGTAGGCGTGGGCCAGGTAGCCATCGGCCAGCCCGGTGACCAGCTTGCGACCGGTCGGATCGGCGTTGTACTGGCCGATCAGGAACGCCGGGTGCAGCACCGGGAAGGAATACGGCTTCTGCCATTGCCAGTTCGGTTCGCGGTACACCTTGTTGCCGCCGAACCAGTTGCTGGAGAACAGCAGATGGCCCTGCGGGTTGGGCAGGATGATGCGTTCGTCGAACGCCTTCACCGTTTCCATCAGACGCTCGACGGTGAGCGGATCGCCCCAGTTGAGGTAGAGCATCGCGCTGTTGGTGTTGATGCCTTCCTCGTAGGCATGCAGCTCGTCGGTCTCGATGGTGCTCAAGCCGTTGCTGAACATGCCATTGCGGTACACCGCATCGGACAGCGCGGTCAGCGAGGCATTGAGCTTGTCCGGCTGCACGCCCATCAGCGCCAGGCCGGGCCACTGCTGGGTCAGGTCGGAATCGTCGGAGATGCCACCGCCGAAATCGCCGTAGGCGATCTGCCGATGGTCGATCCACCACTCGATGAAGCGGCGCACGTAGGTGAGGTCTTCGGTCTGCCGGAACGCCCACAGCGGCACGCCCTTGGGCGGCTCGGGCTGGGTGAATGGCGGCTTGCCCTGGCTGTTGTAGCTGATGTAGTTCCAGTACAGGCGCCCGAGTTCGTGGTCCGGGTCCACCCGCAGCAGATCACTGAGATCGGCATACACGCGCGCGTACAGGCGCTGGCGCTTGGAGGTAGTGTGCTCTTCGACCAGGAAGCCCCAGTTGTCACGCACCTGGTTGAAACGATCGGCGATGTGCTCCTTCTTCGCCTCCTCGCGGTCCTTGTAGACCATGCGGATTTCCGCACCGTCCAGCGAGGTGGCGTTGAACTCCGGTGCGGCCGAGGCGATGGAGATCCACAGGCTGTCGGCGGTGAGGATGCGGTCGCGCAGGTCCAGCCACAGGGTGCGCTTCTGGCCCGGTTTGACCGAGACCGACACGTCGATCATGTCGCGCGCCGGCCAGAGCGGGTCCTTGATGCGGATGTTGAGTGGGATCAGGCCGTCATGGGTCGCCGGCAGGTCCAGCGTGGGCAGATCGATCGCGACGCCGTCCAGGCCGTCATGCATGTTCTCCCAGCTGTGCGCCCAGCTGCGGATCAGCGGTTGTGCCGCCGGGGCATCACTGACGCCGGAGGGAATCAGTATGTGCACGATCGGCAGCGGTTGCGCGGGCAGCGTGTCGGCCGTGCGCTTGCGTGAGCCGGCGCCCTTGGGCAGCGCCATCACCGTGCTGCGTTCGGCCGCCGGGTAGCGGCCGTCGATGTACTCCCGAAGTGCCGCGATGTTGGTGTAGTCCGGCAGCGCCTGGCTGTCGACCAGGTAGCGCTGCTTGACCGTGCCCTCCGGCTCGGCCGCGTCGCTGACCTGGTAGGCCCAGATTTCCTGGATCGGCGTTTCCTGTTCGGTATTGCGGAAGTGCAGGACGCCGCCGGTCTGTGCGGCAATGGCATTCACGCTGCGCACCACGCCCTGCGGGCGCTGGAACAGGGTCTGCGACGGCTGGCCGTCGGTGCTGTGGCTGAGCCCGCCGAACGCGGCGCCACGCACTTCGATGCGGTTGACGCTTTCACCGGCCGGCAGGGTCAGGTCCAGCTGCTGGCCGCCCTCGACGTAGGTGTTCCAGTCGGGCAGCTGGAAGTAGTCGTTGCGGCCCGGCAGGCGCGAGCGGTTGTATACGCCCGGCCAGGTGGTTTCGGCAATGCCGTCGGTCGCCTTCCACATCCACTGCTTGTGGTCCTTGGTATCGGCGAACTCGACCTTGCGGATCGTGGTGGTCGGCGCGGTCAGCGCCGGCGGTGGCGCAGCGTCCCAGCCATGGCGGTGGCGCCAGGCGCGCATCGGCTCCGGCACGGCCACCGCGGTGGCGGGCGTGGCATTGCGCGCCAGGGCGGCCATGCCGGCCGGATCGAGCAGGCGGTCGTAGACGCGGATCTCGTCGAAGTCGCTGCCGCGCAGGAAGTTGTAGCGGCTCTGCACCTGGTAGGGCGCCATCACGCGCGCGGCCAGGCCGAGCTGATCGAGTGCGGCGTCGTAGTCGGCGGTGGTCTCCTGGCGGGCCACTTCCTTGCCGTCCACGTACAGGCGCACGCCGTGGTTTTCGTCCCAGCCGAAGGCGATGTGCTGCCACTGCTGCGGCGAGGGAGTCTGGTCGAGCTTGAACGACACGCGCGTGCGCGCCAGGTTGGCATCGGTGACGAACGCATCGAAGCCGTGGCCGTTCCAGTCGATGCGCAGCCAGGCCATGTCCCAGCTGCTGTGGTCGGCGTAGCCGACCCGGAAGATCACGAACGGTGCTTCGCCCACCGCGTAGCGCGCGCGCCAGAAGAAGCCCAGCGTGCCGCGCTGGGCCTGGATGTTGCCCGGCGCGTTCCACGACAACACGCCATCATCCGCCCACTCAATGGCGCTGCCGTGCGCCCCGTTCGGCACCCGCTTCACCTTGTCCACGAAGTTGGGGACCGGGTCGCCAGCGGCGGTGTCGGCCTGCAGGCCCTGGTCGGCCGAGACGTGGAAGAGCAGCTGCGGCGCGGTCTGCGCCCAGGCGGTGCCACTGCCCGCAAGCAGCAGCGCCAGCAGGCTGGCGGACAGGCGGGAGAGGCGGATCGAGGGGGCGACAACGCGATGCATGAGACCTTCCTTTCGACAGCAGAAACAGTACAGCGGAACCAGCAGCGGGGGTCAGCCGCTTACGGTGGCCTCCCGCCCCGGCACCGCGCCCGCCATCCCGGAGAGAAGGACGGGGACGGGCGCGATAGCGGTGGCGGAAGACGCAGCACGGTCAGAACTTGTAGCGCAGGCCGAGGTAGTACTGGCGGCCAGTGTGGGTGTAGCGGTCCGGCAGCGACAGCGCCGAATCGACATAGCGCTCATCGGCGGTATCGAGCAGGTTGATCGCCTCGAAGGTCAGCGAGAGATTCTTGTTGACCTTGTAGGACATGTTGAAATCCACGTTCTCCACGCTGTACTTGCCCTGCACATCGGCGGTGGCGAACTGGTTGCCGTCCAGGTCCCAGACGTTTTCCTGCGAGAGGATGGTGCTGATGTACGCGTCGCGGTAGCTGGTGGAGACGCGCGCGCTGAAGCGGCCGTCGTCGTAGTACAGCGTGGCGTTGTACGAGTTCGGCGAGAGGTTCAGCAGGTCGTTTTCGGTGTACGTGGTGACGATCGTGCTGCCGGTTCCCGAGCTGAACATGTATTTGATCTTGGATTCGACGTGCGTGTAGTTGAGCTGCACGCCGAAGTTGCGCCAGAAGCCGGGCAGGAAGCTGAAAGGCTGCTGGTAGGAGACTTCATAGCCCTTGAGCGGGCCGCCCGGGGTATTGAAGTAGCTCTGCACGTTGAACACCGTGTCCGGGCTGAAGCCGGTCGGCAGCAGATCCAGCGAGTAGCCCATGTCCGCCCAGGTGGTGAGCAGGCGGGTGCGCTGCACGTAGCTCTCGATGTCCTTGTAGAACACCGCGGCCGACAGCAGCGCGCCTTCGTCGAAGTACCACTCCGCGCTCAGGTCGTAGTTGGTCGAGCGGAACGGATCCAGCTTGGGGTTGCCCAGGTTGATCGAGTAGCTGCGATCGTCATCGAAGTACGCGGTGGGGCCACCACTGACGCTCGGCGACAGGTTGGACAGGGTCGGGCGGGCCATGGTCTTGGCCGCGCCGAAGCGCAGCACGAAGGTATCGCTCAGGTCCCACGCCAGGTTCAACGAAGGCAGCCAGTCGTCGTACTTGTGGCCGACCCGGGTGCCGACCTGCAGGCGCTCGCCGGGATCGGCGGTGGCGCTGGCCACCCCGAAGAACGGTTCGCAGGCCGAGGACAGATCGTTCGCGTTGGCGGCAGTGCACGGCGCATAGCCATCGGCGGTGATGCGGGTCTGCACGTAGCGCACGCCCAGGTTGCCGCGGAACGCGCGGCCCAGCAGGTCGGTGTTGAAGTCCAGCTGCAGGTAGCTGCCGTAGCTTTTTTCGTTGACGTCGAAGTTGTTGTTCGATGCGCCGAAGTGACCGACGCTGGCCAGGCGGTAGTCACCGCCGAGCGTGCCGGTGTTGCAGTTGCAGTAGATGTCCAGCAGCTTGGCGATCTGGTTGAAGTCCGGCACCAGCCAGGCGTTGGGCAGGTTGCCGTCCATGCCCTTGCCGAAGCCGCTCAGGGTGTTGCTCAGGTCACCCACGCCCACACCGGCCGGCAGCGCCTGGGAGAGGCGCCCGTAGCTGATGTTGCGGTACTCCTGCGTGCTCATGTCGTAGTCCTTGTAGGCCAGACCGCCGCGCAGGGTGAAGGTGGGGTTGATGTTGAACGTGAGGTCGACCTTGGCCGTATCGAAGGCATTGTCGACGTACTGCGGGTTCAAGCGCACTTCGCTGATGTTGCCGCCGCGCGCGGTACCGTTGGCATTGACCGGCGTGCTGCCGTAGCCCAGCCACTTCCAGTTGTCCACGGCGTTGAGATCGAACGGGAAGGACATCGCCGGCACCTTGCCGTTGCGCATGTCCAGCACGAAGCCATCCAGGTTGCTGTTGTCGAAGCTGACCATCGAGAAGACCGGCCGCTCATAGTTCGACTCGGAGTGGCCGATCACCGCATCCAGGCGCACCGCGTCGTTGAAGCGATGTTCCAGGTTCAGGCTGAACTGCTTGAATTCGGTGCTCTCTTCGATCGCGGTGGATTCGGTGCGGAAGTCGACGTTGTCGAACACGCCGTAGGTCAGGCGGTTCTGTTCATCGGCCTGCGCCTCGCGGACCACGATCTGGGTCTTGCCGCCGTACTGCGCGGTGCGGTGCAGGTTGGCACCGATCGAATCTTCGCGCACGTTCTTGTCGAGCTTGGAGTACAGCATGTCCAGGTTCAACTGCGTGTCGTCGCTGACCTTGAACTGCAGCGCGCCGGTGACACCCAGGCGCTCGATCTCATGTTCGGTGCGGATGTAACGCGGGTAACGCGGGATCCAGGCATTGGTCGCGGTCTCGTACGCGGCGATGCTCTCGGCGGTCGCGGCCGGGCGATCCAGGCCGGGGCCGCAGTGGGTCGCATCGATGCCGTAGCTGCCCCAGCCGTTGCTGCGCGCCTGGTTGGCGGCGCTGCCGACACCGGCGGCGGTTTCATTGGCCAGCGGATTGCGCGGGGTCTGCGGGTCGTAACCAGCCGGGCTGCAGAAGCCGTAGGTGCCGTTGTTGGCCGCGGTGCTCTGGTTGGAGTTGCGGTAGTTGCCGTGCTCCCAGCGGACCGGGTTGTAGCCTTCTTCGAAGATGGTGCGCTTGCTGTAGGCCACCGACATCAGCGCGCCGACCCGGCCGTCGGCCCAGGTGTTGCTGATCAGCCCGGAGATGCGCGGGTCCTTGTTCCTGGACAGCTCGTTGAAGCCGTACTGGCCGCCGAGCGAGGCCTGGAAGCCCTCGAAATCGAACGGGCGCGAGCCGCGAAGATCGACGGTGGCGCCGAGCGAGCCCTCATCGGTCTGCGCCGACTGGGTCTTGTTGATCTTGACCCGGCTGAACAGCTCCGAGGCGAAGGTATTGAAGTCGAAGCCGCGGCTGCGGTTGACGCCGGTGGTACCGCTGCCGGCGGTGGACAGCGCTTCCAGACCGTTGATGCGCACGCGGGTGAAATCCGAGCCCAGGCCGCGCACGGAGATCTGCTGGCCTTCACCGCCTTCGCGATCGATCGAGACGCCGGCGATGCGCTGCATCGACTCGGCCAGGTTCAGATCGGGGAACTTGCCGATGTCTTCGGCGTAGATCGCATCGACCTGCTCGACGCTGTAGCGCTTTTCATCCAGGGATTGCTGCAGGCTTTCGCGGTAGGTCGCCTTGACCTCCACTTTGTCCAGATCCACTGCATTGAGCGAGGCGGCCGCTTCGGGCGTCTGCTGTGCCGCGGCGATGCCGGCCACGCCCTGCAGCGCGAACGCGATTGAGACCGCAAGCAGGGTAACCGGTGTCTTTTTACGGGTGTCGAGTCGATCCATCGTGTGTAACCCCCTCCCAGGGTGCGCCGCCATGCGACTTTGATGTTGATGAGTCATGACGTCCGGCCTCCCCCGGAGCGTCTGTCGCGCCTTGCCGCGTGACACCGCTGGTCATCCGAAACGTAACAAACCCTTCACGGGGCGGCATCTTGCGCCGCAGCAGCGTGCATGTGCTGGCGAGGGTCGGGGATGGCAACGATGGCGGCGTGCGCGCAGCCGGCGGCGTGATCGCTCACGCCGCCGGTGGGTACTGCCGTTGAATCAGAACTTGTAGCGCACGCCCAGCAGGAACTGGCGGCCGGTTTCGGTGTACTGCAGCGGCAGGCGACCCGTGGCCGGCGAGTAGACCCACTCGTCGGAGGCTTCGTTGGTCAGGTTGATGCCTTCCAGGCTCAGTTCGAGCTGGTCGCTGATGGTGTAGCGGATCGAGGCATCAAGGACCGTGGTGCCGGTCATGCCGTGGTAACCGTCGAGGTTGAAGCCGGTTTCCGTACCCGGTGCCTGGGTCAGGTAGTCATCGCGGTTGGTCGCCGAGACGCGGCCGGAGAAGACCTTGCCTTCGTAGAACAGCGTGGCGTTCCAGGACGACTTGGACAGACCGGTCAGGTCGGTCTTCATCACCGGCTGGCCCGCGGCGTTGAGGTACTGGATCTGCGACTCCACCCAGGTGTAGTTCAACTGCACGCCGAGGTTGGACCACTTGCCCGGCAGGAAGGTGAACGGCTGGGTGTAGTTCGCTTCCACGCCGTGCAGTTCACCACCGGGGGTGTTGACCGGGCGGCTGTAGGTGAAGTCGTCGGCAGGCGAGGCACCGGTGCCGATCAGCAGCGAGGCAGGCAGGCCGCTGTCGGAGTACGGACGCACTTCGCGGGTGGTCTGCACGAAGCTCTCGATGTCCTTGTAGAACAGACCGATACCGGCCATCGCGCCTTCGGCGAAGTACCACTCGAAGCCGAGGTCGACGTTGGTCGCGCGGATCGGCTCCAGGTCCGGGTTGCCGCTGGAGATGGTGCGTGCACCACCGGCCACGGCCACCGTTGCGCCCGGCGTCAGGCTGCCCAGACCCGGGCGGCTCATCACCTTGGCCGCGCCGAGGCGGATCAGGAAGTCCGGGGTGACTTCGGCCACCAGGTTGAACGAGGGCAGGGTGTCGTTGTAGGTGCGGTTCTCCGTGGTGGAGACCGTACCGGTGGCCAGCGTGGACAGGCCGGTGGAGCTCTGCTTGGTGCGCACGTAGCGCACACCCACGTTACCCGACAACGGCAGGCTGCCCAGTTCGGTGGAGAACTCGCCCATCAGGTAGGCACCACGGTCCTTCTCTTCGACGCTGCGCACGTTGTTGGCGCGCGGGGCGACGGCGAAGATGCCGCTGTTGCTGTAGATATCGAACTGATCGGCAATCGCGTTCAGATCCGGCACCACCCAGTTGGACGGGCTGCCGTTGATGCCCTTCAGGCCGGCCTGCGCGGTCATGTCCACCGGCACGATCTTGGTGCCATCGGCGAAGTTGGGCACGGCCAGTTCGCTGGCACGGCGCAGTTCGGTGGTCTTGAAGGTGTAGTCCTTGGCGAGCACGCCGCCCTTCAGGCGGAAGCCAGGGCTGATGTTCCAGTTGAAGTCGAGCTGGCCGGTATCGAAGTCGTTGTCCACGTACTGCGGACGCAGGCGGATTTCGGCCAGTTCCCAGCCTGCGGGGTTGGTCGGGTCGATGCCGTAGTTCAGCGTCGGGAACCGGCTGTTGCCCCGGTAGTCGTAGCTGTAATTGTCGACGTCGTACTTGTCCATGATGATCGTGGTCTGCACCGGATTCTCGTGCTTGGAGCGCGAGATGCCGACCTTGCCGGACAAGGTGAAGTCATCGCCGAAGCGGTGCTGGCCGTTGAGGCTGAGCTGCTTGAACTCGGTGCTCCACTCGTCATGGCGGTTTTCGGTGCGGATGTCGACATTGTCGAACTCGCCGTAGACCAGCGCGTTGTTCTCGATCACGCCGTTCTTGACGATCATCGCCGGCTTGCCGACCAGGCGCGGCGTGGTGCTGGTGCCACGGCTGAAGGAGATCGCCTCGATGTAATGCTCGTCGCGGGTGGCGTCGATCTTGGAGTACAGCGCATCCAGCGAGAACTCGGTGGCGTCGCTCGGCTTCCACTGCAGGGTACCGGTCACGCCCAGGCGCTTCTGCTCATGCTCCATCTGCACGTAGCGCGGGAAGCGCGGGTGGTAGACGTTGGCCGAACGCGCCGCGGCGAACGGCGAGGCCGCATTGAAGTTGCCGTTGCTCGGGCCGTTGGCCCAGCGGCCGGTGTTGGAGCCCTCTTCCAGCGCCTGGCGCTCGGAATAGGCCACCGACAACAAGGCACCGAAGGTGCCATCGGCAAAGGTGTTGGAGATCAGCGCGGCCATGCGCGGGTCGGCCTTTTCGGCCATCGCGTTGTAGCCGGCCTGGCCGCTGGCGGCGAAGGTGAAGCCGTCATAGTCGAACGGGCGCGCGGTGCGCAGGTCGACCGTGGCCCCCAGCGAGCCTTCCTCGACGTCCGCCGAGGCGGTCTTGCGCACCATCAACTGCGAGAACAGGTCCGAGGCGAACACGTTGAAATCGAAGCCACGGCCACGGTTGGTGCCGCCGCTCTGGTCGCCGGCGCCGACGGTGGTCAGCGCTTCCATGCCGTTGATGCGCACGCGGGTGAAGTCCGGGCCCAGGCCGCGCACCGAGATGTTGCGGCCTTCGCCGGCCTCACGGGTGATGACCACGCCGGGAATGCGCTGCAGCGACTCGGCCAGGTTCAGATCCGGGAACTTGCCGATATCCTCGGCGACGATGGCATCGACCACGCCGGCTTCGCCGCGCTTGATGTCCAGCGCCTTCTCGACACTGGCGCGGTAGCCGGTGACGGTGACGGTATCCAGGTCGGTGGGGTTGGTGCCCGCATCCTGGGCCAGCGCGGTACCACTCAGCGCCAGGCCGATCGACAATGCGAGCAAGGTAACCGGTGTCTTTTTCTGCGTGTTCTGGACTTGCATGTTTTCCCTCTCCCAAGGTGCTACATGAAACAGCTATCCAACGACATGTCAGTGCAATGACACCGCTGGTCAGGGCGGACGTTAACAGCCCGTTACTGATCCGGCATCTTGCACCGCAGCAGACTTTTAATGTCCCGCAGACGCTTGCAGGACAATGGTTCCGACATTCGGGACAGGTGGACGGGGCGGCGTCCATCGCTAGAATGACACCGCTAGCCATTGCTGCTGGGCGTCCTTGCGTCGTCCGCGGCCCTCACAAGGATCCAGGACCATGAGTCGTGTTGTCTGTTTCGGAGAGTTGTTGCTGCGCATGAGCGCCCCCGGCCGCGAGCTGTTGCTGCAGCGCGGCCAGTTGGCGGTTCACGCGGGCGGCGCGGAGGCAAACGTTGGTGTCTCGCTCGCCCATCTTGGGCATGCAGTGGCGGCGGTCAGCACGGTGCCGTCCAACCCGCTGGGCGAGTTCGCGCTGGGCGAGCTGCGCCGCCACGGCGTGGACACCACCGCCGTGCGGCGCACCGACGGCCGGATGGGCCTGTACTTCCTGACCACCGGCGCCGTGCAGCGTGCCAGTGAAGTGGTCTACGACCGCGCCGATTCGGCCTTCGCCAACAGCAGTCCCGCCGACTATGACTGGGACACGCTGCTGGCCGGCGCCGACTGGCTACACCTGTCCGGGGTCAGCCCGGCGCTCAACCCGGCGATGGCCCAGGCCACGCTGGCCGCAGCCCGTGCGGCGTGCGCGCGCGGCGTGAAGGTGTCCTTCGACGGCAACTTCCGCCCGTCGCTGTGGGCACGCTGGCAGGGCGATGCGCCTGGCATCCTGCGCGAATTGTTCGCCTGCGCCGATCTCGTCTTCGCTGACTACCGCGATATCGGCGTGGTGCTCGGGGGTGCGTTCGAGCAGGCCGATGTGCGTGAGCGCGTCGATGCGGCCGCGGCGCAGGCCTTCGCCGCGTTCCCGCGGTTGCAGTGGATGGCCTGCACCCAACGCACCCCGCACAGCGTGGACAACCATGCACTCGGGGCGATGCTGATCGGCCGTGATGGCACCCGCGCGGTGGCGCCAACCCGCGAAATGATCGGCATCGTGGACCGCATCGGCGGTGGCGACGCCTTCGCCGCCGGCATCCTGCATGGCATGATGCGCGGCTTCGCGCCAGACGCGATCGTGCGTTTCGGCCTCGCCGCAGGCTGCCTGAAGCACTCGATCCCCGGCGACTTCAACCCTGTCAGCGAGGCTGACATCATGGCCCTCACGGGCGAGGAGCGATTCGATGTCCGGCGCTGATCCACGCGTACGCGCAGTCCTGAAACTGGCCCCGGTGATTCCGGTGTTCACCCCGGAAAACGTCGACGATGCCGTCGAGGTCGCGCGCGCACTGTTCAACGGCGGCCTGCCGGTGATCGAAGTGACGCTGCGCACCCCGATGGCGATGGACGCGATCCAGGCCATGGTGGAGGCGGTGCCTGATGCCGTGGTCGGCGCCGGCACCGTGCTGACCGCCGCGCAGATGGAGAAGGTCAAGCAGGTGGGCGGGCGCTTTGCGGTATCGCCGGGTGCGACCCCGCGCCTGTACGCCGCCGCGCGCGATACCGATCTGCCGTTCCTGCCGGGCGTGGCGACCTCGTCGGAGCTGATGCTCGGCCTGGAGCACGGCCTGGATACCTTCAAGTTCTTCCCGGCCGTGCAGGCCGGCGGCGCGGCCATGCTCTCGGCATGGAACGGCCCGTTCGGCGATGTGCGCTTCTGCCCGACCGGCGGCATCAGCGCGCAGACCGCGCGCGATTTCCTCCACCTGCCCAACGTGCTGTGCGTGGGCGGGTCCTGGCTGACCACCCGGGCCCTGCTGCAGGCCAAGGACTGGACCGGCATCGAGCAGCTGGCACGCGATTCGGCCGCGCTGGTCGGCTGAGCCTGCAGGGCCTGCCGCCTCAGTGGCGGCGGGCCGTTGCGCCGACGCGGCGATACAGCGTGCTGCGGCTGATGCCCAGCGCGCGCGCCGCCTCGGCGACATTGCCGTTGCTCGCGCGCAGCGCGTCGCGCATGGCGGTTTCGGTCATCGCCTCCAGCCCCTCTGCCGTGGATGGCATCACCGCTGCGTGCACCCTGTGCAGATAGGCCGGCAGCATCCCATGCAGGATCACCTCGCCCGGATCGCTCAGCGCCACCAGCGTGCGCAGGCACGAGCACAACTGCCGCACATTGCCTGGCCAGGCATACCCGGCCAGCGCCTCCAGCGCGGCGGACTCCAGTTGCCGGCCCTGGCCAAGGCGTTGCCACAGGCCCTGCACCAGCGCCGCACGGTCGGCATGCTCGCGAAGGGCGGGCAGACGCACGCTGTGATCGGCGATGCGGTAGTAGAGATCGCTGCGGAAGTCACCGGATGTCATCGCCACATCGAGATCGCGGTGGGTGGCGCAGATCAGGGCGAAATCCAGTTGCACCGGCTTGCCGCCGCCCAGCGGTGACAGCGTGCGCTCCTGCAACACCCGCAGCAGGCGCGGCTGCAGCGCCAGCGGCATGTCGCCGATCTCATCGAGGAACAGCACGCCGCCCTGGGCCTGGCGCAGCAGGCCGGTATTGCCGCTCTTGCGCGCACCGGTGAAGGCCCCTTCCTCGTAGCCGAACAGCTCGGCTTCGATCAGCCCTTCCGGCAGCGCCGCGCAGTTGACCGCCACGAACGGTTTGTCGGCACGCGTGCTGCGCCGATGCAGTTCGCGTGCGAACACCTCCTTGCCGGTGCCGGTCTCGCCCTGCAGCAGCACCGGCAACTGCGCGTCCAGCACGCGGCAGGCGCGCTCGAGCACCTGCTGCTGGGCGGCGTCGAACAGGGGGCTGGCATCCACCCGCACCGCTGCCCCGGCGGCACGCGCGGGTGCGGCGGCGGCCGGACGCGCGGGCAGCGGCGAGCGGACCGTGGCGCCGCCGGCAGGGCTCACGTGGCCGTAGAGCGCGCGTCCCTGGCGATCAACCAGCGCGCCATCATCGTGCAGCCGCGAGAGCGGACCATCGAACAGCGCCGCGTAGGGCGCCCTGCCGATGTCGCCGTGGTCCAGACCGAACAGGGCCAGCCCGGCGCGGTTGGCGGCCACCAGGCGGCCATTGCGGAAGCCCAGCACGCCTTCGCGCGCGGTACCGAGCAGGCCGGCGTCGTGATGCAGGCGGACCACCTCGCAATCGCCCAGTCCCGCCTCGAAGTAGCGGTGCTCGATATGCGCCACCGCCTGCCGTGCCAGCACACGGGCGTGCAGGTGCTGCTGGCGCGCATCGCCGGAGATGTCGAGCACGCCCACACGCTGCCCGTACGGGTCGAAGATCGGCGTCGCCGAACAGGTCAGGATCGCGTGCGGGGCGAAGTAGTGCTCACCGCCACGCACCTCCACCGAGCGACCTTCGACGATGGCGGTGCCGATCGCATTGGTGCCCACCGTGGTTTCATCCCAGCGCACGCCTGGCATCAACGCCACCCGCCCGGCCTTGTCGAGGAAACCCGGGTTGCCCTCCGCATCCAGGATCCAGCCGTCTTCGTCGGTGAGCAGCGCGATGCTGCCGGTCGCGGCGATGTCGGCGGCCAGGCCATCCAGCTCCGGCCGCGCCAACCGCCACAATGTTTCCTGGCGCTGACGCAGCTCGCGCAGGCGGGCGTCCGGCAGCGGTTCGACCTCCGGCAGTGCATCCACCGAGAGCCCGCCGCGCTGGCAGCGCTGCCACGACTGCAGGATGGTGTCGGGCACGATGCCGACCGGCGCCGCGCCGCGCTCGAAAAAGGAGCGTCGCGCATTGCCGACACGGTGCTGGAGCGGGAGCTGGGACACCTGGATTCTCCAGTGTCGCAATCTGCGACAGTTGTAGCGGGCCTGTTCCGATAAACACCACACCCGGCGTTACCGTGCAATGACCGGCGGTGGTGCACCGCACCAGTTTCCGCGGGCCTCCCCAATCGGTGCGCCGGGTGAGGCCATGTCGCACCGCACCACGTCGAACCTGGCATCGTCCTTGCGCCATGAAACAGACCCTTACCGGGCCTGTCCACCGCCATCCGGAGATGCACCCATGAATGCCGTCACGTCCGCCAAGCCGCACGCCACCGACCCGCAGTCCATCTTCAAGCCGCGCTACGGCAATTACATCGGCGGGGAGTGGGTGGCGCCGCGCAGCGGTCAGTATTTCGACAACACCACGCCGGTGACCGGCAAGGTGTTCACCGAGGTCGCCCGCTCCAACGCCGAGGACATCGAAGCGGCGCTGGACGCCGCCCACGCGGCCAAGACCGCCTGGGGCCAGACCTCGACCACCGAGCGCGCCAACATCCTCAACCGGATCGCCGACCGCATCGAAGAAAATCTCGAGCTGCTCGCCCATGCCGAGACCTGGGACAACGGCAAGCCGATCCGCGAAACGCTCAACGCCGACATCCCGCTGATGGCCGACCACTTCCGCTACTTCGCCGGGGCGGTGCGCGCGCAGGAAGGCAGCCTGTCGGAGATCGACAAGGACACCATCGCCTACCACTTCCACGAGCCGCTCGGCGTGGTCGGGCAGATCATCCCGTGGAATTTCCCGATGCTGATGGCCGCCTGGAAGCTGGCGCCGGCGCTGGCCGCCGGCAACTGCGTGGTGCTCAAGCCGGCCGAGCAGACCCCGGCCTCGATCCTGGTGCTGATGGAGGTGATCGGCGACCTGCTGCCGGCCGGCGTGCTCAACGTGGTCAACGGCTTCGGCGTGGAGGCGGGCAAGCCGCTGGCGTCCAACCCGCGCATCGCCAAGATCGCCTTCACCGGTGAAACCACCACCGGCCGGCTGATCATGCAGTACGCCAGCCAGAACCTGATTCCGGTGACGCTGGAACTGGGTGGCAAGTCGCCGAACATCTTCTTCGCCGATGTCATGGCCGAGGACGATGATTTCCTGGACAAGGCCATCGAAGGCTTCGTGCTGTTCGCCTTCAACCAGGGCGAGGTGTGCACCTGCCCGTCGCGTGCGCTGATCCAGGAATCGATCTACGACAGATTCATGGAGCGCGCGCTCAAGCGCGTGGCCGCGATCAAGCAGGGCAACCCGCTGGACCCCAACACGATGGTCGGTGCGCAGGCCTCCTCCGAGCAGCTGGAGAAGATTCTGTCCTACTTCGACATCGGCCGGCAGGAAGGCGCGGAGGTGCTGATCGGCGGCGAGCAGGCCACCCTCGACGGCGACCTGGCCGGCGGCTTCTACGTGAAGCCGACCGTGTTCAAGGGCCACAACAAGATGCGCGTGTTCCAGGAAGAAATCTTCGGGCCGGTGGTCTCGGTGACCACCTTCAAGACCGAGGAAGAAGCACTGGAGCTGGCCAACGACACCTTGTACGGCCTCGGTGCCGGCGTGTGGAGCCGCGATGCCTCGCGCCTGTACCGCATGGGCCGCGGCATCCAGGCCGGGCGGGTGTGGACCAACTGCTACCACGCCTATCCGGCGCATGCCGCCTTCGGTGGCTACAAGCAGTCGGGCATCGGCCGCGAGAACCACAAGATGATGCTCGACCACTACCAGCAGACCAAGAACCTGCTGGTCAGCTATTCGCCCAAGAAGCTGGGCTTCTTCTGAGCCCCCGGGCTTGATCCCGATCAAGGCGCCGGCATGCGGCCGGCGCCACAGTGCAGTGATTGGCAATCCACGGAGATCCACGCATGAACAAGACCATGAAGGCCGCTGTCGTCCGCGAATTCGGAAAGCCGTTGCGTATCGAGGAAGTCGAGGTGCCGCGTCCGGGGCCCGGCGACATCCTGGTGAAGATCGAAGCCTGTGGCGTGTGCCATACCGACCTCCATGCGGTGGACGGTGACTGGCCGGTCAAGCCCAATCCGCCCTTCATTCCCGGCCACGAGGGCGTTGGCCACGTGGTGGCGGTAGGCGCCGGGGTCAGCCATATCCGCGAAGGCGACCGCGTCGGCATCCCGTGGCTGTACTCGGCCTGTGGCTATTGCGAGCACTGCCTGGGGGGTTGGGAAACGCTGTGCGAGGCGCAGCAGAACACCGGTTACTCGGTGAACGGTGGTTTCGCCGAGTACGCGTTGGCCAACGCGGCGTATGTCGGTCTGCTGCCCAAGGGCGTGGGCTTCATCGAGGTCGCGCCGATCCTGTGCGCCGGGGTCACCGTCTACAAGGGCCTCAAAGTCACCGATACCAAGCCGGGCCAGTGGGTGGTGATCTCCGGCATCGGCGGGCTGGGCCACATGGCCGTGCAGTACGCCAAGGCGATGGGCCTGAACGTGGCCGCAGTGGATATCGACGACGGCAAGCTCGCCCTGGCCGAGCGGCTGGGCGCGACGATCACCGTCAATGCGCGCAACACCGATCCGGCCGCGTTCCTGAAGAAGGAGATCGGCGGGGCACACGGGGCGCTGGTCACCGCGGTCTCGCCGAAGGCCTTCGAGCAGGCACTGGGCATGGTCCGCCGTGGTGGCACGGTCTCGTTGAACGGCCTGCCGCCGGGCAACTTCCCGCTGGACATCTTCGGCATGGTGCTCAACGGCATCACCGTGCGTGGTTCGATCGTCGGCACCCGCCTGGACCTGCAGGAATCGCTGGAATTCGCCGAGCAGGGCAAGGTCGCCGCGACGGTCACCAGCGATTCGCTGGAGAACATCAACGACATCTTCGCGCGCATGCAGGCCGGCAAGATCGAAGGCCGCGTGGTACTGGACATGAGCGCGTAAGCACACGGCGCGCTGCCGACCCATCGGCAGCGCCTGTTTCACGGTAGTGCCGGCCGCTGGCCGGCTCGGAGAGCCCCGATCATGCCCGACCTCCCGCTCCAGGTAATGGCCACGCTCCCGGCCCTCCAGCTGATCGAGACATTGCAGGCCCGCCACGGCGACCTGCTGTTCCACCAGTCCGGTGGCTGCTGCGACGGCTCCTCGCCGATGTGTTTCGCCCAGGGCGATTTCATCGTGGGCGACCGGGACGTGCGCATGGGCGAGATCGGCGGGGCGCCGTTCTACATCAGCCCCGCGCAGTTCGAGTACTGGAAGCACACCCAGCTGATCATCGACGTGGTGCCTGGCCGGGGCGGCATGTTCTCGCTGGAGAACGGCGAGGGCGTGCGCTTCCTGGTCCGCTCACGGCTGTTCAGTGATGACGAGTTCGCCCAGCTCAAGGCAGCCGGCCGGGTCTGAAACACGCCGCGGCAACCCGTCCATAATGGCGGCTCCCCCGCCGTGACGCCCCTGCCATGCCTGTGTGGTCCGCCCTGAAGAATCCACTGCTGTCCGTACTGGCTGTCGTGTTCGCGTTCGCGGTGATGGTGCTGGTCAACAGCCTCGGTTCGTGGCTGGTGCCGTTGCTGCGCATTCCGCCGGGCGGCGAGCCGCAGCTGGCCTGGGACCTGGCCTGGACGATCCTCAGCGGCATCGCCGCGATCGCCTTTGCCAGCCGTTATGCGCCCACCTGGCCGCGTGTGCACGGCGGCGTGGTGTGGGCGGTGATCGCGGCCGCATCGCTCTACACCGCGTGGGATTTCGGCAGCGATTTCCCGTTCTGGTTCGTGGTGATCCTGCTGGTGTCGCTGCCGGTGCAGGCATTCGTGGGCCTGTGGGTAGGCACGCGGTTCCGGCCAGCGCGCGCCTGATCAGCTGCCCGGCAGCACCTGCTTCACCTGCTTCATGCCTTCCCACGGGTCCTGCTTCAGCCGCTCCGCGCGCTGCAGCGCCTTCGCCATCGGGAAGGCGTCCGGCGCCGCGATGCGACCCAGTTCTTCCCAACGCAGTGGCACCGCCACGCCGGCACCCGGCCGCGCCCGCAGCGACCACGAGCTCACGCTGGTGGCGCCGCGCGCATTGCGCAGCCAGTCGATGAAGATCACCCCGTCGCGCTTTGCCTTGCTCATCGTCGCCACATAGCGCTCCGGTGCCTGGGTGGCCATGGCCTGCGCAAACGCCTCGCAGAAGTCCTTGGCCTGCGCCCAGTCGGCCTTGGGCTGCAAGGGCACCACCACGTGCACGCCCTTGCCGCCGGAGAGCCGGACGAAACTCTCCAGCCCGGCTTCCTGCAGACGCGCGCGCACATCGCGTGCGGCGGCCTTGATCTGCGTCCAGTTCACGCCTTCGCCCGGATCCAGATCGAACACCAGCCGGTCCGGATGTTCGGGATCCTCGACGGTGGCGCCCCAGGGATGCAGCTCCAGGGTGTTCATCTGCACCAGCTGCAGCAGACCCTCCACGTCCTCGATGTAGAGGTAGTCTTCGCGCCCGCTCTTCTGCTCCAGCGGGATCGCCTTGACCGCGCCACCCAGGCCGGTGCCATGGTGTTTCTGGAAGAAGCAGGGCTTGTCCACCCCGTCCGGGCAGCGCAGCACCGACAGCGGGCGGTGCGCCACCTCGGGCAGGATCCAGCGCGCCATGCGGCGGTAGTAGTCGGCCACCTCGCCCTTGGTGATCTTCGCCTTGGCGAACACCACGCGCTCGGGATGGCTGATCGTCACGGTGCTCTCGTCCTGCGCGGCCGTAGCTGCCTTCTTTCGCCCGCGCGTTCCGGCCGGGGTGGCGGAGGCCGCGGTAGTGGAGACGGTAGGGGAGACGGCAGTAGCTGTGGCGCCCAGATCCTTCGGCTGTTTATCCTCGCGCAGGCGCTTGAAACTGGCCTGGCGCAGCAGCCCTTCCTTGGCCCACCCACGGAAAGCGACTTCCGCCACCAACACCGGCGTCACCCAGTGCACGCTGCGCGCGGTGAACGGCACATGCGTGGGCAGCTCGACCACTGCGTCCTTCACCGTCAGCGGGGTCAGCTGCCTGGTCAGCGCGCGCAGCGCGGCATCGTCGAAGCCCGTGCCGACGCGGCCGACATAACGCAATCCGCGCTTGTCCGGGGTGGCCATCAGCAGCGAGCCGAAGCCACTGCGCGATCCCTTCGGTTCGGTATAGCCGACGATGAGGAACTCATCGGTGTTCTCGTGCTTGATCTTGATCCAGTCGCGTGAGCGTGCGTTGACGTAGGGCGCATCGATCCGCTTGCTGATGATGCCTTCGAACCCGGCCTCGCCACTGGCGGCGAACACCGCCGGGCCGTGGTCGCGCACATGGTCGCTGTAGGCCAGGGTGTCCGGCTTGCTGCCCAGCAGGTCCTTGAGCAGCGCCTTGCGCGCCAGCAGCGGCACCCGGCTGACATCCACCCCGGCGAGGCCGGGCATGTCGAACACCACATAGCGCAGCGGCTGTTTGGCGGTGCCATCGATGACCTTCTGCAATGCAGTGAAGTCGCTGCGGCCCTGCGCATCCAGCACCACCAGCTCACCGTCCAGGCGCAGATCGCGCACCGGCAGCCGCTCGATCGCCTGCACCACCTCGGGGAAATCGTCGGTCCAGTTCAACCCGCCGCGTGAGCGCAGCGACACCACGCCATCGCGCACATCGGCCAGCAGGCGATAGCCGTCCCATTTGATCTCGTGCAGCCACTGCTCGCCGTCCGGTGCGGTGGCACGGTGATCGGTCAGCTGGGGCTTGAAGTCATGTGGGTAGGGCGTTGTGCGAGCGCCCTGCAGGGCCAGCGCGCGCTTGGACCAGCGCGCATCGGCCTTGCGTTCGGCCTTGCGTGCGGGGCTACCTGTCGCGGCCTTGGCCGGCGCGGTCTTCCTTGCCGGGGCAGCTTTGCTGGCGTTGGCAGCGGCAACCTTCGTCGCGCTTGCGCGCTTGCCTGCCTTGGGCGGTGCCTCCAACAGATCATCAGCCTCCATATCCCTGGCTTCCTCGTCATCGCGTTTGATCAGCAGCCACTGGTGCTGCTTGCCCTTCATCGCGGTGCGCACCAGTTTCCAGCCACCCTTGAGCCGCTCACCGTGCAGGACGAAGTCCACCTTGCCGGCCGCGATCGCCTCCAGCGGATCGCCATCGCAGGCCCAGGTGCCGTGGTCGTAGACGTCCACATGCCCGGCGCCGTAGTGGCCACTGGGGATGTCGCCGGCAAAGGTCGCGTAGGACAGCGGGTGATCCTCGACCTCCACCGCAAGCCGTTTTTCGCCGACGCGCAGCGAGGGGCCTTTGGGTACCGCCCAGCTCTTGAGCACGCCATCGGCTTCCAGCCGGAAATCATAATGGCGCGAACTGGCGTGGTGCAGCTGCACGACGAAGATCGGCCGGCGCGCCGGCGCACCGCGGCGCTCGGCGTCCGGCTCGGGGGTGCCGTCGAAACGACGTTTGCGGCGGTATTCCTGCAAGGACACGTGGGCTTACCCGGCTTTGCGCGCGGGTGCACGCTTGGTGGTTTTCTTGGTCGCCTTGCCTGCTGTCTTGGTCGCCTTTTTGGCCGCCGTGGGTTTGGCGACCTTGGCCGTGGCCTTCTTCGCCGCTGTCTTTTTGGCAGCCGGCGTGCGCTTCTTGGCATCCAGGCTCTTCTGCAGCAGCGACATGAAGTCGACCACGTTGGTCGCATCATCCTCGCGCGGGACCGGCTCTTCCTCCACCTTGGTGGTGCCGCCCTTGGCCTTGATCCGCTTCTTCAGCAGCGTGTGCAGGCGCTCGCGGAACTCATCGTGGTACTCGTCCGGCTTCCACTCGCCGGACATCGACTCGATCAGCTGCTCGGCCATGGCCGTTTCCTTGCTGTTGATCCGGTACTCGGCCAGGCTGCCGCTGGGCAGCTTGTAGTCTTCCGGGTCCACCAGTTCCTGCGGATAGCGCAGGATCATCAGTACCAGCGCGTCGCCGTGCGGCATCACCGCGCACAGGTACTCGCGGGTGCGCACCACGACCCGCGCGATGCCGACCTTGCCGGTGCTGCGCAACGTTTCGCGCAGCAGCACGTAGCCTTTCTCGGCTTTCTTGGCGGGCACCAGCAGGTAGGGCTTCTCGTAGTAGCGCGGATCGATCGTGCCGGCATCGACGAAGGTCTCCACCTCCACCGCCTCATGACTTTCCGGCGCGGCCGAGCGGATGTCGTCTTCTTCCAATACGACGTAGCTGCCCTTGTCGTACTCGTAGGCTTTGACGATATCCTTCCACGGCACTTCTTCGCCGGTATCCGCGTTGACGCGCTCGAAGCGGATTGGTTTGCGGTCGCGCGAATCCAGCATCCGGAAGTGCAGATCCACATTGCGTTCGCCGGACATCAGCGACACCGGGACATTGAGCAGCCCAAATGACAGCGTGCCGGTCCAGATCGGTCGGGCCATGGTGGCGCCACTCCAACACTTCAGGGAGGGCAGCTGTACCGCGCAGCACGTGAAACGCCTGTGTCCGGGCTGTGCAGGCCGGCTGCACGCCGCGGCTACTGCAGCAGGCCGTGCACCGCCGCCGCCGGCATGTGGTCCAGGGCCAGCCACGCGTCTTCGACCACGGCGCGGGCCTGGTGCCAGCCCAGCCGCGACTGCCCGCGCATCTGTTCCCAGTGCTCGGCCAGCTCGCCATCGGTGTCATCGGCACCGCGCGGCCAGTCCGCGTAGTGGGTGGTCAGCGCGAAGGCGTAGGCCGGATACAGGTCGCGCCAGCTGCGGCGGCCGTGGCTGCGGCGCTGCTCATAATCGCTGCGCATGTACTGCAGGTAGTCCTGTGCGATCGCCTGCGCGTCCTCGGCGCGGTCGCGGCGCGCACGGCGCCCGCTCCGTTCCGGCTGCAGGTAGGCGTTGAACAACGCGGGTGCGGCACGGCGGTCCAGGCGGGGCATGACACGACTCCGACAGCGGCGGGGCAGGCAGGAATAGTCCCGCCGCCGTTATCCAGCCGTGACAGATTCGTTGATGCGGCGGGATTCGCAGCGACTTCACCCGCCGCGCGCTGTAGTGGGGCGCACAGCAACTGGAGAACTCCCATGCCCCGCGATCCCCTGCGCGACGCCACCGCCCCGGTCCCCGGCGAGCAGCGCGCCAAACATGACAACCAGGACGCCGAAGACCGCGGCGCCGGCATGTCCGTGCCCGACGACGCACCCGATCACCTGCCGGTGGCGGTCACGCCGGATCCGGTCCCGCGCGACCGCAAGGATTCGGCGGCCGGCGAGAAAGGCCCGGCCGGTCATCATCGCCGCGAAGATGAATACCAGCGCCGCCAGCGCAAGGAACACGCCAGCGACAACCAGGACGAGGCGCTGGAAGAGACGTTCCCGGCCAGCGACCCGACCTCACCCTTCGTGCCGGCCAAGCCGCCCAGGTAAGTCCCTTGGGTCAGGGCGCCCACTGCCACTGCAGGCCCACGTTGTAGCGGCGGTCCGGGCCGGGTTCGAAGAAGCGCTGGTTGCCGTCGTTGACGATCACCGAGCCGATGTAGCGCTGGTCCAGCGCATTGTCGATCCGCGCGAAGGCCCGCAGCGTGCCCTGCGCGGTGGTCCAGCGCCGCGATAGTTCCAGATTCAGCAGCGCATAGCCCGGCGATCGCTCGGTGGCCAGATCGTTGACCACGGTGTCGCTGGAGGCCACCACCTCGGCGGCCCACTGCCACGGGCCCGGGCGGTACTGCACCCGCGCGTTCCACTGCTGCCTGGGTACGCCCGGCAGGCGTGAGCCGGCCGCCACCGTGTTGCAGCCAGCGGCCGCGCACAGCGCATACGGATCACGCACGGTGGCCTCGATCCAGGTGTAGGCCAGCGAAAGATCCGCCTGCGCGCCCAGCGGCTGCACATAGCTGGCCTCCGCGCCCTGCCGGCGCGTGCGGCCGATGTTGCGGTAGGTGCTGCGGCCGCCGCTGTTGCTCGCCACGGCCAGCTCGTCATCGGTATCGGCGCGGAACAGCGCCGCCTCGATCTGGGCGCCACTGCGCCCATGCCACTTGCTGCCGACTTCCAGGTTGCGGCTGCGGGCGGCCGAGAGATCCAGCGCCAGCCCGGCCTGGCCATCGGCGCGATAGCCCAGCTCGTTGAAGGTCGGGGTTTCGAAGCCACGTCCGGCCGACGCGTACAGCCGCCAGGCATCGCTGGCGCGGAACACCACGCCGGCCACCGGCGTGGTCGCTTCGTAGCGACGCGATCCGCTGTCGTCCGGATTGCCGGCGGTGATGTAGTGGTCGTTGGAGTGGAAGCGGACGGTGCTGTGGCGCACACCGAGCAACAACGACCAGCGCGGCGCCCACTGCCACCACGCCTGCGCGAACTGGTCCACGTTCTCGACCCGGTCGCTCTGGTCGCGGCGCAGGCGGCCCTTGATACCGACCTGATCACCCACGAAGTTCTCGTAACCGCGGCGATCCTGCTGCTGACGGTCGGCATTGGCACCGATCACCACATCCAACGGGCGGCCGGCCCAGTCACCGTGCCACGCCCAGCGCGCGTCCAGGCCGCCATAGGCCCCGTCCAGATCGATCACCCCGCCGGCGTGCAGCGGGTTGGCCTGCGGCCCCGGTGGGATCGCCAGGTACTGCTCCACGCTGCGCTGGCCGGCATAGCCCATCGCACGCCAGGTCTGCGCGCCCTCCGTTCGGGTGAAGACCAGCCCGGCCTGGGCCTGGCGCACGGATTTGCGGGTGTTGTACTGGGTAGCCACCGCGGTCGCCTGACGCGGGTTCTCGCGCACCTGGGCGCGGGTGAGGCCGAGCGGATCCTGTGCGTCGGGCGCATCGAAGTAGTTCAGGACCAGATCCAGCTGGCCGCCGCCGACATCGGTGCCCAGCCGGGCGTTGACCGACTCGCGCCGGGCCTGGCTGTGATCGCGCCAACCATCGGTGCGGAAGTGGTTGGCGGCCACGTTGTAGCGGATCGGCCCCTGCACGCCGCGCAGCTGGGCGCCGGCGCTGACAGTGTTGTCGCTGCCGGTATCCAGCCGCAGGCGCCACGGGTCGCCCTCGGCGCCATCCGCGCTCCAGACCTGGACCACGCCACCGGACGAGTTGCCGTACAGCGCCGAGAACGGCCCGCGCAACACCTCCACGCGCTGCGCCGAGAGCAGGCTGGCGTGGGAGAGCTGGCCCTGGCCGTCGGGCATGGTGGCCGGCACACCGTCCACCAGCACGCGTACGCCGCGCACACCGAAGGTCGAGCGCGCGCCGAAGCCACGGATCGAGAGCTGGGTGTCCTGCGCGTAGTTCTGGCGATCGCGGGCGACCACCCCGGGGATGCCGTTGAGGGCCTCGGAGAGCTGGGCCAGCGGGCCGGTACGGTCCTCGTCCACCCAGACCGTGGTCAGCGAGGCCGGCAGATCGATATCGGCCACCTGCGCCACGCGGGCGGCCTGGACCTGGACCGTCGGCAGCCGCTCGATCGAGGCAGCGGGAGCGGGGGTGTTCTGGGCCTGCGCCAGCGACGGCAGCAACACGGCCGAGGCCAGCGCACAGTGGCGGGCCAGCGGGGTAAGACGGAGCATGCGGGGCGGGATCCTCGGTAAATGGGCGTGCCGCACGCCATGGTACGGAAGACGACGTGACGACGGCCTCGGCGCCCTCGGCGGGGCTTTGTTACGATGGGTCGGTTTTGGCTGATTCTGCCGCCAACTCCGCGTCGCGCCACCCTCCCCCTTCCGTCATCCGAATGAGTACCGCCGTGTCCTTCTTTGCAAATGTGGAACTGGTCCCAGGCGACCCGATCCTGGGCCTGACCGAGGCTTACAACGCCGACAGCCGCCCGATCAAGGTCAACCTGGGCGTGGGCATCTATTACGACGAGAGCGGCCGCATCCCGCTGCTCCGCGCCGTGAACACGATCGAACAGCAGCTGGCCACTGACGCCAAACCGCGCGGCTACCTGCCGATCGACGGTCTGCCGGCCTACAACCAGGCCACCCGCGAGCTGGTCTTCGGCAAGGATTCGCCGCTGCTGGCCGCAGGTCGCGTGGCCACCTCGCAGACCATCGGCGGCAGCGGTGCGCTGCGCATCGGCGCGGACCTGCTGCACAAGCTGTTGCCACACGCCACCATCGCCATCAGCAACCCGAGCTGGGAAAACCATCGCGCGGTGTTCGGCGCGGCCGGCTTCGAGGTGGTCGATTACACCTACTTCGATGCCGCCACCCATGGCGTGGACTTCGACGGCATGCTGGCCGACCTCGGCAAGCTGCAGCCGGGCACCGTGGTGCTGCTGCACGCGTGCTGCCACAACCCGACCGGTGCCGACCTCACCGTCGCGCAGTGGAAGCAGGTGGCCGAGCTGTTGAAGGACCGCCAGCTGTTCCCGTTCATCGACATGGCCTACCAGGGCTTCGACAAGGGCATCAGCGAAGACGGCGCCGCCGTGCGCATCATCGCCGAGGCCGGCATCGACAGCTTCGTGGTCGCCAACTCGTACTCCAAGTCGTTCTCGCTGTATGGCGAGCGCATTGGCGCGCTGTCGGTGGTCGCCCCGGACGCGAACGCGGCCAAGGCCGTGCAGTCGCAGGTCAAGCGCATCATCCGCACGATCTACTCCAGCCCGTCCAACCACGGTGCGGCACTGGTGGCCGGCGTGCTCAACAGCGTTGAGCTGCGCCAGGTGTGGGAAGCGGAACTGACCGAGATGCGTGAGCGTATCCACGCCCTGCGCCATGGTCTGGTGGAGAACCTGGTCGCCGCCGGCGCACCGGAGTACGCCTTCATCAACGACCAGGCCGGCATGTTCTCGTACTCGGGCCTGAGCCGCGCCCAGGTGGACCGCCTGCGCGACGAGTTCGCGATCTACGCCGTCGGCACCGGCCGCATCTGCGTGGCCGCACTCAACCAGGGCAACCTGGCATACGTGGCCAAGGCCGTGGCGACCGTCAGCAAGGGCTGAGCAGTAGTGCTCCTGTGAAGCAGAACGGCCGCCCTGCGCGGCCGTTTTTCTTTGCCGCGCCGGCAGCGCGTTGCGCGCGGTGGGAACGGTTACGGCGGCCCGCGCCTCGTAATGGCTCCGGCGAAGGGCGACAATAGGCGCTTCTCCTCTGAAGGCCGCCTGATTCCATGTCCCAGACGTCGCTGACCCGCTATCTGATCGAAGAGCAACATGCCGGCCGCATCAACGCCGATCTGCGCCAGCTGATCGCTGTTGTCGCCCGCGCCTGCACCAGCATCTCCATCGCGGTCAGCAAGGGCGCGCTGGGCGGTGTGCTCGGCGAAGCCGGTACCGGCAACGTGCAGGGCGAGGCGCAGAAGAAGCTGGACGTGATCAGCAACGAGATCCTGCTGGAAGCCAACGCCTGGGGCGGTCACCTGGCTGCCTGTGCCTCGGAAGAAATGGATCACTGCCAGCCGGTGCCCGACACCTACCCGCGCGGTGACTTCCTGCTGCTGTTCGATCCCCTCGATGGCAGCTCCAACATCGACGTCAACGTGTCGGTCGGCACCATCTTCTCGGTGCTGCGCTGCCCGCCGGGCACCGAGCAGCCCAGCGATGCCAGCTTCCTGCAGCCGGGCACCGCGCAGGTCGCGGCCGGCTACTGCATCTACGGGCCGAGCACGCAGATGGTGCTCACCGTCGGCCACGGCACGCACGCGTTCACCCTGGACCGCGAGAAGGGCGAGTTCGTGCTGACCACGCCGGACATGCAGATCCCGGCGGACACCCAGGAATTCGCGATCAACATGTCCAACCAGCGGCATTGGGAAGCCCCGATGCAGGGCTACGTGCAGGACCTGCTGGCCGGCAAGGAAGGCGCGCGCGGCAAGAACTTCAACATGCGCTGGATCGCCAGCATGGTGGCCGACGTGCATCGCATCCTGACCCGCGGCGGCATCTTCATCTACCCGTGGGACACGAAGGATCCCTCCAAGGCCGGCAAGCTGCGCCTGATGTACGAAGCCAACCCGATGGGCCTGCTGGTCGAGCAGGCCGGCGGCGCCGCCACCACCGGCCGCGAGCGCATTCTCGACATCCAGCCCGATCAGCTGCACCAGCGCGTGCCGGTGTTCCTCGGGTCGCGCAATGAAGTGGAAGAAGCCACCCGTTACCACCGCGAACACGACAGCGCGGCGGGTTGATTTGCTACACAGGGCTGGCCATCCGGTCAGCCCTGTTGATACGTGGCAACGGCGTGACATCGGCCACGGCAGCGGTCACCATCGGCCATTCGTGCCCACGGATGACCCCATGACTGCCGACGCACCGCTCGATTTCATCGAAGTAATCCACAACGCCGTCCCCAACGAGGTCTGCGCGGCCCTGCAGGCCCAGATGCGATCCAGTGCGCAGTTGCAGCCGGGCGAAGTGGGCAGCGGTGTGTTCCCGGAACTCAAGCACAGCAAGGATCTTCGCATCAGCGGGCGCCCCGAGTGGCGGCAGGCCGAAGCAGTGCTGCAGCAGGCGGTTTTCAAGGGTTTGCTGACTTATCTACGCCGTTATCCACAGGCCCTGATCTCGCCGTTGATGTTGCAGATCCAGGACAGCCAGGGCCAACCGCGCCGGTTGGCGGCCGAGGATTTCCCCGACATGGACGACGCCACGCTGTCCGACCTGGCCCGCACCTGCCTGCGGCCCGGTGCCATCAATCTGCAATGGTATGCGGCGGGCGAGGGCGGCTATCCGTACTGGCACTGCGAGCTGTACCCACGCGATCCGGCCGGCGAAACGCTGCACCGCCACCTGCTGTGGACGCTCTACCTCAATGACGATTTCGATGCGGGCGAAACCGAGTTCCTGTTCCAGGGCCGCAAGGTTGCGCCGCGCACGGGCAGCCTGTTGATCGCACCGACGTCGTTCACCCACACGCATCGGGGCAACCGGCCGCAGGGTGGGGACAAGTTCATTGCGACGAGCTGGATTCTTTTCCAGAGTGCGCAGAAATTATTTGGTGGGAATTGATCAGCGCGCCGACACCAGCAACACAGCACCGACCACCACTACCGCCGCCAACACCATCACCGTGATCAGCACATTGCGCCCGGTGCGCTTCGCCTTGGCCTTCAACCCGGCCAGCACGTCCAGATCGAGATAGAGACGATCAGCGCCCGCGTCGCGGATGACGCCGTTGTCGCGGTAGTAACTCAGCGGAGCATGGAGTGCCAGGTCTAGACCTTTGCGTAACTCGCCAAGAGACGACGAAATCACCTTCGATATTTTCCGTACTTCTGATCAAGCGATCTGACGTTTTCCTCCGTCTTCTGGACAACCAAAAATCGAGAATGAAGAATAATTGCAGGCAGAAGTGCCAGGAGTGCAAATAATAAGCCTGAGATCAGAACCTGAAGAACATTGCCAGTAACCAATCCAATTATGAATGCAGACCCCAGTAGGCCGGCAAATATATATGTATAGGACACCAGTAATATATACCTGAGCCAGCCTATATCCGATTCAATGATTGATCGACATCCTCTACATTTGACGACGAGCACTCTCTCAAGCGATTTAAATGCTGGCAATCGCTGTGCTCTTGTGCCGCATGCTGGACACTTGAATTTAAAAGATGAATTCATCGACATGTTTCCTCCCCAACTATTCCTGCTGTCGCTATTGCTTTAGAGTCATTGTAAGTGGCGGTAAACATTGAGCCATAGAAGGCGGCAGCGGAAGCATAACCACCCACGTGCCCGCCAAATGCAGTCCCGACGGCGATGCCGGAGATCAGTGATGCTTCCGGCGCCTACTGCAGCCAGTAGTCGTGTGTTGCTTGCTTCACTTTGTGTGCGCAGCTCTATCGCAGTCTGCTGCGACTACTACACCAGCACTCGATGCCCATTGGTCAGCGCGCCAACACCAGCAACACAGCACCGACAACCACAACCACGGCCAACACCATCACCGTGATCAGCACATTGCGCCCGGTGCGCTTCGCCTTGGCCTTCAGCCCGGCCAACACGTCCAGATCCAGATAAAGACGATCACCGCCCGCGTCGCGGATGACGCCGTTGTCGCGGTAGTACTTCAGCGCTACCTGCAATGCAGGGTCGATGCTGTCCGCCGCGATCGCGCTCTGCGGGGACAACGCCTGATGGCCGGTGAAGTGTGCGATCACCGCGTCGCGCTGCTGCTGCACCGCTGCGGTGATGGCAGCGTTGATCGCGATGTTGGTCGCGTTCGATGCGGCCGAGGTGGCTGCCGATGACATGGGGTTCCCCCTGGATATCCGATATGGACGTCAGGCCACCGCGGCGCGGTGCCTTGGCCCGATTGTTGGTCGGGCGCGCCCTAAAGTCCATCGGGGGCTGATCAGAACAACGAGCCCTGCGGTGACTCCGCCCGCGGCGGCAACGGCCGCAGGAAGCGGGTGCAATCCAGTTTCGGCCAGTGGCTGTGCTGCGCATCGAAGCCCAGGCGCTTGCGGGCCAGCTTGAAGCGGTTGGACAGCAGGTCGGCGTAGACCCCTTCACCGCGCATGCGCGTGCCGAATTGGCTGTTGTAATCCTTGCCACCGCGCAGCTGGTTGATGGTGCTCATCACGTGCGTGGCGCGGTCTGGATGGTGGGTGTCGAGCCAGTCGCGGAACAGCGGCGCCACTTCCAGCGGCAGGCGCAGCAGCACGTAGCCAGCGGTGGAGGCACCCGCATCGTGGGCGGCTTCAAGCACGGCTTCCAGTTCGGCATCGTTGATCCACGGGATCACCGGCGCGACCATCACCCCGACCGGGATGCCGGCATCGCTCAGGCGACGCATCGCGCGCAACCGTGCATGCGGGGCCGAGGCACGCGGTTCCAGCTTGGCCGACAGGTGCGGGTCCAGCGAGGTCACCGAGAAGTGCACGCTGACCAGGTGCTTTTCGGCCAGCGGCGCAAGCAGGTCGATGTCGCGCTCGACCAGCGCGTTCTTGGTGATCAACGAGAACGGGTGCTGGGTTTCGAGCATCACCTCGATCAGCTGGCGGGTGAGCTTGAGCTTGCGCTCGATCGGCTGGTAGGCGTCGGTGTTGATGCCCAGCGCGATCGGCTGCGGCACGTAGCCGGGGCGCGAGAACTCCTTGCGCAGCAGCTGCGGCGCATTGGTCTTGGCGAACAGCTTGGTCTCGAAGTCCAGCCCGGGCGAGAGATTGAGATAGGCGTGCGAGGGTCGGGCGAAACAGTACGAGCACCCGTGCTCGCAGCCGCGGTACGGATTGACCGACTGGCTGAAGCCGACGTCCGGCGACTTGTTGCGGCTGATGATGCTACGGGCGGTCTCGGCGCGCACTTCCGTGCGCAGACGCGGCGCGGCGAACTCCTCGCTCTCGTCCGGCGCCCAGCCGTCGTCCATCGCTTCGCTGACGGTGACCTCGAAACGGCCCGCCAGGTGCGTGCGGGAGCCCCGGCCTTTGATCGCAATACCCATCGTCAAAGGCTATCGCCGGGAGGTCTCAGGGAATGAGACGTCGTGGCGTGGCAACGGCGGGGATAGGGGATAGCCATGGTTAGTAGTATTACTAACCACAGGCGTAAAGGGAAGTGAAACCCGCGCCGGGTAAGGGTCGGCGGAGGTGGAGACCGATTTGATCCCCCAATTTATCCACAGGGCCAGAGCGCGTGCCTGCGGTGCCACGTCACGGTCGGCTGAGCCGACCAACGGTCGGCGCTACCTGATGCCGGGCGCCCCTTACGCGGCAGGGCTACGCGCCGCATCACAGCAGCCGCAGATAGCCCTTCACCGTGGCATCCAGCCCGTCATACAGCGCCTCGCTGATCAGCGCATGGCCGATCGAGACTTCCAGCACGTCCGGCACGGTCCGCAGGAAATCGGCCAGGTTGTCCTGCGACAGGTCGTGGCCGGCGTTGACGCCCAGGCCGGCCGCCTGGGCGCGGCGCGCTGCATCGGCAAACACCGCCAGCATGGCGGTGGCGTCACCGGCGGCATGCGCCTCGGCGTAGGGGCCGGTGTAGAGCTCCACGCGGTCGGCCCCGATCTCGGCGGCCTGGGCGAGGTCGGGATTGCCCGCGTCCACGAACAGGCTGACCCGGCAGCCATACGACTTCAACTCGGCGATCAGCGGGCGTAGGCGCTGCGCGTCGCGGCCGAAGTCGAAGCCGTGGTCGGAGGTGAGCTGCCCGTCGCCATCCGGCACCAGGGTGGCCTGGGCGGGGCGGGTCTGCGCGCACAGCGGCAGCAGCCCGGGATAGCCCTCACGCGGGGGCGCGAACGGGTTGCCTTCGATGTTGAACTCCACGCCGCGCTCGGCCGTCAGCGCGGACAACGCGAGAACGTCCTCGGCGCGGATGTGGCGTCGGTCCGGGCGCGGGTGCACGGTGATCCCATGCGCGCCGGCATCCAGGCAGGCACGGGCGGCCTGCAGCACGTCCGGGTCGGTGCCGCCGCGCGAGTTGCGCAGGACGGCGATCTTGTTCACGTTGACGCTGAGTTGGGTCATGGCACTACGAGGGGTCGGATTCACCCTGAGCAGCCGGGGTGCGCGCCTGGAGGGCGAGCTCCCGCAGCCGACGGAGTTCGTTGGGATCGGTGATGGCCGCGCGGGTGGGCTGCACATCGCCGAAGCGGGCCACGTAGAGGCCGCGGACCCACGCCAGCAGGAACACCAGGGTGCCCAGCAGCGACAGCGCCATCAGCCCCATGTGGGGGGTCTTGAGCGCCATGCCGAAACAGGCCAGCGCGAACAGCAGAAACAGCCAGTACATGTCGTTCTCCCCGATTGACCGGGCCAGTGTAGCGCTGGCGCCGGGTGCGGTTCCACGGGGAGCAGTGGCTACAGCAGCGGCGAGGCCAGGCGGGCGAACGCCTCGGGCACACGGTGCCGCCACAGCGAACGCTGGCGGTCGTTGTAGACCGGCGCGGCGCTGCTGTATTCGGCCAGCAGGATCTCGGCCAGCGCCGCAACGCGGCCGGTGTCGCTGATCATCATCGAGAGCTCGAAGTTGAGCCGGAAGCTGCGGTGATCGAAGTTGGCACTGCCGACGATGCACACGTCGTCATCGGCGATGAAGGCCTTGGTGTGCAGCATGCGTGGGCCGTACTCGTAGATCTTGACCCCGGCCTGCAGCAGCTCGTCGAAATAGGAGCGCGCGGCCTGGGTGACGAACCAGGAGTCGCTCATCTTGGGCACCAGCAGGCGCACGTCCAGGCCACCGAGTGCGGCCGAGGTCAGTGCCATGCGCGCGGCCTCGCCGGGCACGAAGTAGGGCGTCACCAGCCAGACGCGCTCCTTCGCTTCGTGGATCGCCGCCACGTGCAGCCGGTGGATGGTCTCCCACGACGAATCCGGACCGGAGACCAGCACCTGCGCATTGATGCTGCCCTCGCTGCGGCTGGGCATGGTTTCCGGCCACAGCTGGGCGATGTTGAAGCGCGCCGGCTCCTGGCCGGTGGCGTAGATCCAATCCTCGATGAAGACCAGCTGCAGGCTGCGCACCACGTGGCCCCGCAGCCGCATGTGCAGGTCGCGATACGCATCCGGGCGGACGCTCTCATCTTCCTCATCGGTGATGTTGATGCCGCCGGTGAAGGCCTGCAGGCCATCGATGATGACGAGCTTGCGGTGCGTGCGCAGGTTCAACCAGGGCCGCTTGAACGGTTTGAGCAGCTGTCGCGGGTGGAACCAGACGACTTCGGCGCCTGCATCCAGCAGCGGCTGCAGGAAGCGCTTGCGGATGGACGACGAGCCGACCGCATCGAGCAGCAGGCGCACGCGCACGCCGGCGGCCGCACGCTCGGTCAGCGCATCGCGCAGCGCGGTGCCGGCGTGGTCCGGATTGAAGATGTAGTACTCAAGGTGCAAGTGGTCCTTGGCCGTGGCCACCGCGGCAAGCAGTGCGCTGTAGGTGGCCGCGCCATCGACCAGCCACTCCACCTCGGTGGCCGAGCTCGGTGAGAGCCCGGTGGTGGCCTGGGCGATCTTGGCCAGCTCGGTGCAGTCCGCATCCGGTGGGCAGACGCTGCTGTAATGCTCCATCCCCGAGCGCGAACGACCACGGCGCAGGCGCTGCCGCTTCACCTTCTGCGGGCCGAGCAGGTAGTAGATGAACAGGCCAAGGTAGGGCAGGGCGGCCAGCGACAGGATCCAGCTCAGCGTGGCGACCGGCTCGCGCTTCTGCAGCATGATCCAGCCGGTCAGCCACAGCAGATAGAGAATGTAGGCCGCCACCATCAGGGGGCGCAGGTGGGGGATGGCATCGAGCCAGTCCCCGAAGACGTCGAAGGTTGCGAGCATGGCCGGATGATAGCGGGCAGCGTGGCGCTGGCGCGTATCCACGGCCGGCGGCACAAAAAAAACGCCCCTGTTTCCAGGGGCGTTTTCCAGTCGCGTCATGACTGCGTCTTGCGTATTACTGCTGTACGAAGCCGATCTTCTTCATCTGAGCATTCTTCGCGGCAGCCAACACCTTGGCCATCACGTCGTACTCGGAGTCCGGGCTGGCATCGATGCGCAGTTCCGGCTGGTTGGTCGGATCGCGCTGCACTTCCTGTTCCATACGCTGCTGCAGTTCGCCCACAGCCACGGGGCTGTTGTTCCACGACACCTGGTTGCTGGCGTCCACCTTCAGCTCGATCGGCGGCGGCGGTTCGACCGTCACCGGCGGTGGGTTGAGCACGCGCTGCGGCAGGTCAACGGCGATCGGGTACGTCATGATCGGCGCGGTGACGATGAAGATGATCAGCAGCACCAGCATCACGTCCACCAGGGGCGTGACGTTGATGTCGGCCATGGGGCCTTTGTTACCACCAGTACTGAACGCCATGGCTTACTGCCCCTTTACTTTGGTGGCGACGAAGCCCACGTCGAGCATGCCCTGTTCCTGCGCGACCTTCGTCATCTCATTGATGACGCGCATCTTGGTGGTGCGATCACCACGCAGGTTGAGGGGCGGCTGCGGGGTCTGCTGGGCGGCGGTCGCCAAGCGCGACTCAAGAGTCTGCTTGTCGATTTCCTCGTCGTTCCAGTAGATCGAGCCGTCTTCCTTGACTGCCAAGGTGATCGGGCTCGCCCGCTTTTCAGCGTCTTCCGGATTCTGCACCAGGTTGGCCTCAGGCAGATCCACCTTGACCTTGTGGGACATCAGGGGCGCCGTGATGATGAAGATGATCAGCAGCACCAGCATCACGTCCACGAGGGGCGTAACGTTGATGTCGGCCATGGGGCCGCCGCTGTTACCACTACTGAAAGCCATAACGGGCTCCGTCTAGATCGTGTTGACTACGTTCTCGCTGGGTGACGCGCGTCGCTATTAGCGAACGCGCGAACCGGTGGCGAAGAAGTCGTGCAGGTCGTGAGCGAACGTATCGAACTTGCTGATCGTGGCGCTGTTGATCTTGCTGAAGAAGTTGAAGGCGAACACGGCCGGGATAGCCACGAACAGACCGATGGCGGTCATGATCAGTGCTTCACCCACCGGGCCGGCAACGGCGTCGATCGAGGCGGAACCGGTGGCACCGATCTTGATCAGCGCGCCGTAGATGCCCCACACGGTACCCAGCAGACCCACGAACGGAGCGGTTGCGCCGACGGTGGCCAGCAGGGTCATGCCCGACTGCAGGTTGTTGCTTTCGCGGGTCACGGCCTGACGCAGGGCGCGATCGACGAACTCCGAACGGCTCAGGTTCTCACCCAGGCCACCCGAGGTGCCGCCTTCCGAACGCTGGTGGTGCGCAGCAGCCTGTGCAGCGTCCAGAGCGATCTTGGAGAAGGGCTCCGAAGCCGGCTGTTCTTCCATCGCACGGATGGCGTCCTGGGCGTTCGGGGTATCCCAGAACAGGCTCACGACCTTGTCGGCAGCAGCCTTCAGACGGGTGGCGCGGAAGATGTTGATGACGGTCCAGTACCAGGACATGGCCGACATGATGATCAGGGTCAGCAGCACGACCCAGGAGACGGCGAAGTCACCCGGCTGGGTGGTCATCTCGTGGATCAGGTGCTCGAAGCCCATCTGCGACAGGGCGTTGGAGTTGCCCCCGGCAGCAGCGGCGATGAAAAGTTCCTGCAGCATGACGCTTACCTTTGTTGTGTGTGGTGATAAAGGGTATTGCTAGAAATAACCGCTAGGGGCGGTGGCCGGCGGGCCACCGGCCACTATCAGTTCAGCGCAAAGTTGACCGGGACGCGAACGCGACCTGCGACCTTCTTCCCGCCCGATTCCGCGGAACGGAAGCTCCACTTGCGAGCTGCGTCCATGGCGGCGCGATCGAGGTCACGGTTACGGCTGGACTTCTCGACCGACACATTGGTGACGTTGCCATTGGCATCGACGTCAATGATCAGGATGACTTCACCCTGGATACCAGCACGGAACGCGGCCGGCGGGTAACGCGGGGGGTTCATGTTCTTCGACGAGATGTCGACGCTTGCCTCAATGGTGCTCGGCGGCTGCGGCGGCGACGGCGGCGAAGGCGGTGTGACGATGTCGGTCGGACGCGGGTCCGGGATATCGACCACAGGAGCCTGCGGCGGCGGCGGAACCGGGGACGGCTTCGGCGGCGACAGGTTCTTGACCGGCGGCGGCGGGGTGTCATCCGGCGGCGGCGGCGGCGGTGGCGGTGGTGGCGGCGGCGGAGCGTCGACCAGGGTCACCATGATGTTGCGTTCTTTCTCCGCCACGGCCTTGGGAGCCACAGCCGGGATCAGAAGCATCATGAAGGCGGCGAGATGCAGTGCGATTACAAAAGCGATACCCACGATACGCGGCCAGGAGAGGCCGGTGTCATCGCGTTGTTCGTACCTGTGAACGACTAGTTGTTCCGTCATGCGCCAAGAGCTCATTAGTGGGGCCGGGATACCCGGGGACAGGTAGCCCATGATCAGCGGTGCATGACACCGCAGGAACCTCCAAGCTTATACCAATCCTGAGCGCCTGCGCATCACTTATGCAGGCGTTCAGGCGTTATTCCTACTTACTTCAGGTTGATGATTTTCTTGGCATCCGCCTGGTTCTTCACACCCTTCGCCAGCGCTTGCTGGGCGGCCTGCTTGGCCTCCGGAATGCGACCTTCCGAATGCAGCACGCGTGCCAGATTCAGGTAGGTCTCGCCATCCTTGGAAAGCGGGGCAGCCTTCTGCCACGCTTCGATCGCCTTGTCCGTCTGCTGCGGGTCGGAGTAGTAGTACGCCTGGGCCAGTGCCAGGTATACCTGATAATCCGGCTTCAGGATGTTTTTCTGCAAGCCATCATTGATAACGGCAATGACGTCCTTTTCTTTGTTCTCGCTGTTGGCGTAGATCGAGTACAGCTGCTTGTACTCCCGCTCGTCGGTCAGCTGGCCGGCGGCGTACAGCTTGGCCATGACAGCGCCAGCCTGGTCCATCTGGTCGGCCTGCATGTACATGCTGGCCAGGTTCAACTGCACCTTCTTGTCGTTCGGGTTCTTGGCCGCCAGCGCTTCGGCCTGCTTGACCGCTTCACCGGTCTGGCCGGCTTCGGCCATGGCAGCCATCAGCAACTGGTTCCAGTTGTCCTTCGGCTCGGGCGAGCCGGCGATGGCCTGCTGCAGCACCGGGATGGCCTCGGCGTAGCGCTCGGCCTGGTACAGCGCCTGGCCCTTGGCGATCAGCTCTTCGGGCTTGTTCGACTTGGTCTCGGCGAAGTACTTGTCCAGCGTCGCCAGGCCTTCGTTGATCTGGTCGTCCTGCAGCTGCAGCTGACCCAGCATCAGCATCGACTGGTAGTGGCCGTTGTTGTCCAGGCCACCGAGCTGCAGCACCTGCTCGAGGTACTTCTTGGCAGCGGCGACGTCATCAAGCTGGTAGGCCGCCTGCGAGGCGAGCTGCGCGGCGAGCGACTTGTCGTAGGCGTTGGCAGCGGGATTGGCCAGGATTTCGTCGGCCTGCGCGCGCGTCTCCGGGAACTTCTGGTCGTTGTAGCTGTCAATCATTTTCTGCAGCTTCGGACCGACCTTGGCCGAGGACTTCTGCTCCGGCTCCTGGCGGGTCGCCTGCGGGTAGAGCACTTCGGCCTTGGCCTGCTTCTTCCCGCCACGCGCGCCACGCTCCGACGAGCGGGCCTGGGCGAAGGCATCGGTGATCATGGCGCCACTTACAGCGGTCGCGATGAGGACGGAAAGGACGGCTTGCTTGTGGTTGCTGAAAATCATCTTTCACCTCGATCGAACCGCCGCAGCGGCATCAAAACGGACTGTCAGAAAAATCTGAGCCGCCAAACGTATCAGAAACTGATGGCGTGAGAAATCGTTTCCGATGCTGCAATACAGCATCTTTGACTCGTATCCGGACGCGTCAACCGCACTTTGGCCTGCGCCCGGCCGCCTGGGCTTGTTGGTATACACCACTCAGGGACGGCGCGTCTCGCTGAAGTTCACGGATACGGTTGGTAGGATCGGGGTGGGTGGACAGCCATTGGGGCGAGCGACCCCCACTGGCGGCCATCATGTTCTGCCACAGATCCACTGCCTGGGCGGGGTTGAAACCGGCCTCGGCCATCAGCCGCTGACCCACGATATCGGCCTCGCTTTCCTGCGTCCGCGAGCCGGGCAGCAGGAACGCGGCTTGGGCGCCGGCGCCGCCGAGCTGGCTGACCGTACTGGCCGCACCCTCACCGTAGGCCGCACCGGCAAGTGCCCCGAGCACCGACAGGCCGGTCTGCGCGCCCATCTGGCGGGTGATGCGCTCTTCGTGGTGGCGGGAGATGACGTGCCCGATCTCGTGACCGATCACCGCGGCCAGCTGATCCTGGTTTTTGGCGACCGTGAAGATGCCGGTATTGACCCCGACTTTGCCACCGGGCAGGGCGAACGCGTTGGGTTCCTTGTCGACCATCAACGCCGTCTCCCACCGTACGCCACGGTACTGTGGCGGCAACTGGGCGACCAGCGCATTGACCACGCACTGCACGTAGGCGGTCTGCTTCGGGTCCTTGCTGAGGGTTCCCTTGGACTTGGTCTCGGTGAACGCCTGCGCGCCCAGCTGGTCCAGTTCCGCCTGCGAAACACCGCCGACCATCTGGCGGCGGCCGGTGGGCGAGGTCGTGGTGGCGCACGCGCTCACCAGCATGGCAATGGCAATTCCCAACAGCACTGGTTTCATGTGCGATCCCCCGTGTTCATGTGCGCAGTGTGGAACGCGGCCACGTAAATTTTCGTCAAGCCGCGTGATCGATCAATGGAGGCCCAGAAACATCAGCGCGACCAGGGCAATGCCGTTGTTCAAGGCATGCGCGGCGATCGGCGCCCACAAGGTTCCGGTGCGTTGGTAGAGCCAGGCGAAGGCCGCGCCCATGCCGCCATAGACGAGCCATAGCTGTGCGATTTCCCACGGGCCGTTGGCACTGGTGCCGGGGATTTCATGTACCAGGGCGAACGCCAGGCTGCTCAGGACGATGCCCAACACCGGGCGACCGGCCTGCCACAGGCGACCGAACAGGACACGGCGGAACAGCAGCTCTTCATAGGCCGGCGCGAGCACCACGGCAAACAGCGCGAGGAACCAGGGGAAGCGCGTGATCGCCTGTTCCATCAGGGCCAGGTTGGTCGGCACCGGTTCGATGCCGCCCTGCTTGGCCAGCCATGCGATCAGATTGCTGCCGATGATCACACCGGTGGCGACCAGCAGCGTCCACCCCCATGTCGAGGGGCGGCGTGCCGCCTGGAAGGACAGCGTACGTTCGGCGGGCGTGGCCCGGCGACGGAAGAAATACAGCACCAGCGCGGCACCACCGGTGGCAACGAGCGCCATCAGGATCTGGGCCAGCGCCCCGGGTTGGCCCAATTGCTGGGCAAGACCGGCAACGGCCGAAGCATCCGCACCGTCGCGAGCGGCCTGGTAGCCAACGATCGCCCCGCGGTACAGCCCCCAGACCAAGCCGCTGATCAGGCTCAGCGACAGCAGCACCAGCACGCCAATGCCCAGGTCGATGAAGAAGCCCGCGAGCGGGGAACCCGGCTTGCGCGGCAATGACGGAACGGCAGGGGGCAGCGGAGGCGTCATGGACGCCGGGGGGGTAGCGGACATCGGATTCCTGGCATCGGGGGGCGATGGCCGGCCAGGGTGCAGGTCGCACCCGGCCGGCCCGTCCCCGATTGTGTCAGATATCCAGGTTGGCGACCTTCAGCGCGTTGTCTTCGATGAAGTCGCGGCGCGGCTCGACCACGTCGCCCATCAGCGTGCTGAAGATCTGGTCGGCGGCCACGGCATCCTCGATCCGCACCTGGAGCAGGCGGCGGGTGTCGGGATTGACCGTGGTGTCCCAGAGCTGCTCGGGATTCATTTCACCCAGACCCTTGAATCGCTGGATCTGGCGGCCCTTCTTGGCTTCATCCAGCAGCCAGTTGCGTGCTTCGGCGAAGCTGGCCACCTCGGCCGACTTTGCACCGCGGCTGATCTTGGCACCGGCGCGGACCAGGCCATGCAGCAGCAGCGAGGACTGGTGCAACGCACGCAGCTCGCCGGTCTCGAACGCGGCCAGCGGCAGCACCTGGATCATCTGCTCGCCCATGTGGCGACGCGTGACCAGCACGGCGGCCGGACGCTCGTCGGTGGGTTCCTGCAGTTCCAGCGTGTAGCGCGGGGAACCCAGGCTGCCCTGGTTGAGGCGGGTCGCCAGTGCGGCGAGGCCTTCGTCGGCGCCGGCCTTGCGCAGGTGCTCCAGATCCATCGGCGTGAAATCGATCAGTGCTTCGAGCACCTGGCGATCATAGCGATGGCCGTTGCGCGCAATGGTTTCCTGCGCCGAAGCATAGGAGAGCAACAGCTTCTCCAGCGCTACGCCTTCGATACCCGGCTCGCTTTCGGCCGGGATCAACGACGCGCTCTCCACCGCACTGCTGGCCAGATACGCGTCCAGCGCCGGATCATCCTTCAGGTACAGCTCCTGCTTGCCCTGCTTGATCTTGTACAGCGGGGGCAGGCCGATGTAGATATGGCCGCGCTCGATCAGCTCCGGCATCTGACGGTAGAAGAAGGTCAACAGCAGCGTACGGATATGCGCGCCGTCGACGTCGGCATCGGTCATGATGATGATGCGGTGGTAGCGCAGCTTGTCCGGGTTGTACTCGTCCCGGCCGATGCCGGTGCCCAGCGCGGTGATCAGCGTCCCGACCTGGTCCGAGGCGAGCATGCGGTCGAAGCGGGCACGTTCCACGTTGAGGATCTTGCCGCGCAGTGGCAGCACCGCCTGGTTCTTGCGGTTGCGGCCCTGCTTGGCCGAACCACCTGCCGAGTCACCCTCGACGATGAACAGTTCGGACAGCGCCGGATCCTTTTCCTGGCAGTCAGCCAGCTTGCCCGGCAGGCCGGCGATATCCAGCGCGCCCTTGCGACGGGTCAGATCGCGCGCCTTGCGGGCGGCCTCACGTGCACGCGCCGCGTCCACGATCTTGCCGGCGATCGCCTTGGCTTCGTTCGGGTTTTCCTGCAGGAATTCTTCCAGCCGCGCACCGAAGGCACTTTCCACGGCGGGGCGCACGTCCGAGCTGACCAGCTTTTCCTTGGTCTGGCTGGAGAAGCTCGGGTCAGGAACCTTCACCGACAGCACCGCGATCATGCCTTCGCGCATGTCATCGCCGGTCAGGTTGATCTTGGCCTGCTTGGCGATGCCGTTCTGCTCGATGTAGTTGTTGAGCACACGGGTCAGCGCGCCGCGGAAGCCGGCCAGATGGGTACCGCCGTCCTTCTGCGGAATGTTGTTGGTGAAGCAGTACATCGTTTCCTGATAGGAATCGGTCCACTGCAGCGCCACGTCCACGACGATGCCGTTGGATTCGCCGGTCACCGAGATCACGTTCGGGTGCAGCGGCGTCTTCAACTGCGCCAGATGCTCCACGAAGCTGCGGATGCCGCCTTCGTAATGGAAGTCGTCGCGGCGGCCATCGCCGCGCTCGTCGACCAGCACGATCTTGACGCCGGAATTGAGGAAGGACAGCTCGCGCAGGCGGCGGGCCAGGATGTCGTAGTGGAACTCCACGTTGTCGTGGAACGCCTTCACCGACGGCCAGAAGCGCAGGGTCGTACCGCGCTTGGTGCTGGCTTCGACCTGCTTCAGCGAATTGACGGCGGCACCGTCAGCGAATTCCTGCTGGTAGTGGAAGCCGCCCTGGTAGATATCCAGCAGCAGCTTCTGCGAGAGCGCGTTGACCACGCTGACACCCACGCCGTGCAGACCGCCAGAGACCTTGTAGCTGTTGTCATCGAACTTGCCGCCGGCATGCAGCACCGTCATCACGACTTCGGCTGCAGAGACTTCGCGATCGAGCTTCTTGCTCATCTGCTCGTGCTTGCCGGTCGGGATGCCGCGCCCGTTGTCCGACACCGAGACCGAGCCATCGGCGTGGATCATCACCGACACATGGTCGGCGTGGCCGGCCAAGGCTTCGTCGATGGAATTGTCGACGACCTCGAACACCATGTGGTGCAGACCGGTGCCGTCATGGACGTCGCCGATGTACATACCAGGACGCTTGCGGACAGCCTCGAGGCCTTCCAGGGCGGTGATGCTGTTGGCGTCGTAGTTGCCGCTGTTTGCGGGGATGTTCTGTTCTTCAGTCATTGCGCTTGCCGTAGGCTCCGCAGGTCGGTCCGCCGCCGTGAGGCGGGGCGCCGAGTAATAAGGGGTTGCAACAGCAATTATACCAGCCGGGCACTGTGGCCCCTGGGGGACCACTATGGCACAGGCAGGACCTGTCCATGTTCCACGTGGAACCGGGTGATATCTGTCGCGTCCACCAGCGCCGCCGGCACCTCGGTGGCGGTGATGAAGATCTGTGCCGGGCCGGCCTTGAGCCGTTCCAGCACCCGCGCCTGGTGATGGCGATCCAACTCGGACGACAGATCGTCCAGGGCGATCACCGGCCATTCGCCGCGCTGCTCGGCATAGTCCTCGGCCTGCGCCAGCAGGCAGGTGAGGGCGGTCAGCTTGGCTTGGCCGCGCGAGAGTGCATCCCGGCCCGGAATGGTCTCAAATCCGACGCTCCAGTCGGCCCGGTGCGGACCGACCGACGTATAGCCGGCCATGCGGTCACGTTCCCGGGCCAGCAGCAGGGCGTCGGAGAGCGAAACCTCCTGCTTGCGCCACCCTGGGCTCAAACTCAGCGACTGGATCCCCAGATTGGGCGCCAGTACGGCGGCCAGTTCCACGGTCCGTTCCTGTAGCCGTTCCAGGTAATGCTGGCGGCGGGTGGTCAGCGGTTCGCCGGCCTCGGCGAGCTCCCGGTCCCACGCATCGAGCGCGTTCGGGTGCCCTCCTTGCTTGAGCAGGGCATTGCGCTGTTTCAGGGCCCGCGAGTACCGCCGCCACAGACCCATGAAGTCTGGTTCCACGTGGAACAAACCCCAATCAAGGAACCGGCGACGCGGTTCGCCGCCGCCGCTGACCAAGGCATGGCTACCGGGCTCGAAGGTGACGACCGCCAGTGCGGCGCACAGCGTCCCGAGCTGACCGACGTCTTCCCCGTCCAGTCGGCCTTTCCATTCCTGGCCGCTGTGGCGAAGCCCGGCCTTGCGACGGGTCGGGGTGTTGGCACCTTCGCGCTGCTCATCCCATTCCACGAACACTTCCAGCGCCTCCCGGCCCTGGCGTACCAGGCCATCCCGGACACGGCCGCGAAAACTGCGCCCATACGCCATGACGTGCAGCGCCTCCAGGACACTGGTCTTGCCGGCGCCATTGTCACCGGTGATCAGGTTGATGCCCGGTTGCGGTGCCAGTTCGACGGTATCGAAGCGGCGAACCTGGTGCAGGGTCAAGCGGCGGATGTGCATGCGGACGATCAACGCCGCACGGGCGGCAGACGGGTAGGGGGAATCGATCAGCTTACTGCATTGCCCAGGTTCCACGTGGCCGGATGCTCCGCGCCGGTTGTCGACCTGACCATTCGCCGAGGGCGGAAGGAGCCCGTCGGTGCGTCGCGGTGTTCAGCGCGATGGCGGCTCGGTCTGCCATGCGTGCATTTCGGGTGCGCCAACGATCATCGGGCCAGACAAGCGCGATGTTCGCCGCCGACGTCAGCGCCGCGGCCAGCACCGCCACGTGAAACCTCCGTTTCCCGCCGCATGGCCAGCTGGAGGGGCCTGAATTTTTTCAAATCTGCGCCGTACGCAGCACTGAGGTACTGCAGATTTCAACGAATTCGCACCGTTTTTTGCCCGCCTTGCGAGCCAGGACGCGGCCGGTCCCCTGTTTTTTTTGAAATCTGGACGTGAGGTCGAATCGCCGAAGCGTAGAACCCGAGCAGCTCGCGCAGACCCAAACGAGACTGTCCACACCCGCTCTGTATGGCTTATGCACAGCCTATGGGCAATCTGTGGATAAAAAGGGCCTCTTGAACGGCCTCGAAAGATATCCACAGGATCACCCCCAGGCTCAGACCCTGTTTTACCGGGGGTTTCAGGCCTATATTCCTCTTTAAAACCAACCACTTAACCTACTTTTCAACCAAATCTGGCCCTACCACCACCACCAAGCTTTAGATTTATATACAGTTTTTAAAAGCATAGAGCTGTGATCCAGCGGCCAAAAAGCCGGGTACCGCAGCGCTTCGGAGCGGACGTGCAGTTGGCGCAGTTCGCTCGGCTGACGTATGCAGAATCGACACGCACGGCAGCCGTCCGTCGCCATTCGCTCTCTGGCCCCGTCCCGTGCCGCACCAACCGAAGGGCCGGAGCAAACGTGGTCACCACCTCGTGGGGCTCGTTGCCAAAGTCCCGCTCGCTGCGTGTCCTCCGGCTCGCGAGCGTTGCGGATGCGCCACAGGATCAGCCGAACGGTACGGCCACGCCACAAACGCACCGCGAAAAAAGAATGCTCCACGTGGAACATCGTTCTCTCGCCCAAAAAGAAACCCGGCAATGCCGGGCTTCTCAGAACCACTCGGTTCCACGTGGAACCTACACCTCGCAGGTCACAGACGCAGCGGCATCACCACGTGACGTGACTTCTCGCTGCTGGCCTCACGGACCAGGGCAGAGGAGTTCGAATCGCGTAGCTGGATCACGACGTGCTCGTCGCGCAGTGCGGACAACGCGTCCAGCAGGTAGTTCACGTTGAAGCCAATGGCCAGATCGCTGACCGTGGTATCGGCCTCGATCTCTTCCTGGGCTTCTTCCTGCTCCGGGTTGTGCGCGCTGATTTTCAGGTTGCCCGGCGAGACTTCCACGCGGATGCCGCGGTACTTCTCGTTGGACAGAATCGCAGCGCGCTGCAGCGAGGCACGCAGGGCTTCGCGATCCACCTTCACTTCGCGGTCGGCACCGATCGGAATCACAGCCTCGTAATCCGGGAACCGGCCGTCGATCAGCTTGGAGGTGAAGGTCACATCGTCGCGCTTGACGCGAACGTGGCTGCGGCCGACTTCCAGCTCGATCTCACGATCGCCGCTTTCCAGCAGACGCTGCAGCTCGGTCACGCCCTTGCGCGGCACGATGATCTGACGCTTGGCGCCGCTGGCTTTTTCCAGCTCGGTTTCGCACAGCGCCAGGCGGTGACCGTCGGTCGCCACGGTACGCAGGGCATCGCCACGCAGGTCGAACAGCAGGCCGTTGAGGTAGTACCGCACGTCCTGCTGGGCCATCGCGAACGCGGTGCGTTCGATCAGTTCCTTCAGGGTCGCTTCGCCGATGGCCACGCGTTCGGTCGCTTCGACTTCGTCGACAGACGGGAAGTCGTTGGCCGGCAGCGTTGCCAGGGTGAAGCGGCTGCGCCCGGCCTGCACGGTGATCTTGTCACCGGTCTGCGAGACGGTGATCCGGCTGCCGTCGGGCAGGGCGCGGATGATCTCGAACAGCTTGCGGGCGGGGATGGTGGTCTCGCCGTCCTGGGCATCTTCCACCGCGATCCGCGACACCATTTCCACTTCCAGGTCCGTACCCGTCAGCGAGAGCTGTCCGTTCTGGACCTGAACCAGGAAATTAGCCAGAACCGGCAGGGTCTGGCGGCGTTCGACCACGTTGACGACTTGTGCCAACGGCTTGAGAAAGGCTTCGCGCTGCAGTGTGAAACGCATGTGGTTCCGTGCCCCTATGCTTTAAAAAAATGTGGAATAAATCAAAAGCTTGGTGGTGCTGGTAGGGCCAGAATCGTGGGAAAACGCGACTAAGCCTTTGTAAACAATAGGGTTTTTGACCTCGAAACCCTCTGCATTACTAGCCCCCAAGGGGTGGGGAAAGGTGTGGATAACTTTACCGCCGAATCGAGCGGCTTTTTTATCCACAACCTATCCCGCGCTTACTACCGGATTCTGCACCGTTTTATGCGATGACGCCTTAGCGGCGTACATGCATCATTCGCTCAACTTCCGGATCAGCTTGTCCCAGTCTTCCCGCAACTTGCCGTCCGCTTCCATCAACGTCCGGATCTGCCGGCAGGCATGCAGCACCGTGGTGTGGTCCCGGCCGGCAAAGGCGTCGCCGATTTCCGGCAGGCTGTGCTCGGTCAGTTCCTTGGTCAGGGCCATGGCAACCTGACGGGGACGGGCCAGCGACCGGGTCCGACGCTTGGACAGCAGATCCTTGATCTGCAGCCCGTAGTAGTCGGCCACGGTTTTCTGGATGTTGGGAATGCTGATCGCCTGCTGCTGGGCGCGAAGCAGGTCGCGCAGGGTTTCCTGGGCGAAATCAGTGGTGATCGCACGGCCGGTGAAGTTGGCGCGTGCGGCCAGGGTATTCAACGCACCTTCGAGGTCGCGGACATTGGAGCGCATCTTCTTGGCAATCAGAAACGCCACATCGTCGGGGATATCGGTGCCACGCTCGCGGGCCTTGGCCAGCACGATCGCTGCACGCGTCTCGAAGTCCGGCGGCTCGATCGCCACCGACAGGCCCCAGGCCAGGCGCGACTTCAGCCGTGCTTCCAGGCCCTCGACTTCGCGCGGGTACCGGTCGCAGGTCAGGATGATCTGCTGCTTGCCGTCGAACAGGGCGTTGAACGTGTGGAAGAACTCTTCCTGGGTACGGTCCTTGCCGGCGAAGAACTGGATGTCATCGATCAGCAGCGCGTCCACCTGCTGGAACTGGCGCTTGAACTGGTCCATGGTTTTTTCCTGCAGCGCACGGATCATCGCGCTGAAGAACTGTTCCGAACGCAGGTACAGCACCTTGGCCGCCGGATTGGCCTGACGCATCGCATTGCCGGCCGCGAACATCAGGTGGGTCTTGCCCAGGCCGGTCCCGCCGTACAGCAGCAACGGGTTGTGGGCGCGGTCGCCCGGCTTCTGCGCCGCCTGGAACGCCGCGGCCAGACCCAGCTGGTTGCTGCGGCCTTCCACGAAGTTGGCGAAGGTGTAGTGCGAATCCATGTTGCCGGCGAACGGCACCAGCGGTTCGGCCGGCGCCGCCGGTGCGGACAGGCCCGGAATCGGCGCGATCTGCGCCTCTACCGGACGCGGACGCGAGCCGATTTCAAGAAAAACGTCGCCGAAACCGGCGAAGTGCGCCAGCAGCTCCTTGATGCGCGGCAGATACAGCTCGCGCACCTGGTCGACGATGAAGGCGTTTGGCGCATAAAGCACCAGGCTGTCCGCGCGCAGATCTGCCTGCAGCGGCTTCAACCAGGTGTGAACATCCTCGGGCGGAAACTCCGCTTCGAGGCGTTCGAGAGAACGAGACCAGGCATCCATCGGCAATAATCGTCTGGGGCCAGCGGATAGGCGAACAAAAGCGCCGCACCGCAGGCCGGAAGGGGGGAAGAATGGATGGCGCAGACTACCACCGACGAGGGGGGCCGGGAATGGTTGTCCCAAAGTTATTCACAAAACGATCCACAGCTATTGCACAGCCCGGTGAATTCCCGTAGTGACAGACACTTGACGGGACCTCGATGAGGTCTATAGAATTTCCGGTTCTTTCCGTCCCCTTCATATAGAGGCCCGCATGGCCACCAAGCGCACTTTCCAACCCAGCAACCTCAAGCGTAAGCGCGACCATGGCTTCCGTGCCCGTATGAAGACCGCTGACGGCCGCAAGATCCTGTCGCGTCGCCGCGCCAAGGGCCGTAAAGTCCTGAGCGCTTGATTGCAATGCCGCTTTCCGCGGCAGACGCAATCCTGACTGTGAGCAGTTCCGACCCGCGCAAGCGATTTCCTCGCTCTGCGCGGGTTCGTACGCGTGCCGAATATACAACGGTCTTCAACGGCGCCCGCCGTGTGTCCGATCCGCTGATGACCCTGCACTGGCTGAAGAGCGATACGCCAGCCAGGTTGGGTCTTGCGGTGTCGCGCAAAGTCGATCCCCGAGCCGTGGGTCGCAACCGAGTGAAGCGTGTGTTGCGCGATGCCACACGCCACGTACGGCCGTGGATGAGTGCCGGCGATTACGTCGTCGTTGCCCGCAGTGCCGCCCGTACCGCCAGCAATTCAGAACTCCGCCAGGCCTTTGAACGCCTGTTGCGCCGCCTTGGCGCATTGCCCATGCCGGGCGCGGACGGCACAATGCCGCCGCCCCTGGGCGTTGCACCCCTTTCCCAGTCCGAGCCGGCATTGCGTGCCGGCCCCGTCGAGCCTGCACGCTGATGAACCAGACCCGCGTTTTCCTGATTTTTGCCTGGCTGATGGTGGCCGTGTTGCTGTGGATGGAGTGGGGCCGCGATAAAGCCGCGCCGCCGACCCCGGCCGTGGCCACCCAGACTACCCAGGCCAGCGTGCCCGGTGCGGCTGCCGGCAGCATCCCCGGTGCGCCCGTGCCCCAGGCGGACGGTTCCCTGCCGGCGGCACAGCCGGCCGCACAGACCGAGGCCGGTCCGGCCCGCGTGACCATCACCACCGACGTCCTGCGTCTGGTGCTGGACGGTGGCACGGTGCTGGATGCCGAGCTGCTGCAGTTCCCGCAGACCAAGGAAGAAGGCAGCCCGCCGGTCCGCCTGCTGACCGAAGAAGCGACCCACCCGTACCGCGCGGTGAGTGGCTGGATCAGCGAAGACAAGACCATGCCGGTGCCGGCCGCCAACGGCTTCAAGCTGGTCGGCGACAACCACGACTTCGTGCTGGCCAAGGGCCAGGACGAGGTCACGGTGCCTTTCGAATGGACCGGCCCGAACGGCGTGACCATCCGCCGCACCTACTCGCTGGGTCGCAACGAGTACGCGATCACGGTCAAGGATGAAGTGGTCAACGGTGGCAGCGCCCCGTGGAGCGGCTACGTGTTCCGCACCCTGGACCGCACCCCGACCATCCTCTCGCGCAGCATGACCAACCCGGACTCGTTCAGCTTCAACGGCGCGACCTGGTTCAGCCCGCAGGACGGTTACGAGCGTCGCGCGTTCAAGGATTACCTGGACGACGGCCACCTCAACCGCACCATCACCGGCGGCTGGCTGGCGATGCTGCAGCACCACTTCTTCACCGCGTGGATTCCGCAGGCCGACCAGGCCGCGCAGTACTCGCTGGCGCAGAACAACGGCCGCGACCAGATCGAAGCGCGTGGCCCGGCCTTCACCGTGGCCCCGGGCCAGCAGGTCAGCACCGAAGCCCGTCTGTGGGTCGGCCCGAAGCTGGTCAACCTGATCGCCAAGGAAGACGTGAAGGGCCTGGACCGCGTGGTCGACTACAGCCGCTTCTCGCTGATGGCGATCATCGGCCAGGGCCTGTTCTGGGTCCTCAACCAGGTCCACAAGGTCGTCAACAACTGGGGCTGGGCGATCGTCGGCCTGGTGGTGCTGCTGAAGCTGGTGCTGTATCCGCTCTCGGCCGTGCAGTACAAGTCCGGCGCCAAGATGCGTCGCTTCCAGCCGCGCATCGCGCAGCTCAAGGAACGCTATGGCGATGACCGCCAGAAGTTCCAGACCGCGATGATGGAGCTGTACAAGAAAGAGAAGATCAACCCGATGGGCGGCTGTCTGCCGATCCTCATCCAGATGCCGATCTTCTTCGCGCTGTACTGGGTGCTGGTGGAATCGGTGGAACTGCGCCAGGCCCCGTGGCTGGGCTGGATCCAGGATCTGACCGCACGTGACCCGTACTTCATCCTGCCGGTGATCAACGTGGCGGTGATGTGGGCCACCCAGAAGCTGACCCCGGCACCGGGCATGGACCCGATGCAGGCCAAGATGATGCAGCTGATGCCGCTGGTGTTCGGCGTCATGATGGCCTTCATGCCGTCCGGTCTGGTGCTGTACTGGGTCGTCAACGGTGGCCTGGGCCTGCTCCAGCAGTGGTGGATGACCAAGCGTCATGGCAGCGATCCGCTGCCGGTCGTCACCGCCAAGAAGTAAGCCACACAGGAGACCCGCCGCAAGGCGGGTTTCCTGCATCTGCGGTCCGGCCAACCGTGCGGTCCGTAGAATGCCCCCTGATTCCCCGCACCCTGCAGTGAGCCCGACATGACCCATGCCCCCGACACCATCGTGGCCATCGCCACCGCGCCCGGCGCTGGCGGCGTCGGCATGCTGCGGCTGTCCGGCCCACAGGCGCGGCCCATCGCCGAGGCGATCGGCGTGCGCGCGATGCAGCCACGGCATGCGCACTACGCGCGCTTCCGCGATGCGGGCGACGAGGTGATCGACGACGGCATCGCGCTGTGGTTCCCGGCGCCGAACAGCTTCACCGGCGAAGAGGTGGTGGAACTGCAGGGGCACGGCAGCCCGGTGGTGCTGCAGCAGCTGGTCGCGCGCTGCATTGCCTTGGGCGCACGCCAGGCACGACCCGGTGAGTTCAGCGAGCGCGCCTTCCTCAACGGCAAGCTCGACCTGGCCCAGGCCGAGGCGATCGCCGACCTGATCGCTGCCAGCGATACCCGCGCAGCGCGCGCGGCGCGCCGCTCGCTGGACGGCGTGTTCTCGCGCCGTGTGGACGAGGTCGCAGAACAGCTTGTTCTGCTGCGGATCCACGTGGAGGCGGCAATCGATTTCGCCGACGAACCGCTCGATACCCTCGGCGGGGCGCAGGTGCGCAGTGGCCTGGTCACCGCCCTGCAGGCGTTGATCCGGCTCCGCGAGGATGCCGAACGCGGCCGCAAACTGCGCGACGGCCTGCACGCCGTGCTGGTCGGGCCGCCGAACGCCGGCAAGAGTTCGTTGCTCAATGCGCTGGCCGGCAGTGAACGGGCGATCGTCACCGACATCGCCGGGACCACCCGCGACACCCTGCGCGAGACCATCCGCATCGACGGTCTTGAGCTCACGCTGGTCGACACCGCCGGCCTGCGCGACGGCGGCGACGCGATCGAGCGCGAAGGCATGCGCCGGGCGCGCGTGGAGATGCAGCGCACCGACCTGGCCATCGTGGTGGTCGATGCACGCGATCCGCAGGCCGGCCGCGACGCGGTGGGCGACAGCATCGACGATGTGCCGCAGCAGCTGTGGATCCACAACAAGAGCGATCTGCTGGCCGCGATGCCGTCCGACGCTCGTGCAGACGTGGTGCATGTCTCGGCCGCGACCGGCCTCGGCCTGGATCAGCTGCACGCACGCCTGCGCGCGCTGGCCAGCGGCAGTGCCGGCGACAGCGTAGACGGTGAGTTCTCCGCGCGCGCCCGCCACGTCGAGGCGATCAGCCAGGCCATCGGCCATGCCGAGCGCGCCGAATCGGAGCTGGTCCACGAGCATCTGGAGCTGGCGGCGGAGGAACTGCGCCTGGCCCATGAGGCGCTGGGCGAGATCACCGGGCGGATGAGCGCCGATGACCTGCTGGGGCGGATTTTCTCGAGCTTCTGTATCGGGAAGTAGGCACGCGGCCTTTCTTCGCGCTGTCACAGCCTTGCAGCAGACTGACCGGGTTCTTTATCGACAGGGGTTTGCAGTGTCCAAGCAGTTGTGGGGAGGTGTGTTGCTGGTGTCGCTGGCCGTGGCACCATCGGTGGCCATGAGCGCTGAATCTTCTTCCTCCACGCCGGCCAGGGCCGCCGTCTACGGCCACCGCGGCGCCAGTGCGCTGCTGCCCGAGCACACGCTCGCCGCGTACGCGCAGGCCATCGCCGATGGCGCCGACTATATCGAGCCGGACCTGGTGATGACCAAGGACGGCGTGCTGGTATCGCGGCACGAGAACGAGATCGGCGGCACCACTGATGTGGCCGCGCACCCCGAGTTCGCCAGCCGCAAGACCGTCAAGACCATCGACGGCGAGCGCATCGAAGGCTGGTTCACCGAAGACTTCAGCCTGGCCGAACTGAAGACGCTGTACGCCCGCGAGCGCCTGCCGCAGCTGCGCAGCACCGCGTTCGACGGCCAGTTCCGCATCGCCACGCTGGACGAAATCATCGCCTTCCTGGTGCAGCAGGCCGGCCGCGCCAACCGCGGCATCGGGCTGGTGCCCGAGATCAAACACGGCACCTACTTCAAGGGCATCGGCCTGCCGATGGAAGACAAGGTGCTGGCCACGCTGCAGGGCAACGCCTATACCCGCGTGGCGCCGGTGACGATCCAGTCCTTCGAGGTCGGCAACCTGCGTTACCTGCGCGGCAAGCTCGGCCGCGACAGCAATATCCGCCTGCTGCAGCTGCTCGGCGATCCCAAGCAGCAGCCCGGTGATGTACTCGCGGCCAAGGGCAGCCAGCGCTATGCCGACCTGATCACCCCGGCCGGGCTGCGCGACGTGGCCACCTATGCCGACGGCATCGGCCCAAGCCTGCGCATGGTCATTCCGCTGGACGCGCAGGGGAAGCTCGGCACCCCGACCTCCCTGGTGCGTGATGCGCATGCGGCCGGCTTGATGGTGGTGCCGTATACGTTCCGGCCGGAAAACTACTTCCAGGCCGCGGAGTTCCGCAGCGGCGAGCCGAATGCCCGCAACGCGGAAGGTTCGGTCGCCGAGATGCGGGCCTATCTGGCCACCGGCATCGATGCCTTCTTCACCGATGACCCGGCGCTGGGCAGGCGTGCGGTGGATGGGGATGGCGCACCGGCGAGCCGGTAGGTACCGACCGTTGGTCGGTACGATCGTGATCGGCGCGATATCGGAATGTCCGGCGCACGGCAGCCACGCATGGCGTGGCTCTACCCCGGCATGCCATCAGATGGCGTCGCCGGTCAATCCAGCGATGACCCTTCATCGCGCCGCCGGAACGGCAGCACCACGAAGTCGCGGCCCTCGCGCGGTTGCCACAGCACCGGCACGCGGGTCGGGGAGGGCGGCTCCAGATCGGCGTCGCGCGCTGCCTCGATGTCGTCCTCTTCCTCATCCTCCCAGCTGTAGCGTTTGCGCGGCGCCATCGGGTCGGAGAGGCGGAACAGCAGCGCGCTGATGATGCCGGCGAAGGCACCGCCCATATGCGATTGCCAGGACACGCCCGGCTCGTGCGGCAGGATGGTCAGCAGCATGCTGCCGTAGAACAGGAAGGCGATCAGCCCGGCAGCGATCGCTGGCCGGTCGCGGCGCAGCAGGCCGAGCACGAACACCAGGAACATCAGGCCGTGGGTGATGCCACTGGCGCCCAGATGGCGGCTGCCCAGATCGCCGAGCAACCAGGCACCCAGGCCCGAGCCGAGCCACAGCAGGGGCAGCGCGCGCAGCGTTGCTTTGGGATACACGCTGCCGGCCAGGGTGCCGAGGATCAGCAGGGCTGCCGCGTTGGCACCCAGATGCTGGATCGAGCCGTGCAGCAGCGGTGCACCGAGAATGCCGAGCAGGCCGGCCTTGTCCAGCGGGGCCACGGCCCACGGACGCCAGTCGAAGTGGCCCTGGGCGGTATACACCGCGACCAGCAGCACCACGAAGGCCAGGCTCAGGTTGAACGCCCGCAGTACACCACCACGGTCGTTGCGGGACGGAACCGGCGGCGCGCCGGTGGGCTGGGGCAGGTTGGCGTTCATACCCTTAGGGATGGCGTCGCCCCGGATGAACACAAGGGCAACGTCGTGGGAGAGAGAGGTACCGCCTGCGGGACAATCCCGCAGGCGGCACGGTCGGTCAGGCGTGGCCGCCTTCTTTCGGCGGGTTCTTCAGGCTCAACACCACGGTCGCGGCGATGATCACCGCCACCACGCCCAGCGAGATCGGGGTGGGGATCTTGAAGAGGTCGATCAGCATCATCTTGATGCCGATGAAGGCCAGCACCAGGGCCAGGCCGTACGGCAACAGGTGGAAGCGATCGGCCATGCCGGCCAGCAGGAAGAACATCGCGCGCAGGCCCAGCACCGCGAAGACGTTGGAGGTCAGCACGATGAACGGGTCGGTGGTGATGGCAAAGATCGCCGGGATGCTGTCCACCGCGAAGATCACGTCGGTGACCGCGATCAGGATCAGCACCACGAACAGCGGCGTGAACCAGCGCTTGCCATCGCGCATGACGCTCATGGCGTTGCCGGCATAGTCGGGCAGCAGGCGCAGGTGCTTGCGCATCCAGCGCAGGGCGGGGTTGGTCTCAAGATCCGGCTCGCTGCCGGCCGAGAACCACATCTTCCAGCCGGTGAAGAGCAGGAACGCGCCGAACACGTAGAGCAGCCAGTGGAACTTGGTCAGCAGCACGCTGCCGGCGAAGATCATGATCGTACGCAGCACGATCGCGCCCAGGATGCCGATGATCAATACCTTCTGACGCTGTTCCTCGGGCACTGCGAAGTAGCCCATGATCATCAGGAACACGAAGATGTTGTCCACCGCCAGGGCTTTCTCGACCAGGTAACCGGTCAGGAACTCCAGGCCGACCTTGTTGGCCACCACCTGGCCGGCAGTCTCGTTCAGGTAATACCAGAGGCCACCGTTGAAGGCCAGGGCCAGGGCGACCCAGCCGATGGACCACCACAGGGCCTCCTTGAAGGTGACCTTGTGGGGGCCGCCGTGTCGCATCAAGACGAGGTCGACCAGCAGCGCGATGATCACCACCGCGCCGAAGCCGCCCCACAACCACACATTACCGATCGTCTGCATTGGGTTTATCCGTTGGAAAAATAGATTGCCTCAAGCCGGATGGCGAGGATCTGCAACGGAGGATCGGGGGGATCCAGGGACAGAGCTTCGCCATACGGCGAAGGTCTCGCTCGCAGTCCCGATGGGTGGGACTGCCGTTGCACCGGAGCCTGCGGGCTCGAATTGACGGCGACAACGTCTGGGAGCTACTCCCCTTCTGGGGCCGATTCTGCGGGGTGCCGGGGCCGGCGTCAAATCCTTTCCATGCCCCTGTGCGGCTGAACGAAACGCCCCAACCGGTAGTGACGGCCGCTGGCCATCAACCACGTAGCGGCCGGGTTTAGCGCGCTGACGGCCAGCGGCCGTCACTACCAGAGCGCCAGCGGCGTCGCTCCCAGCGCCGAGGGCTGCAGGCTTCCCGTTTACAATACGCCCATGAATACCCCTGCCCCCGTTGTCCGCCTCAAGAACGCCTGGCGCTCCAGCCACCCGTGGATCTTCCAGAAACTGGTCGAAAAGCCGGCCGTCCGTCCCAAACCCGGTGCCATCGTCGACGTCGTCGGCGTGGACGGAGAGTGGATCGGGCGTGGCTTCTACAACGGTCATTCGCGCATTGCCGTGCGCATCCTGGAGACCGATCAGGGCATCCCGGTCGACGCCGGCTGGTTCTCGCGCAAGATCGCCCAGGCGGTGTCGCTGCGCCGTGAGGTGCTCAAGCTGGACGAGATCTCCGATGCCTGGCGCGTGGTCCACAGCGAAGGTGACGGTCTGTCCGGCCTGGTCGTGGATCGCTATGGCGACCTGATCGTGGTCGAATTCTTCGCCGCCGGCATGTTCCGCCACCGCGAGTGGGTGTATGAAGCCCTGCGCGAACAATTCCCGGGCTGCCGTTTCCACAGCTTCGCCGACGAACACGTGCAGAAGCAGGAAAGCTTCGACTTCCACGGCAACACCACCACCGAAGCCTCGGTGATCACCGAGTACGGCGTGAAGTTCCGCGCCGACCCGGCCGGTGCGCACAAGACCGGCTTCTTCGCCGATCAGCGTGAGAACCGCCAATGGCTGAGCCAGCAGGTGGAAGGCAAGACCGTGCTGGACCTGTGCTGCAACACCGGTGGCTTTGCGGTGTACGCCGCCGCGCGCGGCGCGGCCGAGGTGGTCGGCATCGACATCGATGAAGACGTTATCGCCATCGCCAAGGGCAACGCCAAGCTCAACAACGTGCGCCCGAAGTTCATCCAGTCCGACATCTTCCCGTGGCTGCGCGATGCTTCCAACCGCGGCGAGCAGTTCGACGTGGTGATCCTGGACCCGGCCAAGATGACCCGCGACCGCGACCAGGTCATCACCGCGCTGAAGAAGTATCTGGACATGAACAAGCTGGCGCTGGGGGTGGTCAAGCCCGGTGGCCTGCTCGCCACGTTCTCGTGCACCGGCCTGGTGGCCGAAGATCAGTTCCTGGACATGCTGCGCCGCGCCGCCTTCTACGCCGGCCGCACCATCCAGATCCTGAAGGTGGCCGGCGCCGGTCCGGATCACCCGTTCATGGCCCACGTGCAGGAATCGCGGTATCTCAAGGCGGTGTTCTGCCGCGTGGTGGATTGAGGTCTGACCGGGCCAGACCCGTTGAACCCGGGACCGTAGAGCCACGCCATGCGTGGCTTCGCGGGCCAGATCAAGCCCAGCCACGCATGGCGTGGCTCTACAACCCAAGGTGAGGCGTCATGACGTTGCGCAGTCTGTCTTTGCTGGTCTCGCTGGCGTTGTGCACGCCACTGGCCGCCCACGCGGTCGACTTCACCCCGCAGGAACTGGCCAGGGCGTCCACGCTGCAGCAGCGGCTGCTGACCCTGGACAGCCATCTGGATACGCCGGCCAACTTCCACCGCGCCGGCTTCGACATCACCCAGCGGCACGACCACAACGCACTGTCGCAGGTGGACTACCCGCGCATGGTCGAAGGCGCGCTCGACGGCGGCTTCTGGGCGATCTACACCGATCAGGGCGACCGCAGCGCGCAGGCGCACCAGCATGACCGCGATGCCGGCCTGCTGCGGCTGACCGAGATCCGCGAGATGCTCGCCGCGCATCCGGACACCTTCCAGCTCGCGCTGACCGCCGCCGATGCCGCGCGCATCAAGGCCGCCGGCAAGCGCGTGGTCTACATCAGCATGGAGAACGCCAGCCCGCTGGTCGACGATCCCACGCTGCTCAGCTACTACCACCTGGCCGGCCTGCGCCTGCTCAGCACGGTGCATTTCGCCAACAACGAGTTCGCCGATTCGGCCACCGATCCCAAGGGCGCCGAGTGGAAGGGCCTGAGTCCGGCCGGCAAGGCGCTGGTGGATGAAGCGGTGCGGCTGGGCATCGTGATCGATCAGTCGCATGCCGCCGATGCGGTGTTCGATGATCTGATCGAGCGCATGCCGGTGCCGTTCGTGCTCTCGCACAGCTCGGCCAAGGCGATCTACAACCATCCGCGCAACCTCGACGATGCGCGTCTGAAGCGGCTGGCCAAGGCCGGCGGCGTGATCCAGGTCAACGCCTATGGTGGTTATCTGATCGACACCGCCAAGAGTGAGGCGCGCAAGGCGGCCGAGACGGCGCTGATGGCGCAGCTGGGCACCGATTACGACGGCATGAGCATCCAGCAGGGTGTCGCGCTGAAGAAGGGATTGGAGGAAATCGACCAGCGCATTCCGCTGCGCAAGGCCACGCTCGACGATTTCTTCGCGCATTTCGAGCACATCCTCACGGTGGTCGGCCCCGAACACGTGGGCATCGGGCTGGACTGGGATGGCGGCGGCGGCCTGGCCGATCTGCCCGACGTGAGCCAGCTGCCGAAGATCACCGCGTGGCTGCTGCGCAAGGGCTACAGCGAGAAACAGATCGCCGGTATCTGGGGCGGCAACCTGCTGCGCGTCATGCAGCAGGCGCAGGATCACGCGGCCAAGGTCGCCGCCGCCAAACCCTGAAGCCAGTGGCGCGTCGCGCGCTGCGCGGCAGGGTGGTGTCACCGGTGCCAACAACGAAAAAGGCAGGCCCTGGGCCTGCCTTCTTCACCCCCGCTCATCGCCGGCCCGGTGGCCGGCGCGATAGCTCAGCGTTTGCCCAGCACCGCATTGCGACGCCCGTAGGCGAAGTAGGCGATCAGGCCCAGAACGTTCCACGCCAGGAAGTACAACTGCGTGGTGCTCGGCAGGCTGAAGAACAGGTACACACAGCCGATCACCGCCAGCGGGCCGACCACGTACGCCAGCGGCGTGCGGAACTTGCGCACGCGGTTCGGCTCGCGCTTGCGCAGCACCACCAGGCACAGGCCCACCGCGGTGAACGCGGCCAGCGTGCCGGCGTTGGCCAGCGCGGCGATCTCGTCCAGACGTGCCACGCCGGCCAGCGCGGCCACCAGCACCGCGGTGAACAGCGTGGTGGCGACCGGCGTGCCGGTGCGCGCGCTGACCTTGGAAAGACCGCGCGGCAGCAGGCCATCGCGCGACATGACGAAGAAGATGCGGCTCTGGCCGTACAGGAAGGCCAGCAGCACGGTCGGCAGCGCGATCACGGCGGCAGCGCCGATCCACTTGGCCGCACCCGGGCTGCCCAGCTCGCGCAGGATCAGCGCCAGCGGCTCGGCGCTCTGGCCGAAGATCGTGTAGCTCATCGCACCCACGGCGGCCAGCGCCACCAGCACGTAGATGATGGTGCAACCGACCATCGAGCCGATGATGCCGATCGCCAGGTCGCGCTCGGGCTTCTTGGTTTCTTCAGCGGCGGTGGAGATCGCATCGAAGCCGTAGAACGCGAAGAAGATGATCGCGGCGGCCGCCATCACCCCGCGTTCCACGCCATCGGCGCCCAGCGACTTGACGAAGCCGAACGGCATGAACGGCTCCATGTGGCTGGTATCGAAGTGCGGCAGGGCGATCGCCACGAACACGGTCAGCGCGATGATCTTGATCACCACCAGGACTGCGTTGAGGGTCGCGCTTTCCTTGGTGCCGGCCATCAGCATGCCGGCCACCAGGAAGGTGATCAGCACCGCCGGCAGGTTGATGAAGCCGCCTTCCACGTGGGGGCCGGCGGTCAGCATCAAGGGCAGGTCGATCCCGAAGCCGTGCAGGAAGCCGACCGCGTAGCCGGACCACCCGACCGCGACCGTGCTCACCACCAGCGAGTACTCCAGGATCAGGCTCCAGCCGACCACCCAGGCCACCACCTCGCCCAGGGCGGTGTAGCTGTAGGTGTAGGCGCTGCCAGCGGCCGGCATCATCGTCGACAGCTCGGCATAGGACAGGGCCGCGCAGGCGCAGACCGCGCCGGCGATGGCGAAGGAAATCAGCACCGCGGGGCCGGCCAGGTTCGCGCCGACACCGATCAGGGTGTAGATGCCGGTGCCGACGATGGCGCCGATGCCCAGCGCGATCAGGTGCGGCCAACTCAGGGTCGGGATCAGTTGCCTGCCGGCTTCATGGACGGTGACAGTGTCTAGGGACTTGCGCCGGAGCAATGACATGGGGCCTCGCGGTGGATGACTGTGAACGACAAGTCTGCGAGTTTTACCGAACGCGGCGCAGCATTACTACTGCCAAGCGTCGTAAGCGGCTGCACGGCCCGCATGACTGAGGCGAAGGTGACGAAACCGGCACAAAGGCCGGACGCTCATTCCCAGTGGCAGCCCGTGTCGGTCATCGCACCGACGTCTTCACCGAACACGGTCTGCTGGCCCGTCCGCGCGTTGGTGTAGGAGAAGCCATAGATGCGCGCGCCCTGGGTGCTGATCGCATAGTGGCCGATGACCTTGCCGTCCAGGTGCTCGTCCCACACCGTATCGAACTGCCAAGGGCGATCCTCGGCCAGTACGGTGCTCTCCTGCGAGGCCAGGGTCAGCCGCAGCCACGCGGTCTTGCCGGCGTAACGCACATGGCTGACCCGCTCACCGTCGGCAGTGCCCTCGGGGAGTTTCCATTCAAGGTGGATCTGTTGGCGGCTGCCGCCGGTCAGGCAGCGGATTTCGTCGGCGTGTGCCGGCGCGATGGCCAGCAGCAGCAACAGCGGGGCGAGCCAGCGCATGGGGCAGGGTCCAACCAGGCAGAAAGAGGGCCATTGTCCTCCCCCGCGCACGCTGTCGGCAGCCTCGGCCGGATCGAGCATGCCGATCCGGCCGGTGGAGGTCAGCGGTTCAACGTTGCCATGGCCGCAGGGGCATAACGCGGGCCGGCGGCGGCATGGGCCGGGAAGATCGCATCGATCCGGGCCAGCGCGTCGGCGCTCAGCTGCACCTGCAGCGCGCCGAGGTTCTCTTCCAGATAGGCCAGCCGCTTGGTGCCCGGGATCGGCACCAGGTCTTCGCCCTGCGCCAGCACCCAGGCCAGGGCCAGCTGCCCGGGGCTCACGCCCTGGGTCTTGGCCATCGCGGTGACCGCGTCGACCAGCGCCAGGTTGCGGTCGAAGTTCTCGCCCTGGAAACGCGGCGATTGGCGGCGGTAGTCATCGGCGTCGAAATCGGCCGGGCTGCGGATCGCGCCGGTCAGGAAGCCACGGCCCAGCGGCGAGTAGGGCACGAAGCCGATGCCGAGCTCGCGCACCGTCGCCAGCACACCGTTGGCTTCCGGATCGCGCGACCACAGCGAGTACTCGGTCTGCACCGCGGTGATCGGATGCACCGCATGGGCGCGGCGGATCGTGCTTGCCGAGGCTTCGGAGAGGCCGAGGAAGCGCACCTTGCCCTGTTCGACCAGCCGCGCCATCGCCCCCACGGTGTCCTCGATCGGCACCGTGCCGTCCACGCGGTGCTGGTAGTACAGGTCGATGTGGTCCACGCCCAGCCGCTGCAGGCTGGCCTCGCAGGCGGCGATCACGTACTCGGGGCGGCCATCGACGCTGCGCGCGGCGGTGTCGCTCGGCTCCAGCCTGATCCCGAACTTGGTGGCGAGGAACACCTGGTCGCGGCGGCCGGCGATCGCCTTGCCGACCAGCACCTCGTTGGTGTGCGGGCCGTACATGTCGGCGGTGTCGAGCAGGGTGACGCCGCGTTCCAGCGCGCGGTGGATGACCGCGATCGCGTCGGCATCGCTGCCGCGGCCGCCATAGAAGGCGCTCATGCCCATGCAGCCCAGGCCGAGCGCGGAAACGGTGGGGCCATCACGGCCAAGGGTGCGGGTCTGCATGAAGTACTCCGGGGAAGGGAAGGAACAGGACCAGCATCCTCCTGCGGACTATGTGGATAAACTGGCCGCTCCTGCATCGTCTTTGAAGCAAGCCTTCACAATGAGCGCTCAGCATCCCCTGCCCGCCGTGGTTGCCTTCGCCCGCGTCGCGCACCATGCCAGCTTCACCCGGGCCGCCGACGAGCTGGGCGTATCGCCCTCGGCGCTCTCGCAGACGGTGCGTGCGCTGGAGGCCCACCTTGGCGTGCGGCTGCTGCACCGGACCACGCGCCGGGTCGGCCTGACCGAGCAGGGCGCACGCTTCCTGGCGCAGGTACGCGAGGGCCTGGCCCGGATCGACGCCGCGTTCGACGACCTGGACCAGGTGCGCGATGTCCCCGCCGGCAAGCTGCGCATCAACGTGCCGCGGATCGCTGCCGAACTGCTGGTGCTGCCGCACCTGCCCGGCTTCCTGGCGCGTTATCCACAGATCGAGGTGGAGCTGTTCGTGGAAACCGCGCTGACCGATCTGGTCGCCGGCGGCTTCGACGCGGGGATCCGCTTGGGCGAAAGCCTGGCCCGCGGCATGATCGCGGTGCCGATCGGGCCGCTGGAACGCCAGGTGGTGGTGGCCACGCCGGACTATCTGGCCATGCACGGCGTGCCCGCGACCCCGGCCGACCTGGTCGCGCACGAGTGCATCGTGCACCGGCTCAGCACCGGCCGGCGGATGGCGTGGGAGTTCACCGGCGAGGGTCGCGATTTCGAGGTCGAGGTGGCGGGCCGGCTGGTGTTCAACGACGCCGGGCTGATCCATGCCGCCGTCACCCGGGGCATTGGCCTGGCCCAGGGGTTCGAGGCGCTGTACGCCGGCGACGTGGCGGCCGGCCGGCTGCAGTGCGTGCTGCAGGACTGGCAGCAGCCGTTCGCCGGTTTCCACCTTTACTACCCGGCACGTGAGCAGATGGCGCCCAAGCTGCGGGTGTTCATCGACCACCTGCGTGAGGTGATGCGGCGCTGACGCGCGCGGCTGGGCCGGTGCCGGGCAGCAGGGCGCGTGCCCAGTCTGCCTGCGGTGGATGGCCCTGTGGATAGATCACCTGCGCATCCCCGGGGAAGCGCTTGCAGCACAACACGCCGTCGGCATCGAACAGACGCCAGCCCTGCGCCGCCGCTTCGGCCTCGGCGATGCGATGGCGCAGCCCAAGCACCAGGCTGGCGTGGCAGTCGAACAGGCACGTACGCAGATCGATCCGGTCCAGCGGCTGAAGCCCCGCGACGATGCGGGTCACGGCGGGATGGGCCAGATCGATGCGCCGGGTGTGCATGCCGAGCAGGCGCTCGTCATGACCGCTCAGGTGCTGCACGAAGTAGACAGGTGGCGGCATGGGTCCCCGCAGTGTTGCGCACGCGCCGGTGAGGCGACGTTGGACGATGGCGCCGATTGGACACCTCGCCGGTACGCAGGGGAATCTCAATGTTTGAATGAAAACCGAGCGTCGCGATGATGCTGCCTATCCGCAGCCGAACACGACGCGCGCTGTCATCGTGCACCCTGCCGGCCTGCAAGGGTTCAGCCGCTCGCGCCCAGCCGCACACCGAACCCGACCAGGAACACCCCTGCGACCCGCCTCAGCCAAAGCCCGACACGCGGGTGCTGCAGAATCCGACGGCGCAGCAGGTTGCCCACCCCGATCAGCACCGAGCAGTAGGCCAGCCCCATGACGAAGATGATCAGCGCCATGGTCGCAAACGTCACCACACCCTGGTGCCGTGCCGGATCGATGAACAACGGCAGGAAGGCCATGTAGAAGATGATCGCCTTCGGGTTGAGCAGGTTGATCAGCACCGCCTGGCGGAAGTAGTGGCCCGGCGTGAGGCGGATGCCACCTTCCTCGCCCTGGGCGCGCGGTGCGCGCAGCAGGCCGATGCCGATCCACACCAGGTACGCCGCGCCGAGGTACTGCACCGCGTGGAACACCAGCGGGTTGGCCTTGAGCAGCGCCGCCACACCGGCTACCGCCAGCCACATCAGGATCTGGTCGCCCAGCAGCAGGCCGAACAGCGCCGTGTAACCGCCGCGCACCCCGCCGCGCCCGGTGGCGGTGAGCAGGGTGAAGGTGCCTGGGCCCGGCAGTGCAAGGAACACCAGCACGGCAGCAACAAAGGTCCACAGATCCTGGATGCCCATCCACGGCATGGCGGCGACTCGACTACGGGGGGAGGGGCATTGTCCGGCAGCCGCGCGCCGGGCGATAGCGTCAGCGCGCGCCGGCCGGCAACCCGGCGAGCAGCGGCTGCAGCCGTTGCGCGAACATCGCATGCAGCTGCCGGATGGCGGGCGAGAACTGCTTGCGGTGCGGGCACACCAGGTTCAACGGAAGACTGTCGCCGGCCCCGTCCAGCAGCACCTGCAGGCGCCCGGCCTGCACATCGGCGCAGATATCCAGCCACGACTTGAACACGATGCCTTCCCCCGCCACTGCCCAGCGCCGGACCACGTCGGCATCGTCGCAGACCATGTTGCCGCGCACCGGGATCACCGTGCGCCGACCATCGGCCTCGAAGCTCCAGCGGTCATAGGCACGCCCAGCGAGTTGATAGAGCAGGCAGTGGTGCTCCTTCAGCGCTTCCAGGTTGTCCGGCGTACCGTGTAGGGCCAGGTAGTCCGGTGATGCGGCCAGCACCCGGCGATTGCCGGGCAGCAGGGGCAGGGCGACATAGCTGGCGTTGTCGAAGCGGCCCAGGCGGAAGGCGATGTCGACCGGATCGCGGAACACATCGGCCACCTGGTCGGACAACTGCAGGCGCAGCTGCAGCTTCGGGTGCGCGGCGCGGAACTCGGTCAGCCATGGCAGCAGCAGGTTGCGGCCCAGATCCGAGGGTGCGGCCACCTGCAGCGTGCCGCGCAGTTCGGCATCCTCGCCACGCACCCGGGCCTCGCCCTCGCGCAGCGCGGCCAGCACCTCCTGCGCATAGGGCAGGTACAGCGCGCCCTCGGCGGTCAGGCGCAGGCTGCGGGTGGAGCGCACGAACAGGCGCAGGTCCAGCTCGCGTTCCAGCCGCGCCACCGCCGCAGCAACCTGGCCGGGCAGCAGATCCGCCTCGCGTGCGGCGTTGGAAAAGCTGCCCAGCGCGGCGGTGCGGACGAACAGGGCGAGGTCGTCGAACCGGATCATTTTCATTCCTGCAGTGAAAGTGCTGCCCGATTTTGCGCCTTTCTCCACCCCGCCGTGAAGCGCACGCTGTCCGCCTTCCCCACTGGATCTCCCCCGATGAAAGCCGTCGCCTATACCCAGCATGGCCTGCCGATCAGCGACCCCGCCGCGCTGGTGGACATCACCCTGCCGATCCCCACCCCCGGCCCGCGCGATCTGCGGGTCGAGGTCCGCGCGATCTCGGTGAACCCGGTCGATACCAAGGTCCGCACCGGCGTGGCGGTCACCGAGCCGCGCGTACTGGGCTTCGACGCGGTCGGCATCGTGGATGCGGTGGGCGACGCGGTGACCCTGTTCCAGCCCGGCGACGCGGTCTTCTATGCGGGCGCGATCGGCCGCGCCGGCAGCAATGCCGAGTACCAGCTGGTGGACGAGCGCATCGTCGGCCACAAGCCGGCCAGCCTGGATGACGCCGCCGCCGCGGCGTTGCCGCTGACCGCGATCACGGCCTGGGAGCTGCTGTTCGATCGCCTGCGCATCGCGGAAAACGGCGGCGAAGGGCAGACCCTGCTGGTGATCGGTGCCGCCGGTGGCGTCGGCTCGATCCTGGTCCAGTTGGCTCGCCAGCTGACCCGCCTGACCGTGATCGGCACCGCCTCGCGCCCGGATACCCAGGACTGGGTCTACGCGCTGGGCGCGCACCACGTGATCGACCACACCCAGCCGCTGAGCGAAGGCCTGCAGCGCCTGGGCATCGCCGAGGTCAGCCACGTGGCCAGCCTGACCCATACCGACCAGCACTACGACCAGATCGTCGCGGTGCTCGCGCCGCAGGGCCAGCTGGCGCTGATCGACGATCCCGGCCAGCTCGATGTGATGGCGCTCAAGCGCAAGAGCCTGTCCCTGCACTGGGAATCGATGTTCACCCGCTCCAGCTTCAACACCCCCGATGTGCAGCGCCAGCACGAGCTGCTCGAGCGCGTCGCCGCGCTGATCGACGCGGGCGTGCTGCGCACCACGCTGGGCGAACACTACGGCCGCATCAACGCCGCCAACCTGCGTCAGGCGCACGCCCTGATCGAGAGCCACCGCGCGCGCGGCAAGCTCGTGCTCGAAGGGTTCTGACGCAGCCAATGAGACCGCCGCGGCCTACACTTGGCGCATGCAAACCGAATTCCTCATTCTCGGCGGCCTGGTGTGTGCCGTCCTCGTGCTGCAGCTGCTCGCGCTGCTGCGGCGTTCCGGCAACGGCGGCCTCGAACAGACCCTGCGCGAGGAAGCGCGGGTCGGCCGCAGCGAACTGCGTGAGCAGCTCGAAGGCCTGGGCCGCCAGCAGGATGCCCGGCTGGAGAGTTTCGCGCGCGCGCTGACCGATCTCTCCACCCGCACCGACCAGCGCCTGGACCTGCTGCGCGATGCGCTCGGTGAAGACGCGCGCAAGGCACGCGAGGAAAGCACGCTCAGCCAGCAGCGCACCGGCGACCTGCTGGCACTGCGCATGCAGGAAGTGCGTGCGCAGCTGGAAGCATTCGGGCAACAGCAGCAGGCGCGCATTGAAGCGTTCGGCCAGCAGCTGGTGGACCTGACCACGCGCACCGACAGCCACATGGCCGCGCTGCGCCAGGCCCTGGCCGAAGACGCGCGCCTGGGCCGCGAGGAAACCGGGCAGTCGCAGCAGCGCCTGGGTGAATCGCTGGGCCTGCGCCTGCAGGAAATGACCCAGCGCAACGAGCAGCGTATCGGCGAAATGCGCGCCACGCTCGAGCAGCAGCTCAAGAGCCTGCAGAGCGACAACGCCGAGAAGCTCGACCAGATGCGCGTGACCGTGGACGAGAAGCTGCAGACCACCCTGGAAACCCGCCTGGGTGCTTCGTTCCAGCTGGTCTCCGAGCGGCTGGAGCAGGTCCAGCGCGGGCTTGGCGAGATGCAGCAGCTGGCCACCGGCGTGGGCGACCTCAAGCGCGTGCTGACCAACGTCAAGAACCGCGGCAGTTGGGGCGAAGTGCAGCTGGACAACATCCTCGAGCAGACGCTCACCCAGGAGCAGTACGCGCGCGGCGTCAAAGTGCGCCCGGACAGCAACGAGATCGTCGATATCGCCGTGCGCCTGCCGGGCCGCGGCCATGAAGACACCCCGGTGTGGTTGCCGATCGATTCCAAGTTCCCGCGCGAGGATTACGAGCGCCTGCTCGATGCGCAGGAGCAGGGCGACGTCGAGGGCGTGCGCGTGCAGGGCGCGCAGCTCGAGCGCGCGATCCGCATCCAGGCCAAATCGATCTGCGACAAGTACATCGCCCCGCCACACACCACCGATTTCGCGGTGATGTTCCTGCCCACTGAAAGCCTGTACGCCGAAGTGATCCGCCGCCCCGGCCTGATCGACCTGCTGCAGCGCGACCACCGTGTGGTGGTGGCCGGCCCGACCACCGTGACCGCGCTGCTCAACAGCCTGCAGATGGGCTTCCGCACGCTGGCCATCGAACAGCGCTCCAGTGAAGTGTGGGGCCTGCTCGGTGCGGTCAAGAGCGAGTTCGGCAAGTTCGCCGGCATCCTGGAAAAGGCCGAGAAGCAGATCACCACCGTCGGCCGCAGCCTCGGCGAAGCCAGCCGCAAGACGCGCACCATCGAGCGCCGCCTGCGCAGCGTGGAAACGCTGGGCAGTGAACAGACCCAGGACCTGCTCGGCGACATGAGCGGCGAGGACGAGGACGTGGCCGGCGACGAAGCCAGCCCGCCGCAGGACTAAGCGCCGACGCCCTGCATGCACGCGATCGCGCATGCTGCGGGGCACGTCTTTTCCCTGCTTTCTCCCATCCTTCAAGGAACCGTCCATGCGCCTGCCCCTGATGCTGTCTCTCCTGTTCGCCCTGGCCGGGTGCAGCAGTGCCCCACCTGCAGACACCACCGCAGCGACACCGACAACGCCCAGCGCCGCCGAATGCACCGCCGCCGGTGGCAGCCTGCAGCCGCTGGGCCGCCTGCAGCGCGTGCAGTGCGTGGTGCCCTACGCCGATGCCGGCAAGGTCTGCAGCGCCAAGGCCGACTGCAGTGGCCAGTGCCTGGCCACCAGTGATGTCGCGCCGGGAACGGCCGCGCGCGGCGTCTGCCAGCGCGATGTCAGCCAGAACTTCGGCTGCCGCCAGCGCATCGATGGCGGTGTGGCGATGGGCACGATCTGCGTCGATTGACGCCCCCCGGGCACGGCTATGCTGTGCCTCCCCTGATCCAACGCAAGGAATCTGCAGTGAGCCAGACCGTCTACGACATCCCCGTGACCACCATCGAAGGTCAGCCGACCTCGCTGGCCGACTACCGCGGCAAGGTGCTGCTGGTCGTCAACGTCGCCTCCAAGTGTGGCCTGACCCCGCAGTACGAAGGCCTGCAGACGCTGTACGCCGACAAACAGGCCGCCGGCCTGGAAGTGCTGGGGTTCCCGGCCAACAACTTCCTGGCCCAGGAGCCGGGCAGCGAAGCGGACATCCAGCAGTTCTGCCAGCTGGAATACAACGTCAGCTTCCCGATGTTCGCCAAGATCAGCGTGGCCGGTGAGGACACCCATCCGCTGTATCAGCAGCTGACCGCCGCGCAGCCGGCCGCCACCGGCGAAGGCCCGATGCGCGAGAAGCTGCAGGGCGCCGTGGCCAAGTATCCGGAGCTGGTGGTCAACGCCGCCCCGGGCGTGCTGTGGAACTTCGAGAAGTTCCTGATCGGCCGCGACGGCCAGGTCATTGCCCGCTTCGCCCCGGACGTGCCGGCCGACGATGCCCGCCTGGTGGCCGCGATCGACGCCGCGCTGGCGGCCTGATCGGCGGACCCGGAAACAAAAAAAAGCCCCGCTTCGGCGGGGCTTTTTCTTTGCTCGCACCACGACCAACGGTCGTGGTCTACCAACTCGGTAGGTACCGACCGTTGGTCGGTACTCCGATCAGTTACCCCAGTTCGGCATCGGCATCGCATCGACCGGAATCGGTGCGTCCGGATCGTCCTTGCCGCGCGCATGCTTGCCACGCAGGTCATTCTCGATCTGGTAGTTGCGGCGCTGCAGCCACGCATCACGGACCAGCGAGTACTCGTCCACGGCGTTGTCGCGCATGTCGTCCACCGCCAGCAGCTGCGACCGCATGTCCACCAGCTGCAGGCCCTGCAGGCCGATGCGGATCTTGTCCTCTTCGATCGTACGGATCGGCGAGAGCGGCATGTCGCCGGCCAGGCCGAACACGTCACGCACGGTACGCGGGCCGAAGAACGGCAGTTCCACGTAGCGCGAACGGCGCCAGCCCCACGTGCCCAGGGTCTGGCCGAAGTCTTCCTTGCGACGCGGCACCATCGCCTTGCTGGCCGGATCGAACAGACCGCCGATACCCAGCGTGGAGTTCATCAGGAAACGGCCCAGGCTGTCCCAGGCGTCGTCCGGACGGCCCTGCAGCAGCTGGTTGGTGATCGTCACCGGCGCGCGCAGGTTGCTGAAGAAGTTGCTCACGCCGGTGCGTGCGAAGCGCGGCACCACGTTGGTGTAAGCCACCGCCAGCGGGCGTGCGACCGCACGGTCGACCACGTTGTTGAAGCTGTGCACCTTGCGGTTGAACGGTTCCCACGGATCGTACGGCGCGCCGGTGGGCTCGGTGCCGTCCGCGGTCGGGGCCGGGCCGCCGTACAGCGCGGCGAAGTCGTCCTCGGCGTTGGTCGGCGCGGTGCCGCCGGTGACCGGTGCGGCCGCCGGATCGGTGCTGGCCTGCGTTGCTTCGGTGGCCGTGTCGGCGCCGGCCTCGGCCGGTACCGCATCGGTGTTGGCCACATCGGCGGCCGGTGCCGCCGCCGGGGCGACCTCGACGCTGACCGGTGCGCTGTCGCGTGCCGGCTTGCCGGCACAGGCGCTCAGGGCCAGCGCCAGCACAAGGAGGGGGAGGGTGCGTATGACGTTCATGTCAGCTCGCCGCAGAAAGGGCATGGAAATCCAGGGTGGGTGCCAGCCGGTAGGCGGCACTGAGGTCGGTGAAACCGTCCGGGCTGCCGACGATCGTCGGCGTTGTCCCGTTTGCACGCAGGCGCGCGGCCAGCTCGGCCAGCAGCGCCAGACCGGCGCTGTCGAGCCGGCTCACTGCCGCCAGATCCACCTGCTGCACGCCGTCCAGCGCGGTCAGCGAGGGCCACAGGGCCGTCACCGCCGCGCGGTCGAGCGGCCCGCTGAACACCAGCGAGCTGCCGTTGCGCTGCACGCTGGCGTTGTTACTTGCCACGCGGGGCCTGCCCGGCCTGCATGCTGCCGTTGCGCAGTTCGGTGGCCACCTGCTGGATCGACTTCTGGCGCAGGGGGGCGTCGAACTGGGTCTTGAAGGTCTGCACGTAGGAGATGCCTTCGATCATCACATCGAAGATCTTCCACTGGCCGTTGACGTTGCGCATCAGGTAGTCGACCGGGGTCGGCTCGTTGCCGGCGCGGATCAGCTCGGTGGACACGCGCACGCCGCGGTTGCCCGGCAGCGGCGACTCGCTCTTCAGGCGGAAGGTCGGCTTGCCCTGGATCTCGAGCAGCGCCGAACCGTAGCGCTGCATCAGGTTGTCGGCCATCGCATCGGCGAACAGCTTGACGTCGGCATCGGACGCGCCGCGGCCGTGCACGCCCAGCACCAGGCGGGCGGCGTAGTCGCGGTCGAAGGTCTTGTTGAGCTCGCTGTTGATGAAGTCACGCAGCACGGCCGGGTTGGCCCGGAACTCGGTGCGGCGCTGCTGCAGCGAGGTCAGGATGCGGGTGCTGGCGTCCATCACGGCCTTGCTGGCCTGGCCCTGCTGGGCGGCAGCGGCCGCCGGGGCCGCCTGGGCGAAGGAGAGCGAGGGCGTGGCGGCGAGCAGGGCCGAGGCCAGCAGCGCCGGGATCAGGGTCTTTTTCATGGTTGCGGTTCCGTTGCAGGCGCGGGCGCGCCGTTGCCATCGTGGGAGTCAGCGCCACCGGTGTTGGCCGGACCGCTGAACATGTACTTGCCGACCAGCTGGAGCAGGTCCACCGCCGGCTGGGTGAAGACGATCTCGTCGCCGGACTTGAGCACGTCCGGATCTCCGCCCGGCTGCAGTCCGATATAGCTCTCGCCGAGCAAACCGCTGGTGAAGATGCCGGCCGAGGTGTCGGCGGGCAGATCCTTGAACTTGCCGTCGAGCTTGAGGGTCACGATCGAGTCGAACTTCTGGGGATCCAGTTCGATGCCCGAGACCTGGCCGATGGTGACGCCGCCGATCTTGACCGGGGCCTGCTTGCGCAGCTGGCCGATCTGGGTGAAGCGCGCCTTGAGTTCGTAGCCGCTGCCACCGGTGCCCCACCGTTGATTGGTGGAGGCCACGGCCAGCACCAGCAGCGAGGCCAGCGCCAGCAGCAGGAACGCGCCGACGGAAAATTCGAGTCTGGGACCGCGGATGGCCATGGGATATCTCACTGTTCTTTGTCAGGTGCCTGGACAGGTGTCCGGGCGGGAAGTCTTTGCGTACCGAAGAAGCGCACCGAAGAAGCGTACCGACCAACGGTCGGTACCTACTGGAACATCATGGCGGACAGCACGAAGTTGAAGACCAGCACCAGCAGCGAGGCGTTGACCACCGCACGCGTGGTGGCGACCGAGGTGCCTTCGATGGTGGGTTCGGCATGGAAACCGACATAGGAGGCCACCAGGGCCGCCGTGCCGCCGAAGATCGCCGACTTCAGCATCGCCACGCCGAAGTCGTCCCAGAAGTCCACGCTGTTGCTCAGCGCCGACCAGAACACGCCATTGTCCAGGCCGAGCACGTGCACGGCCTCGAAGTAGCTGGCACTGATCGCCAGTGAACAGAAGATGCCGGTCAGCAGCGGAACGGTCAGTACCGCCGCCCAGAAGCGCGGGGCAACGACCTTGGCGACCGGGTCGATCGCCATCAGCTCCAGGGCCTTGATCTGATCGGTGGCCCGCATCAGGCCCAGCTCGGCGGCGATCGAGCTGCCGGCGCGGCCGATGAACAGCAGCGCGGTCAGCACCGGGGCCAGTTCGCGGTACAGCGACAGGCCAAGCAGGGTGGACAAGGCGTCCGCAGCACCGAAGGTGGTCAGCGTGCGGTAACCCTGCAGGGTCAGCACCAGGCCCACGAAGGCACCGCCCACGGCGATGATCGGCAGGGAACGTGCGCCGATCTTGTAGATCTCGCGGGTCAGCTCGGCCAGGAAATCGGCGGTCGGCAGCGAGCCGCGCAGCACCGTCAGCGAGAACAGGCCGGCGCGACCGAGCGAGCGGGTGGCGTCAACGAACGGCATCAGGCAACCCTCGCACGCGGTGCGGCATCAAACGGGATCGGGCCGTCCGGCTCACCATGCAGGAACTGCCGCAGCAGCGGGTCCTGGCTGGATTCGAGCGCGGCCGGGCTGCCCTGGAACACGATGCCGCCGTTGGCGATCGCGATCACCTGGTCGCAGATCGGCAGGGTCTCGTGCACGTGGTGGCTGACGATGATGCTGGTCAGCCCCAGGCTGTGGTTGAGGCGCTGGATCAGGCTCATGATCACGCCCGAGGCGATCGGGTCCAGCCCGGTCAGCGGCTCGTCGTAGATCATCAGCGGCGGGTCCAGTGCCAGCGCGCGGGCCAGGGCCACACGGCGCGCCATGCCGCCGGACAGCTCGCGCGGCCAGGCATCGGCAGCGGCCAGCAGGCCGACCGCGTGCAGCTTCATCTGCACCAGGCGGCGCAACACGGGTTTGGGCAGGCGGGTATGGGTGCGCAGCGGCAGGGCCACGTTCTCGGCCACGGTCAGATCGGTCAGCAGGCCGTTGCCCTGCAGCAGCACGCCCACGCTCTTGCGCATCTCCAACAGCGCGCGTGCGCCGGTCGGGATGGGCTGGCCGAACAGGGTGACCTCGCCGGCAACCGGCCGCAGCTCACCGGTCAGCGCGGCCAGCAGGGTGGACTTGCCACTGCCCGACGGGCCGAGCACGGCGGTGATGCTGCCGCGCGGAACGGTCAGCGAAACGTCGCGCAGGATCGTACGTCCGCCGCGGTCGATGCGGACGTTGGACAACTGCACCAGACTCTCTTCGGAAACCGTCATGGGCGCCATTAACAAAATTCCAACGTTGTAAGATCGTGGTGAACGGCTGAACATAACCGAACTGCACCGTGCAGTATTGTCGCACGGGCAGGTGAGGGCAGCGCCCCGACGGCCACGCCGTGGGCTGCAACACAGCGTGTCGGGCCGGTATCGGCCATGGCCTCTTCCGTGTCCTGACACCCGTCAGCGCTGCGTTCGTGCGCGGGCTGCGGCACACTCCTGCGATGACCGACGCCGCTTCAGACTTCCGCCTGTACCACTCCAACTCGCTCGATGTGCTGGCCGCCCTGCTGGCCACGACGCTGCGCACGCCCGTGCCGGGCCAATCGATCCTGGTGCCGGAGGTGGTCCTGATCCCGCAGGTCGCGATGCGCCGCTGGCTGCAATCGACCCTGGCGGCCGAGTATGGCATTGCCGCCAATCTCGAGTTCCTCACCCCCGGCGAGCTGGTCGCCCGCGCCCTCAACGCCAACGTGCCCGGCGAACATGACGATCTCAATGCCGAGGGCCTGCGCTGGGGACTGTATGCCGCGCTGCGCGACCCGGTGCTGATGGCGCAGCCGCCGATGGCGGCCCTGCAGGCCTACCTGTCCGCGGCCGATCCGCTCAAGCCGTGGGCGCTGGCCGCCGAGCTGGCGGCGGTGTTCGAGAAGTACCAGGCCTGGCGTCGCGATTGGCTGCTGCGGTGGGAGGCCGGCGCGGCACCGAACGACCCGCAGGCGATCCTGTGGCGGCATATCGCCAGCGGCAAGCAGTACCGTGCGCGCCGCATCGATGCCTATCTCGCCCGTTTCGAGGGCGCCGGCCAGCCGCTTCCGCAGGGCCTGCCGGCGCGGGTGTTCGCCTTCGCCACGCTCAACATCTCCCCGGACGTGCTGCGGGTGATGGCCACCCAGGCGCGGGTCGGCACGATGCACTTCTATCTGCCCACGCCGACCCAGGCCTACTGGGGCGATCTGCAGACGCTGGGCGAGAAGCTGCGCAGTGGCGCGCCCGATCCGTTCGGCGAGGCGGCCGGCGAGAACCGCCTGCTGCAGGCCTGGGGCGCGGCGGGCCGCGACTTCATGGCGGTGCTGGGCAGCTACGAGGTCGTGCACCCCTCCGGTGAGATCGCCGCCTACGACGATCCCGAAGAGGACGCGCGCCCGGACATGGACGCCGGTGGCCTGTCCGACAGCCTGCTGCATCGCCTGCAGCGCGACCTGTTCCACCGCCGCGGGCAGCCCGCCGGCCCTCTGCGCGAGGCACTGCGCTACGACGACCCGAGCCTGCAGGTGCATGCCTGCCATACCCGCCTGCGCGAGCTGCAGGTGCTGCACGACCAGCTGCGCGGCCTGCTCCAGGACCCGCGCTTCGATCCGCCGCTGCAGGCGCGCGACATCGCGGTGCTGGCGCCGGACATCGATCCCTACGTGCCCTACCTGGAAGCGGTGTTCGGCGGGCGCGGCGGCGGCGATGACCACATTCCCTATGCGCTGGCCGACACCAGCCCGCTGGCGGGTGAACCCCTGGCCGATGTGTTCGTGCACCTGCTCGGGTTGCCGGTCTCGCGCTTCGGTTTGAACGAAGTGCTGGATCTGCTCGCCAGCGCGCCGCTGGCCGAAGCGGCCGGTCTGGATGCGGCGGCGTTCGACCGCCTGCACGATTGGCTGCAGGCCGCCGGCGCACGCTGGGGGCTGGATGCGACCCATCGCGGCCAGCACCAGGCCCCGGTCGATGATGCCTTCACCTGGCAGTTCGCACTCGATCGCCTGCTGCTCGGCCATGCCAGCGGCAGCGACGGCGACATCGCCGGGGTCGCGCCGTGGCCGGAGCTGGAAGGCAGCGCGCTGGATGCGCTGGACCGCCTGCTCGGCCTGCTGCGGGTGCTGGCGCGCTACCAGAAGGCGTTGGGAGAGGCGATGTCGCCTGGCCAGTGGCGGCAGCGTCTGCTGGGGCTGCTCGATGCGCTGCTGCCGGCACCGCCGCAGGCCGCCAACAGCCAGCGCGCGCTGGAGCGGCTGCGCAAACTGATCAACGAGTTCGCCCGTGACGCCGACATCGCCGGCTTCGAGGGCGACGTGCCGCCGGAGGTGCTGCGCGCGCATTTCGCCGGCGTGCTTGCCCAGGCCGATACACGTGCGCCGCTGCTGACCGGCGGCGTCAGCTTCGGGCGGATGGTGCCGATGCGCCTGCTGCCGTTCCGGGTGATCTGCGTGCTGGGCCTGAACGATGGCGATTTCCCGCGCCGCGACCCGGCTGCCGGGCTCAACCAGCTCACCGCCGAACTGGGCACCGACAAGCGCCGGCATGGCGACCGTTCGCTGCGCGAGGACGACCGCTTCCTGTTCCTGCAGCTGTTCGCCTCGGCGCAGGACGTGTTCTACCTGAGCTACCTGGGCGCCGATCCGCGCGATGGCAGCGTGCGCGAACCCTCGGTGCTGGTCAGCGAGCTGATCGATGCCGCTGCCGAGTACCACCTGGATCCGCCCGCGGCGGCCAAGCGGATGACGGTGCGGCACTCGCTGCAGCCGTTCGCCCCGGCGGCATTCGGTGGCGGTGAGGAACCGCGACGTTTCAGCTACCGCCAGCAATGGCACCCGGCTGCCGGCTCGCTTGGCGGCGCACGGCGCGCGCTGGCACCCTGGTTCGCACGGCCCCTGCCGCCGATGGACAGCGTTGCGGGCGAGGCCGAACTTAGCGTGGATGCGCTGCGTCGGTTCCTCACCGATCCGGCCAGCCAGTTCCTCTCGCAACGGCTCGGCCTGCGCCTGCCCGACGAGGTGGACAACGCCGAGGATGTGGAGCCGCTGGTGATGGCGGCGCGCGGTGGCGATACCGTACTGCTGCAGCAGGCGGTGATCGAGGCCACCCTCGACGAGGAGGCCGCGCCGCTCTACCCCCGGCTGCGCGCGCGTGCGCTGCTGCCCTCCGGTGCACTGGGCGAGCGTCAGTTCGCGCTGCTGCAGGCGCAGACCGAACCCTACGCACAGGCGCTGGCGCAGTGGCAGGCCGGTACCGCTGCCGGCAGCCGCCGCTACGACGTGGATATCGACGGGGTGCGCCTGCATGGCCGGGTCGAGGGCCTGCACCCGCATGGCCTGGTGCGCCTGCGCCCGGGCCCGCTCAATGGCCGCGCCGCGATCCGCCAGGGCCTGGACTGGCTGCTCGCCAACGCCGCCGGTGACCCACAGCCACTGGTCCAGTTCCACGACGCGGGCGATGACGGGCTCGGCCCGCACACGCTGCCGCCGCTGGAGGCCGAACGCGCGCACGAGGTGCTGCGACGCCTGCTGCAGCTGCGCAGCGAAGGGCTGCGCGCGCCGCTGTTGTACGGCCCGTCCACCGGCTGGGTGCTGTACACCGCCGCCGAGGCCAAGCGCGAAGCCGAGGGCCGCGCCAAGTGGCATGGCAGCGACCGCACCTGGGGCGAATCCACCGGCGCCGGCTACCCGCTCGCGCTGCGTGGCCATGATCCGTTCGCCAGCGCGGACAGCTACCGACAATTGCTGCACAACAGCTTCGTGGTGTTCACCGCGGTGCGCGAGGGCCGGGTGTTCCCGGGCTTTGACGAGAAAGGAGCCCTGCGATGATCGACCACGACCTGCTCACCGATCCCTACCTGGCGCTGCCGCTGGAGGGCGTGCGCCTGATCGAGGCCAGCGCCGGTACCGGCAAGACCTTCACCCTGGCCACGCTGTTCACCCGGCTGGTGGTGGAGAAGGGCTGGCGCATCGGCCAGATCCTGGCGGTCACCTTCACCGATGCCGCGACGCAGGAACTGCGCAAGCGCATCCGCGAGCGCCTTGCATTGGCCGCACAGCTGGTCGAGCGCGCGCCGAGCGAACAGGACAGCCCGGAGGTCGTCCTGACCCGGGTGATCCTGCACCGCCAGCTTGCCCTCGGCGAAGAAACACCGGCCGCGCTGGCGCGTCGGCTGCAGACCGCGGCTGACGAAATCGACCTCGCCTCGATCTTCACCATCCATGGCTTCTGCACCCGCGTGCTGCGTGAGCATGCCCTGGAGAGCGGACACACCTTCGATCCGCCGACCCTGCTGCCGAGCGAACGCGCGCTGCACGAGGAACTCGCCGCCGACCTGTGGCGCGTGCATGCCAACGACCCGGCCACGGTCGATGCGCTGACCTGGCTGTGGTCCGCGCCCGAGGCGCTGGCCGGTGATCTCTCCACGCTGATCAAGCCATTGCCGTTGCTGCCAGCGCGGCCAACCCACATCTTCGATGATCCCGCGCCGCAGCTGCGGCTCGCCGCGGCCGCGCTGGCCGAGGCGATCGAAACCCACGCCGAAGACGCGCAGGCACAGATCGCCGTCGCCTTCGATCGCAAGATCTTCGACGGTCGCCGTGCCAAACGGCCCAGCTTCGACAAGGCCTTCGGCGAGCTGTTTGCCGGCCGCAGCGCGCAGCACTGGCCGCGCGGCGACAAGAGTCACCTGGGCAAGCTGCTGCCGGTGCAGCTGCTGGCCTTCTGCAAGGACGGCATGGACGGCCAGTGCCCGGTCTCGCCGCTGTTCGATGCACTGCAACGCTGGTGGCACGCCGCCGACGCGCGCGAGCAGTGGCTGCGCCAGCAGGCCACCGCGTTCCTGCATGACCTGCGCGATGAAGCGCGTGCGCGCCTGGCCGAGCTCAAGCGGATCGGACGCGTGCAGACCTACGATGACCTGATCGACGGTGTCGCCGATGCACTCGACGGCCCGCACCGCGCCACCCTGGTGCAGCAGCTGCGCGCGCAATACGCGATCGCGCTGGTGGACGAGTTCCAGGATACCGACGACCGCCAATGGGGCATCTTCCAACGCGTGTTCGGCGATTCGCAGGAGACCCGCGAGGCCGGCCTGGCACCGGCGCTGTTCCTGATCGGCGATCCGAAGCAGGCGATCTACGGTTTCCGCGGCGGCGATATCCACACCTACCTCAAGGCCAAGCGCCAGGCCGATGCAGCGCCTGCGCTTGACCGCAACTTCCGCTCGCGTCCGGCGGTGCTGCACGCGATCGAAGCGCTGTACGCCAATGCCGGCGAACGTGCCTTCCTCGAAGCCGACATCGCCTTCGAGCCGGTGCACCCCGGCAGCACCCGCGTGGATGCGGATTTCCTGCGCGACGGGATTCCCGCACCCGGCCTGACCGTGCGCGTGCTGCACAACACCGAGGCGGGCGATCTCAAGGCCGATCCCTCGCGCCAGCAGGCCAGCGACGCCTGTGTCGCCGCGATCCACCAGATCCTCGGCGAGGCCCGGCAAGGGCGCGCGCTGCTGCGCGACGTGCCGGTGCAACCCGGCGACATCGCGGTCCTGGTGCGCTCGCACAAGGAGGCCACGCGCATCCAGCAGGCGCTCGGTGCGGTGGGCATTCCCGCCGTCGCCGCGGGCAAGCAGAGCCTGTACGCCACGCCCGAGGCACACGAGCTGCGCCTGCTGTTGCTGGCCCTGCTGCAGCCGGCCGATGAAGGACGCCTGCGCGCGGCGCTGTCGACCGTGCTGCTCGGCGAAGATGCCGAGGCGATCGACGCGCTGGAACGCGAAGGCGATGCGCAGCGCTCGTTCCAGGTGCGGTTGCTGGAATGGCGCGAGCGCTGGCAGCGCGGCGGTCCGTTCGCGGTGATCGCCGATCTCTGCGCCGAACATGCCGAGCGCCTGCTCGGCCTGCTGGATGGCGAGCGCCGCCTGACCAACTACCTGCAGCTGGGCGAACTGCTGCAGCAGGCGGCCGGGCAGACCCTGGGCATGCACGGCCTGCTCGACTGGCTGCAGGTGCAGATGGCGCATGCCGACCAGAACGACGAGCAGCAGCTGCTGCGCCTGGAATCGGATGCGCGCCGCGTGCAGATCATCACCCTGCACAAGAGCAAGGGCCTGGAGTATCCGCTGGTGTTCCTGCCGTTCGTGGGCATCGGTGGTGGCGCGCCGAACACCGAGGCCAACTGCACGGTGTACGCCAATGGTCGTCGCGAGCTTCACTGGAAGCTGGACAAGGACGACAGCTGGAGCGCGGCCAGCACGCGCAGCGCGCAGGAACAGGAGGCCGAAGACGCGCGCCTGCTCTACGTCGGGTTGACCCGCGCCGAGCACGCGCTGTGGATCGCCGCCGGCGATCTCGCCGGCCTGGCGAAGACCCGCCTGGCACCGATGCTGTCGAACATCGCCGCCCTGCGTGACCACCCGGACATCGCCGTGATCGAAGGCCCGGTGGAGACGCAGCCGGCACAGCTCGCCTTCGAACGCGAGGGCGAACTGCCGCCGGTGCGCGCGCTGACCCGCCGTGTGCCGCACGACTGGTGGGTGTACAGCTTCACCCAGCTGGCACATGCCGATGCGGGCCACGATACCGATGCCGCCGCGACCGAAGTGCCGGCCCCCGCGGCGGATGAACCGGCCGGCGTGGACCTCTCCCTGGACGCCGAGCAACCGGCCGTGGCCAGCGACGAGATCGACCCGCGTTTCATGGGCAGCCGCTTCGGCAACGTGCTGCACGATGCGCTGGAGAACACCGATTTCGCGCTGTGGGGCGGATGGCAGGCCGGGCAGCCGGCACCCGGCGAGGAGGCCGAGGTCCTGCGTGCTTCGCTGCGCGTGGAAGGCTATGCCGAGCAAGACCTGGACGAAGGCGTGGCCATGTTGACCGCGCTGGTCGGCCAGACCCTGACCGTGCCCTTGCCGGAAGGTGGCGCACTGCACGACCTGCCGGCCGATGCACGGCGCGCCGAGATCGAGTTCCACTTCGCGATGCAACCGACCGCCGTGCCCGCCCTGCTGGCCCTGCTGCACGCGCACGGACTGGTCCGTGACCGCCATGGCTTCGGCACCCGCCGGCGGCTGGAGGGCCTGATGACCGGCAAGATCGATCTCACCTACGTGCGTGCGGACCGCTGGTACGTGCTCGATTACAAATCCAACCGCCTGCCCGGCTACGACGCGGCCCGGCTGACGAGCGCCATGCAGCACAGCGAGTACGACCTGCAGGCACTGATCTACACCGTGGCGCTGCACCGCTGGCTGCGCTTCCGGCTGGGCGCGCAGTACGACTACACGCGCGACATGGGTGGCATCCGCTACCTGTTCTGCCGCGGCCTGGACGCCGGCCGCGAGGACAGCCCCGGCCTGTACGCGCATCGTTTCGATCCGGCCCTGGTGGATGCACTGGATGCGTTGTTCGCCGGTGGCGAACACGCCCAGGCCCGCATGGCCGCCCGCGCACGGGGGGACGCATGAGCCTGCTCACCACGCTGTACCGCGGCAACGCGCTGCGCACACTCGATCACGCGTTGGCACAGAGCCTGCGCCGGCTGCGCCCGGACACGCCCGAGGCGGTGCTGCTCGGTGCTGCACTGGCGTCGCTGGCGGTCTCTGAAGGCCATGCGGGTCTGGACCCGAGCCAGCCGCAGCGGCTGATCGACGCCGAGATCGAGTGGCCCGCGCCCGGGGGTTGGCTGGCGCAGCTGCGCGCCTCGCCGTGGGTGGAGGTGCCGGGCGCAGATGACGTGGTCGCCGGGGATGCACCGCTGGTGCTGGAGAACGGGTTGCTCTATCTGCGCCGCTACCGCGAATACGAGCGCCGCCTTGCGCAGGGCCTGCAACGCATCGCCATGCATCCGCTGGCGCAGGCCGATCCCGGTACCTTGGCCACCCTGTTTGGCCAGCTGTTCCCGCAGGCGCGCGAGGGCATCGATCACCAGGCGCGTGCCGCGGCGGTCGCGCTGCGCCATCCGCTGGTGCTGGTGACCGGTGGTCCCGGTACGGGCAAGACCACCACCATCGCACGCCTGTTGGTGCTGCTGGCGGCCCAGGCGGTCCAGGCGGACCAGGCATTGCCACGGGTCGCGCTGGCCGCGCCCACCGGCCGCGCCGCCGAACGCATGGCCGAGAGCCTGCGCCTGGCCGTGCAGCGGCTGCGGCTGGTCGGCATCGCGCCGGCCCTGTGCGATGCGATGCCGAGCACCGGCACCACCCTGCATCGCCTGCTCGGGGTGATCCCGGATTCGCCGCGTTTCCGCCATCACGCCGACAACCCGCTGCCGTATGACGTGGTGGTGGTGGACGAGGCCTCGATGATCGATCTGCCGTTGATGACCAAGCTGGTCGAGGCGGTCGCCGATGGCAGCCGGCTGGTGCTGCTCGGCGATCCGGACCAGCTGCCCTCGGTGGAAGCCGGTGATGTGCTCAGCGCGATCCTGCGCGCCAGTGGCGATGGCCTGGGCACCCAGGCCGATGATGCGCAGGCATTGCGCGCGCTGCTGGCGCCCGACGCGCTGCAACCGCTGGCACCGCCACGCCGGTTCGCGGGCCGGCGCGTGCAGCTGCAGCGCGGCTACCGGCAGACCGACGCGCTCGACCTGGCGCCGTTGGCGCATGCCGTGCGCGAGGGCAACAGTGGCACCGCACTGGCGCTGCTGCGCGTGGGCACGCTGGCCGGTGTGCACTTCCACGAGGACCAGAGCGACCCGCTGCAGCATCATCGCGAGCACCTGCTCGGGCATTGGCGTGGCCTCGGCGAAGCCGTCGATCCCGGCGTCGCGCTGGCCAATGCCGGACGCATCCGCCTGCTCACCGCCGTGCGCGAAGGTCCGCAGGGTGCGCGCGGGCTCAACGCGCGCATCGAAGCCCTGTTGGCCGGTGTGCCGCGGCCGGGCATGGCGCCGGGCTATTTCCACGGTCGGCTGCTGCTGATCACCGAGAACAGCTACCGGCACCGCCTGTTCAACGGCGACATCGGCATCTGCCTGATCGATCGCCACGGCAGCGTCACGGCGTGGTTCCCCGGTGAGACGCCGGACCAGCCGCGCGGCTTCCATCCGGGTGCGTTGCCCGCACATGAGAGTGCGTTCGCCATGACTGTGCACAAGGCACAGGGCTCGGAGTTCGATGAGGTCTGGCTGCAGTTGCCACGGCGCGACAACCGCGTGCTCTCGCGTGAGCTGATCTACACGGGTATGACCCGCGCGCGGCAGTCGCTGCACGTGCTCGGCAGTGCGGACGTGTTGGAGGCCGCGTTGGCGCGGCATGCCAGCCGTTTGTCGGGCCTGGCGGCGCGCCTGCAGGGCGGCCAGGGGGACGCAGTGGCCGACGCCGTGGTGACGGCGCCGGCCCAGGGGCAGTTGTTCTAGCCCCGTCGCCGGTCTTACTCCGGAATCACCACGGTGCCATCGGGGAACACGATGGCGCCGTCACCGCTGACATCGAAGAAGCCCAGCTGGTGGGTGTTGGCCAGCACCTGCACCAGGCCGTGCGCGTTCTCGGCCACCTCGTCATCGAACGAGGCGTAGACCACGTGCTGGCCGATGCTGTAGTCGGTCACTTCCGGGCGGTCGTCTTCCTCATCGGACAGCGGGCCGTCCATCGGCGGGTAATGCTCGGCCAATGCGGCGAAGAATGCCTGCAGCGCCGGCACCGACACCTTCGGGTCGTCGTAGTCGTGCGTCTCGTTCCATTCGGTCTGCGCGTCATACCACTGCAGGAAGGCCTCGGCCTCGCGCGGGGCGACGGCGGGGTCGAACACCATCAGGTCGTAACTCATCGGAAATCACCTTGATCCATGCGCAAATGCATGCGTCAGGATAGCCCTGATCGGTGTGGGCCGGCCGGTCTGCGGCCAGGCCGGTTCAGCGCGGCGCGGGCAGGCCAGGGGCCGCTGCGGGGGGCTGGGCAGGGGTATCGACCACCGGCGCCTCGGGGAACAGGGCATAGCGCAGCCCGATTAGGCCCATCAGCGCTTCATCGCGGGCCTTGCCGGCCGCCACGGTCTGCACGCGCTTGAGCGAGGCCTCCAGTCGGGTCTGCAGCCCGGCCGGGGCAGGCACTGGCCGGCGCTGCGCGGCCTGGGCGCGGTAATGGCGGGCGATGTCGTCCAGGATCGCGTCGATCGCGGCCACGCTGGCCGGCGGCAGGCCATGCCGTGAGCGGCGCAGCTGCAGGATGTTCAGGCCGATCCGCGCTTCGGTGAGCATGTCCACCGAGGCGATGTCGCTGCCTTCCGGCGTCGCCGCCAGGCGCGGTGCCAGCAGGCCGAGCAGATCGAGCATGCGCGCGGCGAACTGCTGGCGGTCCTGCTGGCCACGGCCCTCGGCCGCATCGGCCAGCGTGTTCCAGCCTTGGCGTACCAGCCGGCGTGCGGTCCACTCGGCACCCACCGAGCGGAACAGCCGCGTCATCACCACCGCAAAGCCAATGCCGATGAACATCGCCACGGCCGAGTTGATGAAGCTCTGGATGTTGGCGCTGTAGGTGTTCTGCACGTTCAACAGCGCGACCAGATTCACCGTGAGCGGCAGGCCGATCAATGCGGTCTTGGGCCGATGCAGCAGCAGGCCCAGCGGCAGGAAGATCACCGCCAGCACCAGCACCAGGCTGCCGAAGTCGTGTACGGCCGGGAAGATCCCGAACAGGTACACGCCGGCCACCAGGCTGGCCACGATGGCCCAGAGCAGGAAGGACAGCATGCTCGGCGCCGGATCATCCTGCGCGGCGAAGAACGCGGCGGCCACCGCGGCCATCATCGCGCCGTTGCCGCCGCCCTCCCAGCCGAGCCCGATCCACAGCACGCAGTACGTCATCAGGGCGACGCCGGCACTGGCGGCGGAGAACAGCGCCATGCCGTAGTCCACATGGCGCACGTGATCCACGCGCTGGGTGCGCACGCGGTAATGCGCGGTATCGCTCGGCGCGGTGCCGGCATCGATGGCGGCATGCAGGGTGGTGCAGTCCTGCCAGAGGTCGACCAGCTCTTCCAGCCGCAGCAGCAGGGTCACCAGCAGCAGGTGGTCCAGCTCACCATCCACCGCCGGCTTGAGCGCGACGATGCGTGCGCGCAGTGTGGCGTACGCACTGGCGCTGGAGCGGCCGGGCTGTTCCAGCCACTGGGCCAGATCGGCGATCAGCGTCTCCAGCCCGGGCGGCAGCGCACGGCCACCCGCACGCAACGCCCCGAGCCGGTCGGCGATCGAAGAGAGCACCGGCAGCATCAGCAGCATGCGCTCGCGCAGTCGCTCCATCGAGACCGCCGCGCCGGCATGGCGCGGATCATCGCGACGCATGAATTCGATCAGCGCCTCGAACTGGACCAGATCGGCGGCCAACCGGTTGCGCGGGCCATGCGCATGGCCGCGCGTCAGGATCTGCCGGCACCAGTCGGCCGCATCGCCCATCCAGCTGCCGATCCGCGAGCGCAGCATCGGCCGCACCGAGGCCGGGAAGAACAGCGAGGCGAACAGCACCGCCACCACCGTGCCGAGGATGATCTCCTCGCTGCGCGCCACCACGGTGTCGAAGATGGTGTCCGGCGAGGTCACCGCCGGGAAGCCGATGAAGGCGGTGGTGTACCCGGCCAGCAGGAACGCGTAGCCGCGCGGGCCGCGGTTGAGCAGGGCGATGAACAGACACCCGGACAGCCACAGCGACATCGCCGCGCTGAGCAGCAAGGGGGTTTCCACCAGGTGCGGCAGCATCCACAGCGTCGCCGCACCGGCGATCAGCGTGCCGAGGATGCGATAGGCGCCCTTGGCGCGGGTCGGGCCCAGCATCGGTTGGGTCACGATGTAGACCGTGGCCATCGCCCAGTACGGCCGCGAAAGATTGCCGGCCAGGCCGATGTACAGCGCCGCGATCGCCGCCAGGAAGGTCTTGACCGAGAACAACCAGGCCTGTCTGTCCAGCAGCAGCATGGCTTACCTCGCGGCCGTGCCGGTGGCGACGGCGTCGGCATTCCAGCCGCCGCCGAGCACCAGGAACAGCTGGATCTGGTCGCGCGAGACCTGCGCCTGGGCCTCGGCCAGGGTCGCATCGGCGCTGGCCAGGCTGCGGTCGGCATCCAGGCTGGCCAGGTAGGGCGTGCGCCCGCCCTGATAGAGGCGGCGGTTCTGGCTGGCGGCCAGGTCGGCCTGCTGCTGGGCCTGCTGCAGGAACTGCAGGCGCTGCAGATCCTGGGCATAGCGGCTCAGCGCGGTCTGGGTTTCGCGCAGGGCCTGCAGCACGCTGTGATCGAACTCGGCCAGCGCGGCGTCGGCGCCGGCTTCGGTGGCGTGGATGCGCGCATGCGTGCCGGAAGAGGGCAGCGTCCAGGAAATCAGTGGGCCGATCGACCATTGCTGGGTCAACGGCGTACCGAAGTCTTCCAGCAGGCCGGCGGCACCCACCGAGGCACCGAGGCGGATGTCCGGGTACAGCTCGGCGGTGGCCACCCCGATCCGCGCGGTGGCGGCGGCCAGTTTGCGCTCGGCCTGGCGGATGTCCGGGCGGCGCTGCAGCAGCGCGCGGCCATCACCGATCGGCAGCGCCTGCGCCAGCGTTGGGGCCTGGCTGCAGTCGCTCACGCCCTCGGGCAGTTGCCCCGGGGTGCGGCCGAGCAGGGCGGCCAGCTGGTATTCGGAGGCTTGGCGGTGCGCGCGCAGCGGCGGCAGCGCGGCCTGCAGCATCGCCACCTGGGCGTTGGCGCGGGCCAGCTCCGGCGGGGTGCCGCGGCCGGCCGTGATCAGGCGCTGGGTGACCTCGCGGCTGCGCTGCTGCAGCTGCAGCGAGTGCTCGGCCACGTGCAGCTCGTGGTTGGCGTGGCAGATGTCGACGTAGCTGCCGGCCACCTGCGCCACCAGCGACACGCGCGCCAGGTCCATCGCGGCGGCGGTGGCCTGCTCGTCGGCATGCGCGGCCTCGGAGGCGCGCTTGAGCTTGCCGAACAGATCGAACTGATAGGACACCGCGAATTTGCCGTCGGCCAGGTTGATCGGCGGCAGTTCGTGCTCCAGCAGGAACGATTCGGCGGACAGCTGCGCGCGGCTCACGCCGGCCTCGGCCTCGTACTCGAAGCCACCGGCATCCAGCGCCTGCTCGTACACGGCGACGGCGCGGCGCAGGTTGGCATCGGCCACCTTCAGTTCCACGTTGTCGCGCAGCGCCTGCTGCACCAGCGCATTGAGGGTGTCGTCCTGGTACAGCTCCCACCAGCGCGCGGGCAGCGCGGCCCCAGCGGCGACCTGCGGGTTACCGGTCTCGAGGAAGGCGGCATTCGCCTCCGGCCGCTGGAAGGCGGACCCGGCCGGCACCGCATAGTCCGGGCCGACCGTGCGGCACGCGGCCAGCGTGGTCAGGGCCAACCCGAGGGCGATGTGGTGCAGCGCCGGGCGGTTCACAGCGCCGTCCGTGCCGGTTGCGCCGGCGTGGCCGGGGCGGTGTCCGGCTGGATGGTGACCGTGGCGGTACGCCCGGCGATCAGGTTGACGCCGGCCGGCACGCGGTCGATATGGATGCGCACCGGGATGCGCTGGGCCAGCCGCACCCAGTCGAAGGCCGGGGTCACGTTCGGCAGCAGGCTGCTGCCTTCGCTGCGGTAACGGTCTTCGATGCCGGCGGCGATGCTCTGCACGTGGCCCTGCAGCGGCTGCGCTTCGCCCATCAGGCGGATGTCGACCTTCTGCCCGGCATGCACGCCCTGCAGGCGGGTTTCCTCGAAGTAGCCGTCCACGCGGAACGAGCCGGTATCGAGCACGGCCATCACCGGCCGCCCGGCGGTCACGTAGTCGCCGGCACGCACGGTGCGGTCGTTGACGTGGCCATCGCTGGGGCTGCGCACTTCGGTGCGGGCCAGATTGAGCTTGGCCAGATCCACGGCCGCCTGCGCGGTGGCCATCGAAGCCTGCGCGGCGAGCAGCTTGGCCCGGCGCACTTCGGCGTCCTCGGCGGCGACCAGATCCTGCAGGCTGCGGTCGCGGGCGATCTCGCGGCGCAGCTGGTCCAGCGTGGCGCGGCGCTCGCCCAAAGCGGCCTGGGCCTGCTCCAGCGCGATCTCATAGCGCGCGCGATCGACCACGAACAGCACCTCACCGCGCTTGACCGGCTGGTTGTCGGCCACCTTCACTGCCTCCACCAGCCCGGACACGTCCGGCGCGACCTGGACCACGTCGGCACTGACGTGCGCATCGCGCGTCCACGGCTCATCCATGTAATAGGCCCACAGGTGGCGCAGCACCAGCACGGCGGCCACTACGGCCACGGCGGTCAATACGACCGGGAATGTCTGCTTGAGGATCTTGTTCACGATTGCATCCAACGCATCAGGGAAAACAACCCGCCGAGCACGATCACGTACACGGCCAGGTTGAACAGGGCGGGGTGCCAGATGTGGCGGTAGGCGCCGGTGCGCTGCAGGACCACGCGCAACCCGCTCTTGAGCAGGTAGGCAAGCAGCATCAGCCCGAGCAGGGTCGGGACGAACACACCATAGAGACTGAATTCACCGTACATCGAGGCAGAGGGTTCACTGGAAAAAGGTAGGCGACGACCGTGGGTCGTCGTACGTCATGCCGTCGCAGTACGACACCGGGCCGTACAACGGGAGAGCAGGCTTACGTCACGCGGTCGGCCGCATCGGCCAGCAGCTGCCACAGCTTCAGCACGGTGCGCAGTTCATCCAGGGTCAACGCGCCGAACACGTCCTGGCGCAGCCCGATCAACTGGGTCTCCAGCTGGCTGACCAGGGCCTCGCCCTTGTCGGTCAGCCACAGCAGGTTGGCGCGGCGGTCGCTGGCATCGCATTCGCGGCGGACCAGGTCGCTGGCGGCCAGCTTGTCCAGCAGGCGGACCAGCGAAGGGCCTTCCATGCCCAGCTGGTGGGCCAGCGCCACCTGGCGGATACCCCCGCCGGCGCGCCCGATCATCAGCAGCGGCATGGTGCAGGCAGCGGAAATGCCGTAGCTACCCAGGGCCTGGTCGGCCAGGCGCTGCCACTGCCGCCCTGCGTAAAGCAGGCCGGAACTGAGCTGCATCTGCAGCTGGGTACGTTCGTCGAGGGATCGGTTCATCAGAATAGATAGGATACTACTAATTCGTCTCCTATCAATACCCGTGGCACAACCGCGGCCCAATGACTGCCTGTCCGGACACGGCCCGGGCGCCCCGGCGCAGGACGCCCGAGGGGTCTGTCGGGTACGATGCTCGCCCCCCTTCGGGTGCTGTATGTAATGAGCAAGCAAGACAACGACGCCAACCCCGTCACCCAGGCCGAGGCCGAATCGGCGGTGCGCACCCTGCTGCGCTGGGCCGGTGAAGATCCGACCCGTGAAGGCCTGCTGGATACCCCGCGCCGCGTCGCCGAAGCCTATGGCGACTGGTTCAGCGGCTACCGCGACGACCCGCGCGCCTATATGGAGCGGACCTTCGAGGAAGTGGCCGGCTACGACGAACTGATCGTGCTGCGCGACATCGAGTACGAAAGCCACTGCGAACACCACATGGCGCCGATCATCGGCCGCGTGCACGTCGGCTATCTGCCGGCTGGCAAGGTGGTGGGCATCAGCAAGCTGGCCCGTGTGGTCGAGGCGTACGCACGCCGCTTCCAGGTCCAGGAAAAGATGACCGCGCAGATCGCCCAGTGCATCCAGGACGTGCTGCAGCCGGTCGGCGTGGGCGTGGTGGTGGAAGGTGCGCATGAGTGCATGACCACCCGCGGCATCCACAAGCGCGGCGTCAGCATGGTCACCTCCAAGATGCTGGGCAGCTTCCGCGAGGACGCGCGCACCCGCGCCGAGTTCCTGCGTTTCATCGAAGTGGGCGGCAAGCGCTGATTCCCCGCGCTGTCGCGCGCGGCCGGCAGGCGCTGGGCTTCGGCCCGGCCCTGCGGGTGCGTGCGCGTCCCGTTTCCCTCCCGGCCGCCGCGACCCGCGCGGCCTGTCTTCCTGTCCCCGGTCTCGAATGAAACATCGCGAGCGCATTACCCGTTACCGCCACCTGCGCGAACAATCGCAGTGGAAGCTGCTGGCGGCCGATCACGCGCCGGAGATCATCGGCCTGCTGCAGAGCCTGCTGATGCAGGACGAGCGCACCCTGTCCACCGCGGTGCTGCACGAACGCCTGCAGCGCGCGCTGGATGATCTGAAGGCCGATGAGCTGTCGCGCGATCTGCCGCGCACCGCACAGGCCTACATCGCGCATTGGCTGGCCCAGGGCTGGCTGGAACGCCGCTTGCCCGACGGCGCCGACCAGGAACAGTACGAACTGTCCACCCAGGCCGCGCAGGCGATCCGCTTCGCCGACAGCCTGGAGCAGGCGCGCGCTGCCGCCACCGAGAGCCGCCTGGCCCTGGTGATCGAGCAGCTCTCGCAGCTGGCCGCGCTGACCGAATCCAATCCGGATGCACGCCTGTCCGCGCTGCGCGACGAGCGCGACCGCATCGATGCCGAGATCGCCCGCGTCAGCGGCGGCAAGGTGTCCTCGCTGGATGGCAAGCGCGCGCTGGAACGGACCCGCCAGATCATCGGCCTGGCCGACGAACTGACCGAAGATTTCCGCCGCGTGCGCGATGACTTCGAACGCCTCAACCGTGAATTCCGCGAACGCATCATCGATGACGAAGGCGAGCGCGGCGACGTGCTGTCCAAGCTGTTCGAAGGCGTGGACGTGATCGGCGACAGCGACGCCGGGCGCAGCTTCGAGGCGTTCTGGCGCCTGCTCAACGATGCCGAACAGAGCGCCCAGCTCGATGCCGCGCTGGAGACCGTGCTCGCGCGTGGCTTCGCCCGCAAGCTGGATCGCAACGAGCGCACCTTCCTGCGCGGCTTCACCACCACCATGCTCGAGCGCGGTGGCCAGGTCCACGATGTGCTGCAGCACTTCGCCCGCAGCCTGCGCGGCTTCGTGCAGAGCCGTGGCTACCTGGAACAGCGCCGCCTCAACCAGCTGCTCAAGCAGGCCCAGGGCGAGGCGCTGGGCCTGCGCGACCACATCCCGGCGCAGCGCGGCATCGGCCGCGACCTGCAGCTCACCACCAGCCGGCTGCGCTCGCTGTCGCAATGGAAGCTGCACGACCCGCGCCAGGCGCAGGTGGATGGGAGCGTGCAGCGCAACGACACCGCCGCGATCTCGCTGGAGAGTGTTGGTGATCTGGTGGCCGCCTCTGAAATCGACTTCCGCACCCTGCGCCGCGATCTGCACGACCTGCTCGGCGAGCAGCCGCGGCTGTCGATCGCGCAGGTGCTTGAGCACCGTGAGGCCCCGCAGGGGCTGGGCAGCATCATCGGCTACCTCTCTCTTGGCACCCGCCACGGCGAGGTCGCCACCGATCAACAGGAGATCGCGCAATGGCGCGGCGGCGATGGCCAATGGCGTCGCGCCCGCATTCCGCTGATCTGGTTCACCCAGGAGAAACGCCATGAGCTGGCATGAACAATCCACCGACACCCCGATCGACGGCGGCGCAGACGGGCACGACGACGAACCGGTCGTGGTGACGCCCGTCCTGCGGCGTAACAATGACGTGTTCTACATGGGCGACACCGGCCGGCTGCCGCTCGATGGCCGCCGCGCGCTGTGCCAGCTGCTGATCGGCCCGAGCATCGACCAGCTGCGCCACGCCAAGCTGTGGCCGGCGCTGATCCGCAGCGAAGCGGCGATCCGCTCGGCGCTCTCGGACCTGTTCCTGGAACTGGTGCTGGACCGCGAGAGTGGCGTGGCGTTCACCCGCCAGGCCGATACCGAAGATATCGATGCACCGGTGCTGCTGCGTACCTCGCCGCTGACCTTCATCGACTCGGTGCTGCTGCTGCACCTGCGCCAGCAGTTGGCCGAAGCCGATGCGCGCGGCGTGCGCGCGGTGGTCGAGGATGCCGAGCTGGCCGAAGCACTGGCCGTGTACGAGCGCCACCTGTCCACCGACCGCGCCGGCTTCAACCGCCGCGTCGCCAGTGCCGTGCAGAAGATGAAGGACAACCACATCCTCACCCGCCTCGGCGGCGACGATGCGCGTCATGAAGTCTCGCCGGCACTGAAACTGATGTTCTCCGCCGAAGATGTCGCCGCCCTGGCCCAGGTGTACCGCCGCCTGCGCGAAGCGCCGGCCGACCTCGACGCCTGAGCGCGCGCCCGCGCGCCGCTGCCCTGCCTGGATTGCTAGCCCTGCCATGACCGTCCACATTCCCGCACCCGCCCTGTTCCCCGGCGACCAGCCCGACCCGCGCGCGCAGCAGTTCCGCATGCGCCGCCTGCAGGTCCACAACTGGGGCACCTTCTCCGGCCTGACCGAAGTGCCGATCGCCGAGCGCGGCTTCCTGTTCGTCGGCCGCTCCGGCTCGGGCAAGTCGACCCTGCTCGATGCGATGTCCGCGCTGCTGGTGCCGCCGGCCCTGGTCGACTTCAACGCCGCCGCGCGCGAAGCCGAACGCAGTGGCCGCGACCGCAACCTGGTCTCCTACGTGCGGGGCGCCTGGGCCGACCAGCAGGACAGCGGCACCGGTGAAATCGCCACCCAGTACCTGCGCAAAGGCGCTACCTGGACCGCCCTGGTGCTGGAATACCGCAGCAATGACGGCCGCATCGTCAGCCTGGTGCGCCTGTTCTGGATCGCTGGCAACGGCGCGGCGGCGGCCGATGTGCGCAAGCACTACATGGTGGCCGAGCGCAGTTTCGACATCGCGCGCGACCTCGGCGGTTTCGACCTGGACCTGCGCAAGCTCAAGCAGCGCCTGGGCGATGTGCATCACTTCGACAGCTTCGCCAGCTATGCCGAACGTTTCCGCCATGTGCTCGGGATCGAGAACGAGATGGCGCTGCGCCTGCTGCACAAGACGCAGTCGGCGAAGAACCTCGGCGATCTGAACGTGTTCCTGCGCGACTTCATGCTCGATGCACCGCGCACCTTCGATGCGGCCGAGCGGCTGGTCGATGATTTCGCCGAACTCGATGGCGCCCATCAGGCCGTGGTCACCGCGCGCCGCCAGGTTGAAACCCTGCTGCCCGCACGCGGCCACTACGCCGATCTGCAGGCACTGCGCCGCCAGCGTGAAGACCTGGACGAGATGAAGCTGGGCATCGACGGCGTGCGCGAGCAGCGTCGCCTGGCCCTGCTTGAGGCGCGCCTGCTGGAACTGGATACCCGCGACCGCGGTCTGTCCGGGGAAGAAGGCCAGCGCCGCAGCGCGCTGGAGAATCATGAAAGCCACCTCGCCGAACTGGAAGCGCAGCGTCGCCAGCAGGGCGGCGAGCGCATCGAGGAACTGGAGCGCGAGCAGGGCCGTGTCGCCCAGGAGCGCGACCGCCGGCTGGCCAAGCGCAGCCAGGCCAACCACGCCAGCTGCGAACTGGGGGAAACCCTGGCCGAGACCGCGCACGGGTTTGCCGAGCAGCTCGCCCGCGCGCAGGCCCGCCTCGACAACGGCCAGCGCGCCGCGGCCGAGCTGGACGAAGCCATTGCCGAGCGCATGGGCGGCAAGCGCGACGACGAACGCCGCTTCGCCGAAGTGCGTTCGGAACTGGAGGCGCTCAAGCGCACCCCGTCCAGCATTCCCGCGCCGATGCAGCAGCTGCGCGCGCGCCTGAGCAGCGACACCGGCATTCCCGAGGCGGCACTGCCGTTCGTGGGCGAACTGCTGCAGGTCCGCGACGAAGACGCCGCATGGCAGGGCGCCATCGAGCGCGTGCTGCACGGCTTCGCGCAGTCGCTGCTGGTCGATGAGCGCCACCACGCCGAGGTCTCGGCGTGGATCAACCAGACCCACCTCGGGACCCGCCTGGTCTATTACCGGGTGCGCCGCAACGACGACGCACTGCATGGCCGCGAGCCGGGCGCACGTTCGCTGCTGCACAAGCTGGTGCTGCGCGAGCACGGCTATGCCGGCTGGCTGCGCCGCGAGCTGGGCAAGCGCTTCGACTACGAATGCGTCGATGCACGCCATCTGCGCGATACCGACCGCGGCATCACCAAGGAAGGCCAGGTCAAGCACCCGGGCGAGCGCTTCGAGAAGGACGATCGCCACAACATCAGCGACCGCCGCCGCTGGCTGCTCGGCTTCAACAACCGCGACAAACTGGACCTGTACGAGCGCGAAGCGATCGAACTGGCCCAGCGCATCGCTGCCTGCGACAGCGACGTGGCCGGCCTGCGCGCGCAGCGCGAACAGGACGGCAAGGCCCGACTGGCCTGCCATCAGCTGTGCACGCTGGGCTGGGACGAGATCGATGTGGCCGCACCGCTGCAGCGCCTGGACGACATCGCCCAGGCCCTGCACGACCTGCGCGAAGGCAATGCCGATCTGCGCAGGCTGGGCGAACAGATCGAGAAGACCCGGGCCGATGTGGCCCAGGCCAAGCGCACCTATGAAGACGTGCGCGTGGAGCGCGGCCAGCTCGGCCGTGAACACGAACGCCTGGAACGCCTGCACGAGCAGTGCGCGCCGCTGGCCAAGCGCGTGGTCACGCCGCTGCAGCAGCAGGGCCTGGACGAACGCCTGAAGGCGCTCGGCGTGCTCAGCCTGGAGAACCTGGAAGCCCACTTCCGGCAGATCAGCAACACCCTCAACGAACAGCTCGGCGGTGCCCAGGCCGAACACAACCGGCTGGAAAACCTGCTGCTCGGCTGCTTCCGCCGCTACTGCCAGGCCTGGCCGGAAGACAGCGGCGACTTCACCGTCAGCCTGTCCAGCGCCGAAGATTTCCTGGCCCGCCTGCAACGGCTGGAGAACGATGGCCTGCCGCAGCACGAGGCACGCTTCTTCGATCTGCTGCAGAGCCAGAGCAAGAACAACCTGTTGGCCCTGCAGCGGCACACGGCCGAGGCGCGCAAGTCGATCGCCCAGCGCCTGGACGAGGTCAATGCCTCGCTGGAGCAGGTACCGTTCAATCGCGGCACCCTGCTGACCATCGAACTCACCGACCGCCGCCTGCCCGAGGTACTGGATTTCCACCAGCGCCTGCGTGACGTGCTGTCCCAGCAGCAGACCGAGCAGCGCGAACTGGCCGAAGCGCAGTTCGCGGTGCTGCGTGAGCTGGTCGCCAAGCTCGGCTCGCAGGAAGGCGAGGACAAGCGCTGGCGCGAGCTGGTGCTGGACGTGCGCCTGCATGTGGAATTCGTCGGCGTCGAACTCGACGCCGCCACCCGCCAGCAGGTCGAGATCTACCGCAGCGGTGCGGGCAAGTCCGGCGGTCAGCGCCAGAAGCTGGCCACCACCTGCCTGGCGGCCGCGCTGCGCTACCAGCTCGGTGGCGCCGACGGCCAGCTGCCCAGCTACGCGGCGGTGGTGCTCGATGAAGCCTTCGACAAGGCCGACAACGAGTTCACCGCGTTGGCGATGAACATCTTCGACAACTTCGGGTTCCAGATGGTCGTGGCCACCCCGCTGAAGTCGGTGATGACGCTGGAGCCGTTCATCGGCGGTGCCTGCTTCGTGGAGATCAGCGGTCGCCACGACTCCGGCGTCCTGTTGATCGAGTACGACGACGAAGGCAAGCGCCTGAAGCTGCCCGAGCGTGCCCGCGCCGGCGAGACGACGGCGGCACCGGCACCGGCCGTGATTGCCCCGCCTGCCGTAGTGGATGCCCCCGAGGCGATGGCCACTGAAGTGATGGCGGCCTCGATCGACGAGGACGCCCACGTCGAGGCCGAGGTCGTGGCGGCGCCGGCAGCGGCGCCGGCATCCCGCCCGAAGAAGGCTGTGCCCCAGGTACCGGCAAAGAAAGCGGCAAAGAAGACGGCCACCAAGGCCGCGCCCAAGGCGCCCGCAAAGAAGCCCGCCAAGCCCAAGCGCTGAGCAACCGACGGGTCAGCCCCAGGGCTGGCCCGTCCTGCTAACCGGCGAAGGTGTCCCAGCCCATCCGGGCGATCAGCACCACCACCAGGCCGACGAACAGCTTGCGGATGAAGGGCGTGCCACCGCGCAGCGCCATCCGCGTGCCGACCACCGAGCCGATGATGTTGGCCGCGGCCATCGGCAGTGCGAACAGCCACAGGATGTTGCCGGTCGGCACGAAGAAGGAGATCGCCGCCACGTTGGTCGCCAGGTTCACCACCTTGGAGGCGGCCGACGCACGCAGGAAGTCCAGCCCGAAGAAGCGCACGAACAGGAAGATCAGGAAGCTGCCGGTGCCGGGCCCGAAGAAGCCGTCGTAAAACCCGATCACCGCACCGATCGCCAACGCGGTCACCAGTTCCTTGCGGCCGATCTCGCGCGGGCGGTGCAGGGCACCGAAGTCCTTCTTCCACAGCGTGTAGCCGAGCATCGCCACCAGCAGCACCAGCACCAGCGGGCGTACCGCGTCCTTGGGCAGCAGGCTGACCGCCGTGGCCCCGGCAAACGAGAACACAAACGCCGTGCCCGCCGCGAACAGTACCGGCCGCCACGGGAAGCGCACATTGCGCGCGTAGCGGAATGCGGCAGCCGCCGTGCCGAACATCGAGCTGAACTTGTTGGTGCCGAACAGCATCGCCGGCGTGTGCTGCGGCAAGACGGTGAACAACCCGGGCAACTGCACCAGCCCACCGCCGCCGACGGCGGCATCGACCAGGCCGGCGATGAAGGCGATCGCCACCAACCACAACAGCTCAGGGGGAACCAGCTCAAGCACGGCAGCACATCGCGGCAGAAGGCGCGCCAGCATACGCCCGGTCATCGCGCGACAATACCCCCATGACCACCGCCATCTCCGACCCCTGTCCCTGCGGCCGCCCACTGGCCTACGCCGCCTGCTGCGGCCGCTACCACGCCGGCACACCCGCGCCGGATGCCGAAGCGCTGATGCGCTCGCGCTACAGCGCCTACGTGCGCCACCTGGCCGGGTACCTGCTGGCCAGCTGGCACCCGTCCACGCGCCCGGCCGAGCTGTCGCTGGACGAAGCACCCGGCCAGCGCACGCAGTGGCTGGGGCTGACGATCCACGCACATACCCGCTCAGATGCCGACCACGCCCAGGTCCGTTTCACCGCGCGCTACAAGGTCGGCGGCGGCAGTGCGGTGAAAATGCTCGAACACAGTCGCTTCGTCCGCGAAGACGGCCGCTGGTTCTATCTCGACGCATTCTGAGCGTTGTCACCCGATCCATGCCGTGCCATGACGTGGCACTCACCCCGGCTGGCCGATCCTGATCGCGATGACTACCGCCGTTGCTGCCGCACCTCCGCATACTGCCGCCCCGCCGACGTCGCTGGCCGCCCGCTACGCCAGCGTGCGCGCCCGCACGGTCGCGCTGGCCGCGCCGCTCAGTGCGGAAGACGCCATGGTGCAGAGCATGGCCGACGCCAGTCCGGCAAAATGGCACCTGGCCCACACCACGTGGTTCTTCGAGCGCTTCGTGCTGGCCACCCGGCCCGGCTACGCACCGGTCGATGCGGACTGGCATTACCTGTTCAACAGCTACTACCAGAGCATCGGCCCGGCCCATGCGCGCCCCCAGCGCGGTCTGCTCTCGCGGCCCTCGCTGGATGAAGTGCTGCATTTCCGCGCCGAGATCGACCAGCGCGTGATCGCTGCGCTGCAGGCCGGCAGCCTGAGTGAGCAGGCCCAGCAGCAGCTGCTGCTCGGCCTGCACCATGAGCAGCAGCATCAGGAACTCCTGCTGACCGATATCAAGCACGCGTTCTGGTCCAACCCGCTGCAGCCGGCCTACCGCGAGGATCTTGTCGTGGCGCCGGCCCGTGCGCTGCCGCTGCAGTGGCTCAGCAGTCCTGAACAGATCGTGGAGATCGGCGCGCCGGTCTGGCCCACCCGCCCCACGTTCGCCTATGACAACGAATCGCCGGTCCACCGCGTATTGGTGCCCGCGCATGCGCTGGCCAACCGCCCGGTCAGCAACGAGGAGTACCGCCAGTTTGTGCAGGCCGGTGGCTACCGCGAGCCGCGTTGGTGGATGAGCGAAGGCTGGACCCTGTGTCAGGAGCAGCACTGGGAGCATCCACTCTATTGGGATGACGCGCTGGAGCGGGAGTTCACCCTCGGCGGCTGGCGTGCGCTCGACCCCCACGCACCGGTCTGCCATCTCAGTTACTTCGAAGCCGACGCCTACGCACGCTGGCAGGACGCCAGGCTGCCCACCGAATTCGAATGGGAGGCCGCCACCGCCGGCCGGCCGCTGCGGGGTCGCTTCGCCGATACCGATCACCTCCACCCGGGCGGGGCGGCGGAAGAAGGCGATCTCGTCCAGCTGTTTGGCGATGTCTGGGAATGGACCAGCAGCGCCTACGGGCCGTATCCCGGCTTCCGCACCTTCCCGGGCAACCTCGGTGAGTACAACGGCAAATTCATGTGCGGGCAGTGGGTGCTGCGCGGAGGCAGCTGCGCCACCCCGGCCGATCACCTGCGCGCCAGCTACCGCAATTTCTTCGCGCCGTCGGCCCGGTGGCAGTTCGCCGGCCTGCGCCTGGCCCGGGATGCCGCATGAGTTCGGTCCGTGATGCACTCCAAGCGTTGACCGATCTGCAGCCGGATCGGGACCAGATCACCGCCGACATCCTGCGTGGTCTGTCCACCACGCCGCGGCAGCTGCCCTCCAAGTACTTCTACGATGCGCAGGGCTCGGCGCTGTTCGAGCAGATCACCCAGCAGCCGGAGTACTACCCGACCCGCACCGAGCTGCAGCTGCTGCAGGACTGCGCGCGTGACATCGCCAAGGTGGTCGGCCCGCGCCTGCATGTGGTCGAGCTGGGCAGTGGCAGCGGGCGCAAGACCGAACTGCTGCTGCATGCGCTGCGGGACCCGGTCGCTTACACCCCGATCGAAATCTCCCGCGCCGCGCTGCTGGACAGCATCACCCGGCTGGCCCCCTCGCTGCCGGACATCGAAATGCTGCCGGTCTGCGCGGATTTCACCCAGCCGGTGCAGTTGCCATCGCCGCAGCGCGAGCCGGCCCGCCACCTGGTGTTCTTCCCTGGATCGACCTTGGGCAACTTCGCCCACGACGACGCCGTCGCCCTGTTGAAGGCGATGCGCCAGACCATGGGCCCGGATGGCATGGCCCTGATCGGCATCGACCTGCACAAGGACGCGGCGTTGATCGAAGCGGCGTACAACGATGCCGCCGGGGTCACCGCCGAGTTCACCCTCAATCTGCTGCGTCGGCTCAACCGCGACATCGGCAGCGATTTCGATCTGGACGGCTTCCGCCATCGTGCCCGCTACAGCGTGCCGCGGCTGCGCATCGAAACCGAGCTGGTCAGCCAGCGCGACCAGCGCGTGCAGGTGGGGGGGCAGAGCTTCGACTTCGCCGAAGGCGAGGCGATGACCGTCGAGTACAGTCACAAGTACACCGATGCGGTGTTCGCCGCGATGGCCGCCGCCGCCGGCCTGCGCGTGACCGCCCACTGGAACGCCACCGATCCCGCCTTCGGCCTGCGTCTGCTACAGCCGGCCTGACCCGCGCGGCATTGCCGCTATGATGCAGGTCCACTGGCTGCAAGGATTCCGCCAATGCGATGGTCGCCCCTGTTGTTGGCCGGGCTGTGGCTCGGCGCACCGTCGATCGCGGTCGCCGCGCCGGACGCATTCGCCACCTGCCTGGTCACGCTGAAGGCGCAGGCCGGCAAGCAGGGCATCAGCGCCGAGCGCTTCGAGGTGCTCACCGCCGGGCTGACCCCCGACCCCAGCGTGTTGCCGCTGCTGGATGCACAGCCGGAGTTCACCACTCCGTTGTGGGATTACCTGGCCGCGCTGGTGGATACCCAGCGCGTTGATGACGGGCGCGCCCGTCTGATCGAGCACCGTGATCTGCTGGCCCGTGTTTCGGCCGAGTACGGTGTCGATGCCGCCACCATTGTCGCGGTGTGGGGCGTAGAGAGCGATTACGGCCGCGTGTTCGGCAAGCGCCCGCTGCTGCAGTCGTTGGCCACGCTCTCCTGCGAAGGCCGCCGCCAGCCCTTCTTCCGCGGTGAACTGCTGGCCCTGCTCAAGCTGATCGATGCCGGCGACCTGCGCGCCGAGGGCCTGACCGGCTCGTGGGCCGGCGCCTTCGGCCACACCCAGTTCATGCCCTCCACCTATGCGCGTATCGCGGTGGATGGCGACGGCGATGGTCGCCGCGATCTGGTCGCCTCCATTCCCGATGCGCTGGCCTCCACCGCCAACTATCTCAAGAAGGCAGGCTGGCGTACCGGGCAGCCGTGGGGCATCGAGGTGAAGATTCCGGCCGGCTTCAACGCCGCCCAAGCCGGCCGCACCCAGCGCAAGCCACTGGCTGACTGGCGCGCGCTGGGCATCGTCCCGGTCGCCGGGGGGGGGCTGGCGCCTGCGGGGCTCCCGGCCGACAGCAACGCGGCACTGCTACTCCCGACCGGTGCCAAGGGCCCGGCGTGGCTGGTGTTCCGCAATTACGATGCGATCTACGCCTACAACGCCGCCGAGAGCTACGCGCTGGCGATCGCGACACTGGCCGATCGCCTGCGTGGTGGAACCGGCATTGCCGCCGCCTGGCCAACCGATGATCCCGGCATCGGCCGTACCGAACGTCGAGAGCTGCAGACCCTGTTGCTGGCCCGCGGCCACGATATCGGTACGGCCGACGGCATGATCGGTACCGCCACCCGCCGCGCCATCCAGGCCGAGCAGCAGCGCCTGGGCTGGACCCCCGCCGATGGCCGTGCCGGCCAGCGCATTCTCACCGCCCTTCGCGGTGCTCCTCCTTCTTCCACACCGACCATGCCCGCATCCACCGTGTTCACCCTGCCGCCCAATCACGCCCAGTACGTCCAATCCCCGGCGGCGCCCCGCGCGGCCCTGCCCAAGGTGCCCGGGCTCAGCCTGGCCGACATCCAGGGCTTCCCCGCGTGGACGGTCCAGACCCCGTTCGCCACCGCCGCGATCAGCGTATTCGGCGGCCAGCTCCTGTCCTATGTGCCCAAGGGCGGGCAGGACGTCATGTGGCTCTCGCCGAGCGCCCAGCCGCTGCCGACCCCGATCCGCGGGGGCAGCCCCGTGTGCTGGCCGTACTTCGGCCGCCAGGGGCAGGGCAATGACGTGCCCTCGCATGGCTTCGTCCGCAACGTGCCATGGACCCTGCAGCAGGCCCGTCGAGAGGCCGACGGCACCATGGTGCTGACCCTGGCGCCGCCGGTGCTGGAGAACCTGGACCTGCGCCTGCGCATGGAGCTGCGCATCGGCCGGACCCTGGAACAGCGCCTGATCACCGAAAACACCGGCCGCCAGCCGGTCGCCTTCACCCAGGCCCTGCACAACTACTTCCATGTCAGCGATGCGATGCAGGTCAGCGTGGAGGGCCTGGATGGCCTGTCCTACCTGGACAAGTTCGAGAATTACGCGACCCCGCGCCAGCAGCAGGGCGACTGGAACCTGCGCGACCCGCGCGATCCCGGCCGCAGCGACCGCATCTATACGCAGGCCGGCGGCCGCTACGTGCTCAAGGACCCGGGCCTGAAGCGCCGCATCGAGATCACCACCACCGGCAGCCGCTCGCTGGTCGCCTGGAACCCGGGCGAGGCCGGCGCCAGCAAGATGGCCGATGTCGGGGCCGGCTGGCGCAACTATGTGTGCCTGGAAGCGGCCAATGCCGGCCCGGATGTGGTGACCCTGGCACCGGGTGCGCAGCACGTGCTGCAGCAGACGCTGGCGGTTCGCCCGCTATGAGTACGGTTCCGTCCCCGGCCCGGCCGGACGAGACGGCCGAGGATCCTTATCGCGCGCCCAGCACCGCCCTGCACGAGGCCATGATCGACGCCCAGATCGATGCGGCCGTGGCGGTGCATGACCGCCATCCGCTGCTGGCGAAGGCGGTGGGCGACAACTTCGCGTTGTATGCCCGTCGCTGGCATCTCGATGAGGCCGGTGGCCGCTGGCCGCGCCCGTGGCACTGGCCGGCCGTCCTGTTTGGCTTCCACTGGCTCATGTACCGGCGTATGTACCTGGTGGCATTCGCGGTGCTCATGGCCGATTTCGCCATTGGCATGGCGATGGTCCTGCTGGACCTGGCGGTGGGCGGCGTCGTGTTATCGCTGGGTGTGCGGCTCTCGCTGGGCATCTTCGGCAATGCGCTGTACCGCTGGCATTGCCGCCGCATGGTGGCGCGGGCGCAGGCCCGTTTTACCGGGCAGCCGGAGCGGATCAACGCCGAACTAGTACGCCGCGGGGGTACCAGCCGGCTTGCCCTGGGCCTGGGCCTGGCACTGTTCGTCGTACTGCGTATCTTCGAAGGCGCGTGAGGCGTCAGCGGGCGACCGGACGCGGTCGCAGTGCTGCCAGGCAGATGCCGCCGGCGACCAACCCCCAGAACGCCGAGCCGATCCCGGCCAGCGACAGGCCCGAGGCGGTGACCAGGAAGGTCACCAGCGCCGCTTCGCGATCGGCCTCCTCACGCAGGGCCGTCGCCAGGCTGTTGGCGATGGTGCCCAACAGTGCGATGCCGGCCACGCAGGCCACCAGTTCCTTGGGGAAGGCGGCGAACACGGCCGCCACCGTCGCCCCGAACAGGCCCACCACGATATAGAAGGCGCCCGCGGCCACCGCGGCGGTATAACGGCGGGCCGGATCCTCGTGTGCCTCACGGCCCATGCAGATCGCGGCGGTGATCGCGGCCAGGTTGAGCCCATAGGCGCCAAACGGGGCGAGCAGCGTGTTGACCACCCCGATCCAGCCGATCACCGGCGATACCGGGGTGTCGTAGCCGGAGGCACGGATCACCGCTACGCCCGGGATGTTCTGCGAGGCCATGGTGACCACGAACAGGGGCAGGGCGATGCCGAACACCGCCGACCACGACAGCGTTGGCCAGGTGAATACCGGCGTGGCCAGTTCCAGCCGCACGTCCTGCATATGAAGCAGGCCCTGACCTGCGGCGACCAGGACACCGACAACCAGCGTGGCGATCACCGCATAGCGCGGGAACAGCCGTCGCCCGATCAGCCAGGTGGCGAACATCGCCAGTGCCATGCCCAGCTGAGTGCCCATGGAGACGAACACATCCAGACCGAAGCGCAGCAGTACGCCAGCAAGCATGCCAGCGGCCAGCGCCATCGGCACACGCTTCATCAGCTTCGCGAAGATCCCCGAGAAGCCGGCGAGCATGCCCAGCACCGCGGCAAGGACGAACGCACCGATCGCATCGCTGTAGCCGACCGCGCCCGCACCCACCACGAGCATGGCCGCACCCGGCGTGGACCATGCAGTGACGACCGGCATCCGATAGCGCAGTGACAGACCAATACACGTCACGCCCATGCCAAGGCCCAACGCCCACATCCACGAGGCGATCTGCGCCTGGTCGGCGCCTACCGCGCGTGCGGCCTGGAACACGATCACCGCCGAACTGGCGAAGCCCACCAATACCGTAATGAAGCCCGCCATCACCGCAGGCAGGGAGAGATCGCGCCACAACGAACGTTTGCCTACCGCGGACATCGCATGCATTCCTGATGACAAGAGATGCATTGTTAGCAAGCCAGCGGCAGCACGCGCAACGCGCGTGCTGCCGCGCTTGTTGATGAGCAGCATGGATGGATGACGCGTTGATGAAAAAGATCGACGAAAACCCTTGACGAATTTTCAGAAGTCTTTAGTATTCGCTCCCTCGCTGCGACGCGGTCTTCACCCCGGTGAACACCCACCCGCAGCGACGGCAACAAG